>NZ_VSRL01000167.1 GCF_012184385.1 Lentzea indica
ATGAGCGGGGCCGGTGTTGCCTCGACGACCGCATCGGCACCCGCCAGGACACCGGCCAGCTCGCGGAAGCTGGTGCGCCCGCCGAGATCGGTTCCGCACGCGCCCGCGACGTGCTCGGTCAGATCGGACTCGGCCGGTCCTCCGGTCACGACGACGCGAGACCCGGCCGCGGTCAGCGCGACCACGGCCTTCGCCCACCTGTCAGGCGACCAGGTGCGGGCGGGCGCCGTCGCACCGGGGTGCACCACCACGTACGGATGGCTCAGTTCGGTCTTCGGCGGGTCGAGCACGGCCAGCCGGCCGTCGTCACCCCGCGGGAGCTGAAATCCGGCTGCCTGCGCGACCTCCAGTGCCCGCTGGGCCTCCGGGACGTCCCGGTCGTCGCGCAGGCGCACGTCGAGCAGCGACCCCGGGTAGTCGGTCGATCGCGCCACGATCCTCGGCACTCCCGCCAGTCGCAGCACCAGGGCCAGTGGCAACGGGCTTTGGTGGAACGACGTGAGGATCAATGCCACGTCAGCGCGAATACCGCGTACCAACGCCGTGACGGCCTCGATGTCGACCGAGCGGACGTCCGGCGCGGGGCTGGCGATCCACGGACATTCCCACTCGACGATCCGGGTGACACCGGGCAGCAGCTCCGCCGCCTGGACGCCGCCCGGCCCGCACAGGAAGACCACCTCGCCGGCCCCCGCGGCCGCACGGACCGCGGGGCCGGCGAGCAGTACGTCGCCGTCGCTGTCGAGTCGTGCCACGAGGGTCCTCATCGGATCATCTCCAGCACGGCCAGCAGGTCAGGGGCGGTGCGCGGGGCACGTTCGACCTCTTCCGGCCTGGTCACCCCGGTGGGCACCAGCACGGGCACGGCACCCGCGGCCTGCGCGGCCACCACGTCCGCCCCGATGTCACCCACGACCACCGTGCGTTCAGGACTGACGTTCAAGGCCTCGCACGCCGCGAGCACCAGCCCCGGCGCGGGTTTGCGGCACGCGCAGCCGTCGTCCGGGTGATGCGGGCAGATCTGCCAGGTGCCGAACCGGCCCAGCAGCTCCTCGACCCGCGCGTTCACCGCGGCGACCTGCTCTTCGGTGAGCAGTCCCCTGCCAATCCCCGACTGGTTGCTCACCACGCCGGTGCGCAGGCCGTGTGCGCGCACGTCACGCAGCACTTCGCGCGCTCCTGGCATCGGTGCGACGCGGCCAGGGTCGCCGTTGTACGGAACGTCCCGGATGAGCGTGCCGTCGCGGTCGAACAGCACCGCGTCGAAAGCCTGGTCCATAGAGGAGGATTTAGCCGAGAACGGCGGCTTGAAACGCTACTCCGCGAAGCGGTTCACAACACCGGGCTGGCCTGCACCTCGTCGCCCTCCGCGATCCCGCGAACAAGTGCCTGGAGAGCCTCCTGTGCGTCGAAGCGCGGCTGCCACCCCAGTTCCGTCCTCGCCCGCGACGCGTCGAGCAGCGGCGATTTGAGGGCGAGGTCGACCCATCCGGGCGGAGTCGGTTGCAACCGGAGTCGCCAGGTCACGTTCGCCACCAGGCGCAACAGCCGCCCCGGAACGGCGACGTGCCGGCCACCGAGCACCTCCGCCAGTGCACGGGGAGTGACGACGGGCTC
The DNA here is from genome assembly GCF_012184385.1 of Lentzea indica. GTDB lineage: Bacteria > Actinomycetota > Actinomycetes > Mycobacteriales > Pseudonocardiaceae > Lentzea > Lentzea indica. Next base: position 1,618 of record NZ_VSRL01000167.1, read on the forward strand.
GGCCGCGAGGTTCACCGCGCCGTGCGGTCGTTGCCGGAGAATGCGGGTCAGCGCATCGGCGACGTCGTCGGTGTGGACGAACTGCAGCACCATGTCACGCGGCAGCGGCAGAACCGGAATCCGGTGCCGGAACAGGGCTTTCGGCACCAGGCTGCCGAGGAAGTAGCCGCGGATCTCGGACCCGGCGTCGGACTGCAGGATCAGGCCGGGCCGCGGCCGTGAGATCAGCAGACGGGTCTCGAACTCGTTCAGCAGGTGCTCCACCGCGGCCTTCTGCCTGCTGTAGAACGACGTTGTCACGCCGTTGACCGGCCAGGACTCGTCCACGCGGCGGTCCTTGCCGCCCGGCGAGTACGCGCCGACGGACGACATGTGGACCAGGTGCGGCACGCCGGCGTCGGCCGCCGCGGTGAAGACCTGCGCCGACCCGGCGACGTTGGTCCGGTACATCAGCCGTTCGTCACGGGCGGGCTGGATGAGCCAGGCGAGGTGCACGACCGCGTCGGCCTTGTCGAAGGCGGGGACGAGCAGCTCCTCCGCGCCGGGCCTGCCGATCTCGACGGGTGTCCAGGCCACGCCGCGGTAGGGCGGCGCGTCCGCTGGTGGACGGCGGGAGATGCCGTGCACCTCGATGTCCGGCTCGTCGGCGAGCCTGCGCAGCAGGGCGGTGCCGACGTTGCCGCTCGCGCCCGTGACGACGACCTTCACGATCGGGCTCGCGCGGTCTCGCGGTTGTTCGCCTTGTCGATCGCGTCGACGAGCTCGTCCTTGGTCATGTGCGACCGGCCCTCGATCTTCAGGCGCTTCGCGATGTCGTAAAGGTGCTGCTTGCTGGCGTTCGCGTCCACACCACCAGCGGTCTCGCCCTGGGCCGGTGTGCTGCGTTCCGCCTGCTCGTCGGACGGCCCCATCTCGTCCTTGGGTTCCCAGTGGTCGCCGACCTTCTCGAAGCTGTGCTTGAGCGCAGAGAAGGCGGTGCGATGTGCGCGTTCACCTTCGCCGTAGGTCTCGACGGCCGAGTCGTGCGCCTTGATCCACGTCCGCTGTGCCTTCTTCGGCGAACGGGCCACCGTGCTGGGCAGTTCCTGGCGTCCGGGCATGGCTCCTCCATGGTTTCGACCTGCGCCGATGGGTACCCGCGTGGCATGACCGCCATGCACGCCATCGACGTCCACAGCCCCCGCGACGACCAACTGATCGGCTGGCTCCCCGCCGCCACCACGTCTGACGTTTCCGCCTCGTTGTCAGCCGCCCGTTCCGCTCAACCGGCGTGGGCCGCCACCTCTGCGTCCGAGCGTGGCGCGGCGGTCAGGGCGGCGGCTGCGTCGTTGCGAGAACGGGCGAGCGACATGGCGACGGTCGTTGAGACCGAGACAGGACGCCCGTACGCGTCCGCGAGGGACGGCGTGCTGGCGGGCGCTGCGACGTTGGAGCAGTACGCCGAACTCGGTCCTGTCCATCGTGGACGGTCGTTGCTCGGCTCCGCGGTCGACTTCATGGTTCCCGAGCCACGCGGCGTCGTCGTGGCGTTGACGCCCTGGAACGACCCGGTCGCCGTGGCGTGCGGTCTGCTGGGAGCCGCTCTGGTCACGGGAAACGTCGTGGTGCACAAGCCGAGCGAACGCTGCCCTCACACCGGTCTGCTGCTCGCCACGGTGCTTCGGCCGTGCTTCCCCGACGGAGTGCTGCAGACGTTGGTCGGCGACGGCGAGGTCGGCGAAGCGCTGGTGCGTTCCTCCGAGGTCGACGTCGTCGCGCATGTCGGCAGCACCGCGACAGGTCGTGCGATCGCGCGGGCTTCCTCCGCGAAACTGTTGCTGGAGAACGGAGGCAACGACCCGCTGCTGATCGACGACGACGTGGACCCGTCGTGGGCGGCGTCGCAGGCGGCGCTGGGGGCGTTCACCAACGCGGGCCAGCTGTGCACCTCGGTCGAACGGATCTACCTGCACAAGGCGATCGCCCCGGCGTTCCTGGAAGCGTTGTGCGCTCAGGCACGTGAGTGGAACGCCGATCCGCAGCCGTTGGTGGACACCCGGCATCGCGACTTCGTGCACGACCAGGTGGCCGACGCGATCACGGCGGGTGCGCGGGCGCTGGTCGGCGGTGAGATCCCGTCGGGCCGTGGCGCCTTCTACCCGGCGACGGTGCTGGCGGACTGTTCCGGGGCGATGCGGATCATGTGCGAGGAGACGTTCGGGCCGGTCGCGCCCGTGCAGCTGGTGTCGTCGTTCGACGAGGGACTGGCAGAGGCCTGTTCCGGCGACTACGGCCTGGCCGCCACCGTGCTGACCAGCTCGATGGAGCACGCCCAGCGTGCATGGCGGGCGTTGCCGGTCGGCACGGTGAAGATCAACGCCGTGTTCGGTGGCGCACCCGGTGGCGCCGCTCAGCCCCGTGGCGCGTCCGGCACCGGGTTCGGTTACGGCCCCGAACTGCTCGACGAGATGACCACGACCAAGGTGGTCCACCTCGGCGTTCCCCACGGCCGGTCCTGATCAGACCGACGTGGCTCGCGCCAAGTCGCTCGGGTCGCGCCGCACACCTTCTGCCGCGTCGAGGACTTCCTCCACCGTGATCCGCAGCAGGCCGGGATCCGGTTCTTCGGCGAACGTGTCGCCGCTCCAGCCGTGCCAGAGCACCCGGTGCGGACCACGGCGCGGGCCCCAGAGGTCCGGGGACACCGGTCCGAACAGCAGGACCGACGGCGTCCGGTAAGCGGTGGCGACGTGCGCGACCCCGGTGTCGCCGCTGATGACGAGCCGGGCGGTGGCGACCAGGTCCATGAGCTCGGCGAGGGTGCCGGTCACGGGGTCCGGGGTGATCCGGCGGGCCAGGTCGTGTTCTGCAGGTCCCGCGGTGACGACCACCGAAGGGCCGAGTGCCTTCGCGACAGCCGCGTACCTCTCCACCGGCCACCTCCGCGCACCGGTGCTCGCACCGGGATGGATCACGATCCGGTCGGTCCTGTGCCCGGCAGGGGGCAACCGGAAGTCGTCGGGATCGCACCGGATGCCGTGCTGTTCCAGCAGATCGCACCACCGGAGCACCTCGTGCCGATCCGCCTGCCATCCCTCGCACGTGATCAGCCGCCGCGGCCGGGTGGCCATCAGCCTCCGCACGCTCTGCGGCCCCTTCCCATGCAGGTTGACCGCGAGATCGGGATCCTCGAAGGCGATCGGCGCCAGCTCCTCCGTCGGCAGCAACCGGTCGACGGCGTCGATCCGCGCCACCGCGTCCGCGAGCCACCCCGGCGCCGCCAGCGTGATCTCCGCCCCCGGAAACGCCGCCCGCAACCCGCGCAACGCGGGCACCGCCGTCAGCAGGTCACCCAGCCCGAGCGCCCGCAGCACCAGAATCCTCACGGTCTGCGGCTACCCGGCGAAGTGCCGGGCAAACGGGGCCGGCGCTCAGGCGACGTCGAGGACGGTCTTCAGCCACCCGTCCTCGCGGAGATCGAACGACCTGTACGCGTCGATCGCCGAAGTGGGCTTCTCGTGCCGGGTGATGAACGCCGTCGGGTCCACCGACCCGGTCAGCACGAGGTCCAGCAGACGCGGCAGGTAACGGCGGTGGTTGCAGTTGCCCATGCGCAGCGTCAGGTTCTTGTTCATCGCCGTGCCGATCGGGAACTGGTCGAACCCCGGCGGGTACACGCCGATGATCCCGATCGAGCCGGCCTTCGCGACCAGTTCGACGGCCCAGTCCAGCGCGAGGCGCGGCGCGTCGCCCGGTTTCCACTGCTCGTCCGTCCGCGATCCTGGCTGCTCCGCGTCGACTCCCACGGCCTCGATCACGCGGTCCGGTCCGATCCCGCCGGTCAGTTCCCGCACCACCTCAACGGGATCCTCCTCGTTGAAGTTCACGGTCTCCGCGTTCTGCGCGCGGGCCTTCTCCAACCTGGACGCGATGCCGTCGACGACGATCACCCGACCGGCACCCTGCCGTTTGGCCGACACGATCGCGAACTGCCCGACCACGCCCGCGCCCAGCACCAGCACGGTGTCGCCGGAACCGACCTCGGCGAGGCGGGCGCCGAACCACGCGGTCGGGAAGATGTCGGAGAGCAGGATCGCCTGGTCGTCGCTCACCCCGTCCGGAACCCGCACCAACGTCATCATGGCGTGCGGAATCCGCGCGTACTCGGCCTGCAACCCGTTGATCGGGCCTGTCGACCTGGGGCCACCGAAGAAGCACGTGCCGGCAGCCGGTCCGTTCGGGTTGGCGGTGTCGCACTGGGCGAAATACCCCGCACGGCAGTAGGAACACGTGCCACACCCGATCGTCGACGTCACCACGACGCGGTCGCCGGGAGTGAACCCCCGCACCGCGGCGCCGACCTCTTCGACGACGCCGACCGCCTCGTGCCCGAGAGCCGTGCCCTCGACCATGTCCGGCATCGTGCCGCGCACCATGTGCAGGTCCGTGCCGCAGATCGCGCTGCGGGTGATCCGGATGACCGCGTCCGTCGGTTCCTGAACGCGCGGGTCGTCCACCTCGTCCAGCCGGACGTCTCCCTTGCCGTGCCACACAACAGCCTTCACGTTCTTCTCCTCCCGTTTGCCGCCTGGTTTCCCGGGACGGCCGGCGCAAACACGCGCCGCACGGCAGGCGCTCATCGCTGCGAGGGTTCTCCACTCAGGTCGACGCGCAGGACGCCGCCGCGCTGCACGAAGGTCTCCGGCAGCCACGGCTGGTTCACCTCACGACCGTTCCACCGCACGCTCTGCACGTAGATGTCCGGGGCACCGGGCGCCAGGATCGTGATGTGGCGTCCGGGAATCCGGGCCTTGGGGAACATCGGGCTCGACACGTGCAGTTCGGCGCTGCTCGGCGTTCTCGGGTACAGGCCGAGCGCGGCGAAGACGTACCAGGCGGACATCGTGCCGAGGTCGTCGTTGCCCGGCAGGCCGGACGGACCCGTGCGGTAGACCAGTTTCGCCATCGCCCGCACGGTTTCCTGGGTCTGGTGCGGCCGGCCGAACTCGTTGTACAGCCACGGCGTGTGGATGCCGGGCTCGTTCGTCGGGTCGTACCGCAGCGGGTCGCCGCCGGTGGCCCAGGATCCGTCCGCGCGGTGGAAGAACGCGTCGAGCCTGCCCGCGGCCGCGTCCGCGCCACCCATGGCGTCGGCCAAGCCTGACGCGTCGTGCGGCACCATCCACGTGTAGGTGGCGCTGCTGCCCTGCGCGAAACCCTGGTCGGAGGCCGGGTTGAACGGCGTCACCCAGCTGCCGTCCGCCTTGCGCGCCTGCTGGTGGCCGGTCGCCGGGTTGAAGGTGTTGCGCCACCAGCCCGCGCGCTTCCGCAGTTCCTCAGTGGGACGGCCGAGTCGCCTGGCCAGGTCCGCGAGCGCGTGGTCGGCGACGGCGTCCTCCAGCGTCTCGGCGGCGCCGCCCCAGCAGTGGCACATGTCGTGCGGGGCGTAGCCGAGGCGCAGGTACTCGGCGAGGTTCGGCCGTTGACCCTCGCACTGGCCGGGACAGCCCTTGTCGGACAGGCCGTCCGGGTGCGGGACGGTGGCCTGGCGCAGCAACGAGTCGAACGCCCCGCGCACGTCGAAGTCCTTGGCGCCCATGGCGTACATGCCCGCGACGGCCGGTGCGGACGGGTCACCGGTCATGACGTGCGTCGGACCGTTGACGTGGACCCAGCGGTCCCAGACACCGCCGTTCTGGCGGGCGAGGTTCAGCAACGACTGGGCGTAGTCGCTCGCCACGCGTGGTTCCAGCAGCGCCAGGAGCTGTGTGTGGGCACGGTACTGGTCCCAGCCGGAGAAGTTCCCGTACTGGACCTTCTGGCCTGGCGCGAGCCGGTGGATCTTCCTGTCGGAACCGAGATAGGTTCCCTCGACGTCGCTGGTTACGTTCGGCTGCAGGAACGCGTGGTAGAGCGCGGTGTGGAAGATCGTCCGCTCGTCGATGGTCCCGCCGTCGACCTCGACCGCGCGGAGCTGCTTCGCCCAGGCCTTCTTGGCTTCTCGAGCGACCTCGGCAACGGTCGCGCGAGGAGGGATCTCCGCAGCAAGGTTGCGTTTGGCCGCGTCGAGGCTCGTGTAGGAGATGCCGACCCGCATCCGCACGCTGCTGTCCGCAAAGGACGCGTAGCCGCCGGAACCCTTGCCGGCGCGGGCACTTCCGGTCAGGTAGCCCTCGCCGCCGGTCGCGGACGTCGTGCCCGGCCTGAGCTCGCTGTTGACCCAGGTGCCGTAGGCCGCGATCGGACTGTCGAACGAGGCCGTGAAGTACAAGCGGTAGTAGGTTTTCTGGTTGTTCACGCCGCCGTTCGCGCGCCGGCCGCAGAACGCGCCGGTGAGCACCGAGCCCGAGACGGTGTTGCCGGCCGGGTCGATGGTGATCTCGGCGTCCTCGCTGCCGTTGAGCGAGTTCGAGGCCCGGAACAGCAGTGAACCCGTGGCAGGAAAGGTGAACTCACCGATGCCCGCACGCGTCGTGACGGACAGGTCCGCCGTGGCACCGGACTTCAGGCCCACCCGGTAGCGGCCGGGCTCGGCGATCTCGTCGGCGTGCGCGAAGTCGCTGGCGTAGATCTGGTCCTTCGTGTCCGCGGTCGGCGACGACGTGATGTCGCCGATGTGCGGCATGATCGGCACGTCGCCCGCGGCGCCGGGATGGCAGCCCGCGCCGTTGACGTGCGTGAGGCTGAAGCCGCGCACTCTCGTGGCGTCGAGGCGTAACCGTTGGCGGCGCCCGTGTTCGTCTGGTCGCCTCGGGTCGACGTCGGGCTCCACGAGATCATCCCGAACGGACGGACGGCACCCGGATAGGTGTTGCCGCCGCCCGCCGAGCCGATCAACGGGTCGACGTACCTCGTGTCTCCCTCGCCACCGCGCTCGCGGGAGTCGCCAGCGCGGCGGTGAGGACAGCGGCCAGGCAGATCGAGAGCGCTCTCACGCTGGCGGAAGCTACCGGGTCGGCGTGGCGGCTGTCAGTAAACGCACGGTGGCCGATAGCCGTCGACGCGCAGACCGCGGAACTCCAGGTCGTTCGGCGTCTTGCCGACGAACACCAGGCCACGGGCGTCGTCGAGTGCCTCCGACAGTGGATAGGCCGGCTTGCCCAGCTCGGGCAAAGTTGTCCACTTGTCAGGATGGAAGCTGAAGAACCTCTTGACGAGTTTGCCCCGAGTGGACGGCACCTTCGTGACCCACTTGTCGCCGCCGCTCCAGAACGAAGCGGGCCGCAGCTGGATGTAGAGATCATCGGTGGCGCGGTAGGTCATCCAGAAGCCTGCCGACCTGGACAGGTCGGCCTGCGCCTCGAACTTGTTGCCGAGCCACACCACCATGACGGCCCAGTCACTGGCGAGAAACTTGATCTTCGCCGTGTAACCGTGGCGACCCTGGGGGACGAGAATGCTGCCGGTCGCCGGCTCGGTGGCACCTTCGCCGCTGGCGAGCCACTGCTGGAACCGGTCGATGGACGGAGTTCTGCACTCGCCGCCGTGGGAGGCGTTCGCGACCGCCGTGGAGCCGAACAGGAACATCAGCGCGTACGCGATCACCGCGACGCGGCCGAGTGTCGAATTCAAGCGCATCTCGCGGACCGTAGCGGAAATTGGTTGAACCATTTCCGTTCACGGTTGACGGCTGTACCTGGACAGCGGATTGTGAGCGCGCCTCACGGTGGTCACCCTGTGCGTCGTGCAGCCCGCCAGATGGCTTGGATTCATCAGCGTCATAACGATTTTCTGCGCCCAGCTGGACACGCCGGCCGCCGCCTCACCGGACTGCCCGACGTCCATCGACGACCGGTCGTTCGCCTCCGCCTCGTCACTGCGCGCCCTGAACGCCACCGTCGCCGGGTTCGGCCTGCGGGCGACCGGAAGCCCCGCGCACCAGCGGCTGATCTCCTGGCTGGAACGCCGCGTCTCCCGGCTCCCCGGCATGTCCGTGCGTTCCGAGCGCTTCGCGATCCAGCGCTGGCAACCAGGTCCAGGTTTCCTCGTAGCCGGCGATGTCGTGCCGGTCGCGGGCGCGATCCCCTACTCCGCCCCGGGTCTGCGCTCCGGCGAGCTGATCCACCTGCCCGCCGGCACGCCCATCACCGCCGCCAACGCACGCGGCAAGGTCGTCCTGCGCGACTTCCCCGCCGTCGACCGCGGCTATCTCGCCGAACCCCTGCTGGACCGCGACATGGTCGACGCGGGAATCGCCGGTGCCGCCGGAGTCGTCATCGCCTTCCCCTTCCCGCACAAGCAGGTGGAGGGCTACTGGGATCCGCATCTGGGCACGCACTACCGCGTGCCGGGCGTGTTCGTCGGCGCCGACGCGGCCCTCAAGCTGAAGGTCGGCACGCGGACCACCATCGGCGTCCTGGCCGCGCGCGCCCCCGCCGTCACGCGGTCGCTGATCGCCACGCTGCCCGGACTGAGCAGCGAGCGGATCGTCATCGACACCAACACCGACGGCGTGGGATGGGTGCAGGAGAACGGAACCGTCGCCCTCCTCGCCCTGGCCGGGCACTTCGCCCGTCTCCCCCTGCGCTGCCGGCCGCGCACGATCGAGTTCGTCTTCGCGACCGGTCACCTGCACCGCCCGGCGGAAGGCAGCGAGTTCCGCGCCCGCGCGCTAGACGCCGAGTACGACTCGGGTTCCGTCGCGTTCGCGTTCGTCCTGGAACACCTCGGCACGCGGGAGTTCCTGCCCAGCGCGGGTTCCCTGCGACCGACCGGCGCGGCGGAGCCCTCAGGCTGGTTCGCCGGCAGTCCCGTGCTCGGTCAAGCCGCCTCCACGGCACTGGCCGGACGAGCGGTGGACCGCACGTTCGTCCTGCCGGGCAACGATGCCCCGGTGCCCGGCCGGGCACCGCCGCAGTGCTCGTTCGGTGGCATCGGCACGCACTTCCACTCGCACCTGATCCCGACGATGGCGATGATCTCCGGGCCGTGGACGCTCTGGGCACCGTCGTTCGGCGCCGACGCCGTCGACCACGAACACATGCGGCGCCAGGTGCTGGCCGCGGGTGACGCCATCACGGCGCTCGGGCCGGTGCCCAGGGAGCAGATCGCCGGGCCGTACCTGGACCTGCGGCGCGCACGCGCGGGCGGCGCACCCGCCTGTTCCCACGACCTGCCACCGGAGTGGGCGCCTAGAACCTGATGGACGCCTGCACGGGCAGGTGGTCAGACGGGTACTGGCCGTCCCGCCGGTAGGTGTTGATCGCCGCGGCCTCGACCGTGACACCACGGGTGAGGATCCAGTCGATGCGCGGACCGTTCGGCACCAACGGGCCGTACCCGTGGAACGTCCCGTACGCCGGCGTGGTCTGCGGGCCGGCGAGCCACGAGTCGGTCAGCCCGCTCGTCAGGATCTCGTACGTGGGTGACGCGGTGGCCGCGGCGTTGAAGTCACCGGTGAGCACGATCGGCAACGCCTGCGCCCGGAGACGGTCGCACACGTACTCGGCGCTGCGCACGCGGGAGTTCTCCGACTCGTTGTCGAAGTGGGTGTTCACGACCACGAACTGCTTGCCCGTCACCCGGTCGGCGAACCGGATCCACGTGACCATGCGGATGGCGATGTTGCCCCACGACCTCGAGCCCACGACGTTCGGTGTCGCGGACAGCCAGTGGTGGTCGAACTCGAGCGGCTCCAGCCGGAGCGTGTCGAAGAAGATCGCCATGAACTCGTCGTGGCTGCCGCCCGCCCTGCCCAGCCCGATCCAGTCGTAGTGGTCCGGCAGGTCGTGCGCGATGTCCAGCACCTGCCCGTAGAGACCCTCCTGCGTGCCCAGCACCGCGGGTAGCTCGCTCATCAGGAGCTTGGCCATCACCGGGCGTCTGACCGCCCACGAGTTCGGCTCGACGTCCGAGGCGTACCGCAGGTTGAACGACATGACGCTCAAGGTCGACACCCTGCCGAGCATGGCACAGGCCCGTCCCGCACCAGGACGGGCCTGCGTTCCCTATGCCGGCGCGTAGCCGGTCGGGCGGCTGGTGAACGTGCCACGGCCTTGTGTCCGGCTGCGCAACCTCGTCACGTAACCGAACATCTCCGCCAACGGCACACTCGCCGTCACCACCGTCGTGCCGGTCCTCGCGACCGTGCCGAGGATCCGGCCGCGACGCGCTGCCAGGTCACCGAGCACGCCACCGAGGCAGGTCTCCGGCACGGTGACCGTGACCTCGGCGATCGGTTCGAGCAGCGTCATCGCCCCGGCCTTCAGTGCCTCGCGCAGGCCGAGACGACCGGCCGTGCGGAACGCCATCTCCGACGAGTCCTTGACGTGCGTGGACCCGTCGGTCAGCGTGACCCGCAGTCCCGTCACCGGGTGTCCGAGCGGCCCTTCGGCCAGCGCGTCCCGGCAGCCCTGTTCGACAGCGCGGACGAACTCCTGCGGCACGCGCCCGCCGGTGACCGCCGAACGGAACTCGAAGCCGGTCTCCAGCGGCTCGGTGTCGATGACGACGTGAGCGAACTGTCCCGCACCTCCGTCCTGCTTCACGTGCCGGTAGACGAATCCCGTGACACCGCTGCCGACTGTCTCGCGGTAGGAGACGCGAGGCCGTCCCATGGTGATCTCGATGCGGTGGTTCGTGCGCGCCTTCTCCACCGCGACCTCCAGGTGCAGCTCACCCAAGCCCGACAACACCGTCTGGCCGGTCTCCGGGTCCGTCCTGACCTGCAGGGACGGGTCCTCGTCGACCAGGTGCGCCAGTGCCTCCGTCAGCCTCGCGTTGTCCGCGCTGGTCCGCGGCTCGACCGCCACCGACACAACGGGTTCAGCCGACACCGGCGGTTCCAGCAGCAACGGAGCCGTTGGCGCGCACAGGGTCGCCCCGGTGCGAGCCGACTTCAGCCCGACCACGGCCACGATGTCACCCGCGACCGCCTGGTCGACCGGCGTGTGCCGATCGGCCTGGACGCGCAGGATCCGGCCGATGCGCTCGGCCCGTCCCGCCACCAGCACCGTCTCTCCTTTGTGGAGTGTGCCGGAGTAGACGCGCACGTACGTCAACCGTCCGGTGGCGGTGGCGTTCACCTTGAACACCAACGCCGCGAACGGCGCGTCCGGATCCGCCGGCCGCTCCTCGCCGTCGACACCGCGCACCGGTGGAACGTCCACAGGGGACGGAAGGTACGCGATCACCGCGTCCAGCAACGGTTCGATGCCCCGGTTCCGGTACGCCGAACCGCACAGCACAACGGTTCCGGCGCCCTGGTGGGTCAGTTCCCTCAGAGCGTTCCTGAGCGTCTGCTCGGACAAGCCCTGAGCGAAGAACTCCTCCAATGCTTCCGGATGCAGCTCCGCCACCGTCTCCTCCAGGAGGCGACGACGCCGTTGTGCCTCTGCCAGCAGTGTTTCCGGTACGGGTCCTTCCGTGAACTCGCCGTCCCAGGTCAGCGCGACCATGCGCACCAGGTCGACGACGCCGACGAACCCGTCCTCGGCACCGATCGGCAGCTGCACCACGAGCGGCACGGTGTGCAGACGCGTCCTCAGTGACTCCACAGCCGTGTCGAGGTCCGCGCCCGCCCGGTCGAGCTTGTTGACGAACGCGATCCGCGGCACGCCGTGCCGATCCGCCTGCCGCCACACCGACTCGCTCTGCGGCTCGACGCCCGCGACACCGTCGAACACCGCGACGGCTCCGTCCAGCACCCGCAGCGACCGTTCGACCTCGTCGGAGAAGTCGACGTGCCCAGGCGTGTCGATGAGGTTGACGCGATGGCCGTCCCACGTGCAGCTGACGGCCGCGGCGAAGATCGTGATGCCGCGGTCGCGCTCCTGCGGGTCGAAGTCCGTGACGGTCGTGCCGTCGTGGACCTCGCCGCGCTTGTAGGTGGTGCCGGTGGCGAACAGGACGCGTTCGGTGAGTGTGGTCTTGCCCGCGTCGACGTGGGCGAGGATGCCCAGGTTGCGGACGGCGTTCAACGTGATCGTGCGCATGGCTCAGTGCCTTTTCGGTGTGAAAGGACTACAGGTCAGCGCGATGAGCCGACGACACCCTCAGGCGGGGTCGTCAGACACTCCGGTACCCGGCGCGCAGCGGGCAGCCGGGGTGCGGAGACACGAGGATCACGTCGAAACGGGACGGGAGGAAGACGGCGGTACGCACGGCCGGTCCCCTCTCGTCGCTCAGTGATGTTGATCGTGGAGTGTACGCACGGCGGGGTGGTCGCGACAGCGATTTACCCGTTCGGCAGCTTGCCTGCACTGCCGCGGCACCTACCGTGCTTCGAGTGGTCCACAACGAGATCCGCGGCATCGTGCACGGACTGGCCGTCCAGGCCGGGACGATCACGATCACGCGATGCCCGCCGATCACCACGAGCCCGGATCGGCTGACCAGGGCGCTCAACGACGTGACAGTGCGCTTCACCTCACCCGCCGGCACGGGACTGGGGGTGCGCGTCAGCACAAACCTCGTGCTGACCCTCGCGGCACTCGTGCCGAACGCGGATCCGTTGCCGGACAACCCCGAACTCGTTCTCGTCGAGCGTGTTCCCGACGACGAGCTGTTCGCCTGCGTGGGCGCGAAGCAGGCTGCCGAGCCCTTCTCCACCGTCCTGGAACGCGTACCCGGCTCCCCCGTGCTGAACCAGCTGACGGGTGCGGTCTGCGCCATCGTCGTCGGACCGGACAGGACCACACCGATACCGGGGCTCGCCCTCACACCGGACCAGCGCTGGCTCGACCTCCTGGATTCCGATCAGATCGCCGCGGGCGGGTGGAGGCATCTGCGGCCCGTGTTGCGCCGGTACCTCCGCGCGGTGCGACTGCTCGGCGAACAGCACGAGTACGAGCGAGCCGGGGACGTGGCTCCGGACCTGCGCACCATCTATCTGGAACGCCTGGCGGAGAACAGCGCGGACGACGAGGAGTCCGGGCTGCCGGACAGGATCGACGCCGACCAGTTGCTCACCGACCACCCCAACTCCCAGATCATCGCCGAGCCCGGTGCCGGCAAGTCCAGTCTGGTTCGGCACTATGCCGCGCAGTCCGCGGCCATGTGGCTGGAGCACGGCACGGGCACGGTGGTCCCGGTTCCCATCACCGCGAACGCCTTCAGCCGCGGCAGGCTGTTGCCCGAGGTGCTCGCCGACGGCGTCCAGCCCGACCTGGACCTGGCCCGGCCGCACCTGGTCGGCCTGTTCGGCGACGAGCCGCTGCCCGGCGTCCGGTGGCTGATCCTCGTCGACGGTCTCGACGAGGTCGTGGACCCCGCCCAGCGCACGGCGGTCCTGCGCCGGATCCGGCAGTTCCGCAAGGTCCCCAAGTACCGCATCGCCCTCACCAGCCGGCACCTCGGCCCCGCCGACATCGCGCGGCTCGACGAGGACCGGTGTCCCACCTACGTCCTCACGCCGTTCGACGACGAGGACCTCGACCGGTTCGTCTCGACCTGGCTCGGCGGGCAGCGCAGACCGGCCTCGGAAGCCGCCGACCTGGTTGCCCGGCTGCGCCACTCCAAGCTCGACGAGCTGGTCTACGTGCCGCTGATCGCGACCATGGTGTGCGCCCTGCACTGCTCGAGCCCGGACGCCGAGCTCCCCCGTGACCAGACCGAGCTGTACCGGCGGTTCGTCGAGTGGCAGCTGTCCAAGCTGTCCCAGCACGACATCGGTGCCCGGCTGCGGCAGTGGCAGGCCCGGTCCGGAGTGACCGCCGAACAGGCCGTCGCCGGGCTGCGTGACCGGCTCGAACCGTTGCTGTGCGCGGTCGCCCACGACCTGGTCACGATCAGCCCGCGGCCGGACGTTCTGGAGTCCGCAGCGGCACGACACCCGGACACGGCGCGCGAGGCCGTCGCCGAGGCACTGCGTCTGAGCGGACTGGTCTGTCACGCGGGAAAGGGCTCGTCTTCCGGCACCGCACGATCGAGGAGTACCTGGCCGCGTGCCACGTCATGGCCACCCATCCGGAGCCCGCACGGCTGCTGGAGCCCAGGTTCGGCGCCAGGTGGGAATGGCCCGATCTCGGGATGAAGGTGTTCCTGGCAGCACAGCTGACCGAGGCGGGCACAGACGTCCGGAGTCAGCTGCGGCGCATGATGTGGCCGCCTTTCCGCAGCCAGCACATCGGTTTTGTCGCGGCACTCGTCCGGCACGGGGCGGAGGTCGACGGCAAGATGCTGCGCCGGGCGGTCCGGCTGCTCGCCCGCACGGTGCGGTCGGCGTCGACAGGCAAGGAATGGCTCCAGCACGTCCAGTGGCTGCACGAGATCGACGCCGGGGCCACGACCAAGGTGCTCAGGTCGATGGTGGCGCGGCCGGGGCGGCACACCCCGAACCGGCGGTTCGAGACCATCCGGTACCTGATCGGTATGGACCCGTACGAAAACGCGGAGTCCGTGGTCACCTACCTGCTCGACCCGGAGATCAGGCGTATCGACCGCAACGGTGTGGACAAGCTGCTCGCGGACATCGACGTCGAGCTGAGCGTGCGGATCTTCTCCGAGCTAGCCACCGAGGCCCACGAACCCACACTCCGTCTGCAGGGTTCCGAGATCGTGCTGAGCCACGACACCGACCGCGGGCTCGAACTGCTCGCCCGTATCGGCCTGCATTCCTCCACCAGCGACGACACCCGGATCGCCGCGATCAACATCGCCGCTGGTCACGACGAGGCCTTCGGTTTCGAGCTGTGGCGCGCGTTCACGGCCACGGCGAGCCCCGAGGGGTCTCTGGCACCGACGACCGGAAAGCTCCTGCGCGCCAGGGACGATCGGACCATCCCACCGGCACAGCGGCACGAATTCGCCGACTTCCTGGTCCACAGGGCGGGCCGGGACCCGAAGTTGCTGCTGGAGACGGCGCAACACCACGAGGTCCCAGCGGGACAACGGATCGAGGCGGCACTGCTCAACAGCGTCACCGACCCAGAGGGCTCGATCAAGATCATGGAGGACGTGATCGACTGCTGCCAACCGGGTGATAGCTGGGTGCTTTCGTGCATCTGGCACCTCCAGCAGATCTCCGAGTCCAAGGGCGTGGAAGCGCTCGTAAGGGTGGTGAAGGATGAACGAAGGACGGAGTACCTCCGGCTGAGAGCAGCAGAACGGCTACCTCTGCTGGAACGGCTCGATATGTACGACTACCTCGTTGACGAGACCTCGTTCAGCGATGACGACAAGATGCAAGCCGCACGCCGGGCGCTGCACTTGCAGCGGTCGCGCGGCCTGGACGCGTACGCCCGGATCGCCGGCCAAAGCCAGGTCGGGATGCAAAACAGGATGAGGGCGGCGCGCAGGTCGGAGGGCTACAAGTACGGCGCCTACGAGAGCATCGTGAAGGACCGCAGCGCCCCCGGCACCCTGCGAGTCCAAGCCGCCGTCGCGGCGCGGCGCGGCGTCGACACCATCGAAACCAGATGGCTCCTGGAGTACCTGGTGCAGGAGGAGCTGGACGGTAAAACACAGCTGGCGATCGCCGAAGAGCTGGACAGCACAGACGCGGTTCGACTCCTCGACCAAATGGCGTGTTCCACCCTCCCCGCGAAGTTCCGCCTGGCCGCCGCCGCCCAGCTGGTCACGCTGCGCGGCGTCTGGCACGCCGCCGACGCGTACCAGGCGATCGCCGACGACATGAGCGTGTCCAGCTATCAGCGGCTCGAGGCACAGCAGGAGGCGGACCAGTTGCGCCAGCTCTGACATTGCGATCACGGCCCGCGCGTCGTACGGTCACCACTAAGTTCAAGCATTGAACGAATGAGGTGGATCATGGGCGTGCCCACTCCCGCGGACAAGTTCTCCTTCGGTCTCTGGACCGTGGGCTGGCAGGGTCGCGACCCGTTCGGCGAGGCCACGCGGCCTGAGCTGGACGTCGTCGAGGCGGTGCACCGGCTGGCAGAGCTCGGGGCGTACGGGCTGTCGTTCCACGACGACGACCTGTTCGGCTTCGCGGCGACGGACCGCGAGCGGCAGATCGACAGGCTCAAGACGGCGCTCGCCGAGACCGGGCTCGTGATCCCGATGGTGACGACGAACCTGTTCAGCCACCCCGTGTTCAAGGACGGCGGCTTCACCAGCAACGACCGGTCGGTGCGGCGGTTCGCGCTCAGGAAGGTGCTGCGCAACATCGAGCTGGCTGCGGAGCTCGGCGCCAAGACCTACGTGCTCTGGGGCGGGCGTGAGGGCGCCGAGTACGACACGGCCAAGGACGTGCGTGCGGCGCTCGACCGGTACCGCGAGGCCATGAACCTGCTGACGCAGTTCGTCACCGACCGCGGCTACGACCTGCGGTTCGCGATCGAGCCGAAGCCGAACGAGCCGCGCGGCGACATCCTGCTGCCCACGATCGGGCACGCGCTGGCGTTCATCACGACGCTGGACCGGTCCGACCTGGTGGGGCTCAACCCCGAGGTCGGGCACGAGCAGATGGCCGGGCTGAACTTCGTGCACGGCATCGCGCAGGCCCTGTGGCACGACAAGCTCTTCCACATCGACCTCAACGGGCAGCGCAGCATCAAGTACGACCAGGACCTGGTCTTCGGGCACGGCGACCTGATGAACGCGTTCGCGCTGGTCGACCTGCTGGAGAGCGCCGGGTACGACGGGCCGCGGCACTTCGACTACAAGCCGTCGCGGACCGAGGACATCACGGGCGTCTGGGACTCGGCCAAGGCCAACATGCGGACGTACCTGCTCCTCAAGGAACGCGCGCTCGCCTTCCGCGCGGACCCCGAGGTGCAGGAGGCGCTGCAGATCGCGGGTGTCGACGAGTTGAAGAAGCCGACGCTGAACGCCGGTGAGTCCTACGACGACCTGATCAAGGACGACAGCTTCGACGCGGACAAGGCCGGCGAGCGCGGCTTCGGCTTCGTGCGGCTGAACCAGCTCGCGCTCGAGCACCTCGCCGGGGCGCGCTGACATGACGCTCGTCGCGGGCGTCGACTCCTCGACGCAGTCGTGCAAGGTCGTGGTGCGCGAGGCGGAGACCGGCAGGCTCGTCCGGGAGGGCCGCGCTGCCCACCCGGACGGCACCGAGGTGCACCCTTCGCACTGGTGGGACGCGCTGCAGAGCGCGCTGTCGGACACCGGAGGCCTCGACGACGTCGCGGCGTTGAGCGTCGCGGGTCAGCAGCACGGCATGGTCTGCCTCGACGAGGACGGCAACGTCGTGCGAGAAGCGTTGCTGTGGAACGACACGAGGTCCGCAGCGGCGGCCGCCGACCTGACCGCCGAGCTGGGCGCGGCTCAGTGGGCCGAGCGGATCGGGCTGGTGCCGGTCGCGTCGTTCACGATCACGAAGCTGCGCTGGCTCGCCCAGCACGAGCCGGTCAACGCCAAGCGCACCGCCGCCGTCTGCTTGCCGCACGACTGGCTGACGTGGCGGCTGCGCGGCACCGGCGATCTCGCCGACCTGGTCACCGACCGGTCGGACGCGTCGGGCACCGGGTACTTCGACTCGGTGGCGAACGAGTACGTGCCGGACCTGCTCTCACTCGGGCTCGGCCGCGCGGACGTGCTGCTGCCGCGCGTGCTCGGTCCTGCCGAGTCGGTCGACGGTCCGGTGCGGCTCGCGGCGG
>NZ_VSRL01000168.1 GCF_012184385.1 Lentzea indica
AGCGCGTTCCTGCGTGAGGCCCTCGCGAGCTGATCCTCCTGGTTCAGCCGAGGTGGTCGTTCGCTCCGCTGACCCAGGCGATGTAGCGGTCAGCGGAGCAGTCGGCCGGCGGGATCCGGCAGTTCATCAGCACCGCGAACACCGCGCGCGACATGGACGTCGTGCGGGCCGTGCTGGGCGAGCAGAAGATCAACTATCTCGGTTACTCCTACGGCACGTACCTGGGCGCGGTGTACGGGACGCTGTTCCCGAACCGGCTCGACCGCAGCGTGCTCGACTCCGCCGTGCACCCCGAGTGGATCTGGCACGAGCAGTTCCGCCAGCAGGCCGTGGCGTACCGGCGTGGTGTCGAGGCGTGGGCGTCGTGGGTGGGGGAGCGCAACGAGAAGTTCGCGCTGGGCAAGTCGCGGGACGAGGTGATCGCCGAGGTCGAGAAGGTCGCCGCGAAGCTGCACGGCACCCCGATCGGTGAGCACAACCGTTCCTCCTTCGACGGCGCCGTCGGTGTGAGTGCGCGTTACCGTCCACTGTGGTCGGACCTCGCGTCGATCGTGATCAAGCTGCGGTCGGGGGAGAAGCCGGAGAACACCGAGGGCGCCAAGGCGGGGGAGGTGCTCGCCAAGACCGGTCTGCAGGAGCTGCGGTCCGGCGTGTTCGACACCGTCACCTGCGAGTCGGACTGGCCCACCGACCTGCACGTCTACTACGAGGACATGCGCACGTTCCGCGAGCGCTACCCGTTCGGCTTCGGCATCATGCGGGCCGCGCCCATGACGTGCACGTTCCGCTCGTTCACGCCGCCGGAGCCGCCGGTGAAGATCGGCCGCAACGGTTATCCGGTCGGCGTTGTCGTGCAGTCGGAAGGTGACACGCAGACCCAGTACGCGAGCGGACCGGCAATGGCGGAGCGGCTGGGGCACAACCTGATCACCGTCGTCGACGAGGGCAAGCACGGCATCTACAACGGCGGCAACAAGTGCGTCGACGAGAAGGTCAACCGGTACCTGATCGAAGGGCCGCTGCCGGGCAGCAGTTCGGAGTGCACCGGTGAACCGCGGCCGGACGTGCCGAAGGACGGACAGGGCGGCGCCGCGCCGGCGTTGTCGCAAGATCGGATTCAGGGGTACCTCGACGGTCGCGGCCTGAGCGCCGGCCGGCCGTAGGGATTCTCTGGGAAATGTGGAAGCGCCCACCACGGAGCGTGGCGGGCGCTTCCCTCTCCCCGGTCCCCACCGGTGGTTCCACTCTGGACCGTATTGAGACAAAAATCCACGTCAGCCACCCTTTCGTGTCACAGTGTCGAAGTTGCTGAGCGGTGTGATCCGCGAAACGATCAACTGGCCGGATCTTCACTCACCGCAACTTTGTTCTAGGAGGGCCCGTGGGCTCGCAAATCACCGAGGGCCTGGGCCAGGCGTGGGCGATGGTGGCCACGTTCGTGCCGAAGCTGCTCGGCTTCCTGCTCGTTCTCGTCATCGGCTGGTTCATC
This sequence comes from Lentzea indica, assembly GCF_012184385.1. Lineage (GTDB taxonomy): Bacteria > Actinomycetota > Actinomycetes > Mycobacteriales > Pseudonocardiaceae > Lentzea > Lentzea indica. Next base: position 1,490 of record NZ_VSRL01000168.1, read on the forward strand.
GCCAAGGCGCTCGCCAAGGGCGTTCAGTTCCTGCTCAAGCGGGTCGGCTTCGAGAAGCTCGTCGACAAGTCCGGCCTGAACAACGCGATGAAGCAGTCGCGCATGGACGCGACCGGCCTGATCGCCAAGATCGTGTACTACTTCGTGCTGCTGATCGCGCTGCAGCTGGCGTTCGGCGTGTTCGGCGCGTCGAACCCGGTCAGCACGCTGCTCAACGAGGTCATCGCGTACCTGCCTCGCATCGTCGTGGCCATGGTGCTCGTGATCGTCGCGTCCGCGATCGGCACCGCTTTGAAGGGTCTCGTGACCGGTGCGCTGGGGCAGCGCTCGTACACGAAGATCATGGGCAACATCACCTACGGCTTCGTCATGGCGCTGGGCGTCATCGCCGCGCTCAACCAGCTCGGCATCGCGATCTCGGTGACCATGCCGGTGCTGATCGCCGTGCTCGGCACGGTCGCCGGCGTGATCATCATCGGTGTGGGCGGCGGTCTGGTCCGCCCGATGCAGGCGCGGTGGGAGGGCTGGCTGAACCGCATGCAGGACGAGGCGGCGGCCACCCGGTCGCCGATGCCGCGCGCGTCCCAGGACGTGCCCTCCACGGTCGGTGGCCGTGCCGACGACGCTCCGACGCCGCCGTCGGGCATGCCGATGCCTGAGAAGTAGTTCTCATCTCGCGGAAGGGGCCCTGTGCGCAGGGCCCCTTCTTCGTGTTTAGGCCGTTCTCCAGTTGCGGTCCACCACGGGCGGGGAACCTCGGTCCCACGTGACAGTCAGTGGAGGAGACGTTCCATGAAAGCCCTGGTGCTGTCCGGAGGCGCGGGAACACGCCTACGACCTTTCAGTTATTCGATGCCGAAACAACTCATCCCGATCGCCAACAAGCCGGTGCTCGAGTACGTGGTGGGAAACCTGCGCGACATCGGGGTCACCGAGATCGGCATCATCGTCGGCGATCGCGGTCACGAGATCTCCGACGTGCTGGGCGACGGGTCCGCGCTGGGCGTGGCGATCACGTACATCCCGCAGCACGCACCGCTGGGGCTCGCGCACTGCGTGAAGATCGCGCGGCCGTTCCTCGGCGACGACGACTTCGTGATGTACCTGGGCGACAACATGCTCGTCGAGGGCATCTCCGAGATCGCGGACGAGTTCGCGGCGGTGCGGCCGTCCGCACAGGTCGTCGTCTACAAGGTGCCGGACCCGCGCGCGTTCGGTGTCGCGGAGGTGGACGAGAACTCGCGCGTGACGCGGCTGGTGGAGAAACCGCAGGAGCCGCGCAGCGATCTCGCCATGATCGGCGTGTACTTCTTCACCCCGCTGATCCACCAGGCCGTGGACGCGATCGAGCCGTCGTGGCGAGGCGAGCTGGAGATCACCGACGCGTTGCAGTGGCTGGTGACCCACGAGCGCGACGTGCGGGCGCGGATCTACTCGGGGTTCTGGAAGGACACCGGGAAGGTCGAGGACGTGCTGGAGTGCAACCGCGAGCTGCTGATGAGGCTGACCACGGACATCCAGGGCGTCGTCGACGAGGAGAGCTCGCTCATCGGCGAGGTCGTGGTCGAGGAGGGCGCGCGCGTCGTGCGGTCGTGCATCGTCGGGCCCGCGATCATCGGCGCGGGGACCCTGGTCGAGGAGTCGATCGTGGGGCCGTACACGGCGATCGGCGCGGACTGCCGGATCACCGAGTCCGGGGTGTCCGACTCGATCGTGCTGTCGGGTGCCTTCGTTCACAACGTCTCCGGCATCGAAACATCGTTGATCGGGCGCAAGGCCCGTGTGGGCTCGGCGAAGCAGCACCGGCTGGTCGTCGGTGACGACGCGCATGTGGAGGTGGCGGCGTGAAGCTGCTGGTCACGGGGGCGGCCGGGTTCATCGGCTCGCACTACGTCCGCACGATGCTCGACGGTGGATACGCGGGCTACGAGGACGCACATGTCACCGTGCTGGACAAGCTGACGTACGCGGGGAACCGCGCGAACCTGCCCGTCGAACATTCGCGGATGTCGTTAGTGGAAGGCGACATCTGCGACCTGGAGCTGTTGCTGGAGCTGCTGCCCGGCCACGACGCGGTGGTTCACTTCGCGGCAGAGTCCCATGTGGACCGTTCGCTGACGGCGGCCGCGGACTTCGTGCGCACCAACGTCATGGGCACGCAGATGTTGCTCGAAGCCTGCCGCCGAGCTGGGGTGTCCCGTGTGGTGCACGTGTCCACCGACGAGGTGTACGGGTCGATCGACGAGGGCGCCTGGACGGAGACCTGGCCGTTGCAGCCGAACTCTCCGTATGCCGCCTCGAAGGCGTCCAGTGACCTGATCGCCCGCGCGTACTGGCGGACGCACGGGATGGACGTGTCGATCACGCGCTGCTCCAACAACTACGGGCCGTACCAGCATCCGGAGAAGCTGATCCCGTTGTTCATCACGAACCTGTTCAACGGTCTTCAGGTGCCGTTGTACGGGGACGGGTCGAACGTGCGGGAGTGGCTGCACGTGTCCGACCACTGCCGTGCGATTCAGCTGGTGCTCACGTCGGGACGGGCCGGCGAGATCTACAACGTCGGCGGCGGCAACGAGCGCACCAACCTGCAGATCACGCACGCCCTGCTGGACCTGTGCAGCGCGGGACCCGCGCTGGTCAAGCGGGTGGCCGACCGGCTGGGGCACGACCAGCGGTACGCGCTGAACGATACGAAGATCCGGTCCGAGCTCGGTTACGAGCCGCTGGTGTCGTTCGAGCAGGGACTGGCGGACACCGTCGCCTGGTACCGCGACCACCCCGCCTGGTGGAAGCCGTTGCGGGACTTCACGTCCTGATCCAGGCCCGAAGGCGGTCGCATTCCTCGGCGACCGCCTTCTGCCTGCTCGACGGCAGCTTGTCGATGTAGTCGACGGTGATGTTCTTCTGCTTGTCGACAGACCACGTCGCGACGACGTAGCCGTCGACGAGGACCGTGGGCTTGCCGCCGACGACCACGCCCAGGCGGTCGTCCGCGATGACCCTGCGGCGGTCGGCGTGTGCCAGCAGGATGTTGTCGAACTCGGGCAGAAGCCGCACGGGGACCGGCGTGTCCGGGTGCGGCCGGGGTGCCTCCGGCAGGTCGAAGAGCTCCTTGCCGGCATCGTTGCGGAAGGTCACGAGCTGGGGCCGCAGGCCTTCGAACACTTCCCCGAGCTTGGTGAGACCGGACCACTGCTGGGCGTCCATCACGGTCGACGGCCCGAACGCCTTGAGATAGCGCAGGACCAGCTCTTCCCTGGGCATCGCCTGCTGTGGCTGCCCGAGCCAGTTCTCGACGGTCGTGCAGACCGCGCGGCCGCTCTTGTGCCACAGGCCGCGCGGCGGGAGCTGGACGAGCGCGAGCTTGTTGCGCAGGGCGTTGCCGAGGACGGTGTGCTCGCGGTCCGGCCAGCGTTCCTTGAGCTGCTTGCCGGCCTCCGCGGTGCCCTGCGGGGTGTCTTCGAGGATCTTGCGGCCGGCTTCGGCGACCTCGTCGAGGTCGAGTCCTCTCAGCCGGCTCGCGAAGGGTCCGCTCTGCAGCTCGCGGTCGAGCCTGAGCTGGGTGTGGGGCCGGAGTCCGAGCGCGTCCCGAGCGCTGACCAGGTGGATCGTGCCGCGCATCAGCAGGATCCGGACGGCTTCCCTGTTGGTCAGGAGGTCTTCGAGCTCCTGCGGCCGGAAGTTCCGGACACGGGTCCAGAGGCCGACGTAGGGCGACTTCGGTTCCTGCGCCTGGATGCCGAAGAGGTGCTCGATGGTGGCGAGCGCGCTTTCGTCAGCGCGCTCGCGCAGCATCTGGCGTTCGATCAGCGCCCGGTTGAGCTCGTTCTGGCTCAGCGTCCGGCTCGGGGTCCCATGGGGACAGGTTAGAACCTGTTGACTTCCTCTCCCTCGTGAACGAGGAGGAGTCCTACGGCTCGCGCCGCAGGGTTTTCTGCTTCGTCACCGACCGCCCGCCCGGAGTGTTCCGTTGAGGTCTTACACCGGCTCCACAGACTGTCACCGCCAGCCCGGCGGCCAGAATGTTGCGTGCCGCGTTCACGTCCTGGTCATGGGTCGCACCGCAGCCACACGTCCACGTACGCACGCGCAACGGCATCGCCGCCGCGAGCGCGCCGCAGACCGAGCACAGCTTGGACGACGGGAACCAGCGATTCACCACGATCACGTCCCGCCCGTACCAGTCCGCTTTGTATTCCAGCTGCTGCCGGAACTGCCGCCAGCCCGCATCACCGATCGCGCGGGCCAGGCACTGGTTGCCGAGCATGTTCGACACGGCCAGGTCCTCGATCACGAGCGTTTGGGTTTCACGCACGAGCCGAGTGGTGATCTTGTGCAAGTGGTCGGTACGCCGGTCGGCGATCCGGGCATGGACACGGGCGACCCTGATGCGGGCCTTGGCCCGGTTGTTGCTGCCCTTCTGCTTGAGGCACAACGCCCGCTGCGCCTTCGCCAGCGCCGTCCGGTCCCGCCGTTCGTGCCGGGGATTGCCGATCTTCTCCCCGGTCGAGAGAACCAGCAGATGGTCGAGACCGACATCGATGCCCAGCACCGAATCGGTGGCGGGCAACGGTGTCACGCCGGGGTCTTCGCACAGCAGGGACACGAACCAGCGCCCGGCCGGGTCCCGCGACACGGTCACCGTCGAGGGCACCGCGCCCTCGGGCAGTGGCCGGGACCAGCGGATGTCCAGCGGCTCGGCCATCTTGGCCAGCGTCAACGTGCCGTCGCGCCAGCGGAACGCCGACCGCGTGTACTCCGCGCTGGCACGCGACTTCTTCCGCGACTTGAACCGCGGAAACCGGGCACGTTTCGCGAAGAAGTGGCCGAACGCGGTCTGCAGATGCCGCAACGCCTGCTGCAGCGGCACCGCCGACACCTCGGCCAGGAACGCCAGCTCCTCGGTGCGCTTCCACGCGGTCAGCAGCGCCGACGTGGCCTCGTAGCCGACCCGCTCCCCGCGCTGCGCCCACGCCTCCGTACGGGCCTGCAACGCCAGGTTGTACACCTTGCGGACACACCCGAACGTGCGCGACAACTCCACTGTCTGCGCCTCGCTCGGATAGAAGCGGTATCGGAACGCCCGCTTCACCTGCCCTTTCACCGTTCACAAACTACCAAGTCGTTGTGTGGCCCCGCGTGGGTGGGTCGTGGACGCCGTGTCGCCCTGGAGGCGACACGGCTGTCCCTGCCCTGCTCCGCAGGGGTCCGATTCCTCCCCGCCCTGAAGGACGGGGTCCTCCGACTTAGAACCTGATGAACGCGAATCCGGTGCCGTTCGGGCGTTCTCCGTCGTGGACGACGAGCAGGTTCAGCTTGCCGAGGACGATGTCGGCGCCGTCGGAGTGCTCGACGTCCTTGACCTTGAAGTCCTTGAGCGGCTTCATGTCGGCCTTGCGGTACGCGACGAACCGCGAGTCGCCCTGGCTGGACGCGAGCAGCACGTCGTCCGCGATCGTCAGGCCCTCGGCGTCGGCTTCGAGCCACTTGCCGCCGAAGCCGGGGTTCTGGCCGTCCGGTTCGCACTCTTCGGTGTCCGGGTTGTACTTCTGCGGCGCGCCGAACGTGCGGACCTTGTCGACCAGCTGCGGCTTGCCGAACCCGTTCGCGCGCAACGGGATGCGCCAGATGCCGACGTCCTCCTGCGCCGCGTACAGCGTCCGGGTCTTCTCGTCGATCACCATGCCCTCGACCTGCGGGCCCTCGCCGGGCTCACCGCACACCGTCCACTTCTGGCCGTTCGGGAGCGTGAAGGTGTCCGGAAGGTCCAGAGTGGACACCTTCTTGGTGTCGTACGTCCTGCCCTTCTGAACCTGGAGGAGCGCGATGCTGGTCTCGTTGCGCCGGCTGGTGACGACGACGTCGGTGCTGCTGATTCGCCCGGCGGCCAGACCGTAGACGTTGTGCTGGTCGTCGACCTCCGCCTCGGTCTTCGAGAACACCGGCTTGGTCGCGGGGTCCGTGACGTCCTTGACGCCGCGCTCGTCCACTTGGAACACCCGGACGCGGTCACGCCCGCGGTCGCTGACGAACGCCAGATCGCCGAGGACGTCGACGTTGTTGAAGCGGCCGGGCTTCGCATCCGGCGTGGGTGGCTGCGGCGCCGGGTGCACGCCGATCGTGCGGCCGTTCAGGTCGAACGCCGCCAGGCCGCCTTCCTTGATTGTGCCCAGAACCACACTGCGTTCGGTGTTGCGCGGGTTCACCCAGATGGCCGGGTCGTCGGCGTCCGCAGGCTCCTCGAACGTCTGCGTGATCACCGTCGGTGTGATGACCGGCGTCGCAGGCGCGGTGAGGAACAAAGGCACGAGCGCCAGTGCTAAGGAAGATGACATGGTGGGACCGTAGGAAACACCGGTGTACGGCGACTGAACCGCGGGGGAACAAGCCGTGTGGTACGAGTTGGGATTGACGATCTTCGGTCAGAAGATCGCGTACACGGAGCTGGTCGGGCAGGTGCTGGCGCTCGCGGTGGTGTTCCTCGCGCAACGCCGTTCGCTCTTGACCTGGCCTGTTCAGCTGGTGTCCGTGGCTTTGCTGTTCACCGTCTACATCTCCGCCCACCTCGGCGGATTGGCCACCCGGCAGGTCGTCGTGGGCCTGATCGCCGTCTACGGCTGGTACGCCTGGGTGCGGCGCCGTGACCCGGTCTTCGGTGTGGTGGTGCGCAAGGGCTCCGGGCGGGAACGTCTTGCAGTGGCCGGTGTTTTCGTTCTTGGCACGGTCGCGTTCGCGTTGGTGCTCGACTGGTTGAACGCCTCGTGGGCACCGTGGCCGGACGCCGCGATCTTCGTCGGCACCATCCTGGCCTTCTCGCTGCAGGGCCTCGGCCTGGTGGAGTTCTGGCTGGTGTGGCTCGTCGTCGACTTCGTGGGCGTACCGCTGCAGATCCAGTCCGGCCTGTACTTCAGCGCGTTCGTGTACACGATCTTCGCGGGCCTGGTGATCCACGGTTACATCGACTGGAACCGCACGGCCCGGCGGTTGACATAGACGGCAAAGTCTCCTCTATGAGGGGACTGATCGCATTACTGGCTGCTGCTTCGTTGCTGGTTCCCGTTCCGGCTGCCGCTTCTGAGCCTTTGCGCACCGGATTCGAACTCACCGGCAAGTGGACCACCGAGTCCGAGGAACAGGCCTACCTGCGCGCTACGGGCCTCCCGGTCACCCAGATCGGAGTGTCCGCCCAGGGCCGCCCGATCCAGCTCGTCCGCGTCGGCCCCGCGTCGGCCCGCACCGTCGTGCTGTTCATCTGCTCGCAGCACGGCGACGAGCCCGCGGGCCGCGAGGCGTGCCTCATCCGCATGCGTCAGCTGCCACGTGCTGCCGGCGTCACCTACCTCTTCGTCCCGAACGCCAACCCCGACGGCCGCGCCGCGAACACCCGCGGCAACTCCGCCGGTATCGACATCAACCGCGACCACCTGCTGCTCCGCACCGCCGAGGCCCGCGCGATGGCCTTGGTGATCCGCGACTGGAAGCCCGACGTCATCCACGACCTCCACGAGTTCGGCCCCACCCCGCCGTACTACGTGAAGGACTTCCTCTGGCTCTGGCCCCGCAACCTCAACGTCGCTTCCGGCGTCCACGACCTGTCGGAAACGTTGTCGCGGTCGTATGTGCGAACTGCCGTCGAGGCCGGCGGTCGCACCTCCGGCGTCTACGGCATCCACGTGGACCCGGTGACCGGCGAACCGATCCGTCAGGTGGCCGGCGACCACCAGGAACGCATCCTCCGCAACACGAGCGGCCTCAAGCACGCCACGGGACTCCTGGTGGAGACCAACGCCGACGGCACACCCGCCTACCGCGTCGAGTCCCAGCTCCTCGGCCTCGACGGCACCCAGTCGTTCGTCCGCGAGAAGCGCACGGCCATCGAGACCGCCACCGCCCAGTCGCGAGCCCGCCGCACCGGCCCGGTGTACTTCGGTGGCGCCGACAACCAGGCGCCGGCCCCCGAGGACGTCCTGGCGACCCCGCCGTGCGGCTACGTGCTCACCGGTGCCCAGTACCGCGACTTCCAGGACGAGCTCGCTCTGCACGGCATCAAGTCCCAGTACCTGCGGGGCGGCGACCGCATCGTGCCTTTGAAGCAGGAGGCCCGCCCTCTGATCCCGCTCTTGTTGGACGCCCGAGCGGACGAGCCTCTGCTCCGTGCCCAGCCCGTCGCCCAGTGCTGATCCTGCTCAACTGATATATCGGCTCGCCTGACCAGGGCCTTAGCAATGAGTCTTTTGACTTCGCCGTCAAAAGACTCATTGCTAAGGCCCTTTTCGAGTCGCGACTGCGGTGTCGCGGAACCGGCACGCTGGACAGGTGAAGCTGATCTCTCAGCCCGCCTCGAAGCCGGTGGACCCGGTCTTGCGCCCGTCCGTGGTGTTCCTGTGGGCGGTGGTCGCCTTGGGCATCACGATCGGGCTGACCGCCTTCCTCGCGCAGCTGTCTTACCGCGCCGACCCGCAACGCCTGGGCGGACTGCTCGACGTGGTGCGGATCGGCCTCAGCGTCGGGGTCGGCACCGGTGGTCTGTTCGCGCTCTGGCTGGCGACAAGGCGTCAGCGGTCGGCCGAGCAGACGCTCAAGCTGCAGCGCGAGGTGTCTGAGATCACGGTGATCGACAGCACGGAGCGCCGGATCACCGATCAATACAGCAAAGCGATCGAACAGCTCGGTCATGAGAAGGCGGCGGTGCGGCTCGGCGCGATCTACTCGCTCGAGCGACTCGCGCAGGAGCACGCCGGGCACCGGCAGACCGTGGTCGACGTCTTCTGCTCCTATCTCCGCCTGCCGTTCGAACCACCGGCCGACCGCGGGAAACGCGCTCGTCCAGCGGCACCGGACAACGTCGAGGGGCGCGCCGAGCTGGAGGTTCGCCGCACCATCCAGAGCATGCTCTGGGCCCACCTCGGCGATCCCGACCAACGAGCGGTGGGGAGCAAGCGCTGGCCGAACATCGATCTGGACCTGTCGCGCACGAAGCTGGTCGACCCGATCCTCCGAATGCTCGCTGTCCGCAGCCTGAAGTGTGAGGACATGGTCGTGCACGGGATCGCGGACTTCTCCCGTCTCCGGGTGGCGGAGCACGCGGCGGTCGGAGGTGCACGGTTTCACGGCCAAGCGACGTTCGCCGATTCCGTTTTCTCCGATGGTTTCGCTTTGATCAGCTGCGTCTTCGAATCGAAGCTGGATCTCTCGGGAGTCAGGGCTGAACGCTTGTTCGCTGTGACCACGTGTCACTTCCGCGGCGAGGTTGATCTGAGCAACTGCGTCATGCCAAACCTGGGATTCTTCAAGTCCCGGTTCGATCGTGACCTGGTGCTGCGCAGCGGTGACTGCACAGTCGTCATGATCATGGAGAACGACTTCCAAGGCACCGTTGTCAACGATGCTCTGGAGGTGTCGACCGGCTTGGTGACGAACTGCTCGTTCCGGAGGCTGCCGGATCGCCACCCGAAGATCGTCGTCTTCGACGACTTCCAGGACACCGATTCCAACCTGCGGGACCTGGCCGCACATTTCGGGTACGACCCGACTGCGCCCAACGGGGACATCAGCGACGAATGAGCACTGAGATGCGGTTGAGGGGCCGCCCCGCTGAAGCGGAACGGCCCCTCAAAGGTCCCTGAGAGCTACGCCAGGCCCGCGTCCGACGTGGACGGACCGGCGGCCTGCACGTCGTCGATGCGGTACTTGCGGGCCGCCTCGACGACCTTGTCCTGGCCGACCTCGCCGCGCTTGGCCAGGGCGGCCAGCGTGGCGACGACGACGGACTCCGCGTCCACCAGGAAGTGGCGGCGGGCGGCCGGGCGGGTGTCGGAGAAGCCGAAGCCGTCCGTGCCCAGGGTCGTCATGTCGGTCGGGACGTACGGGCGGATCAGGTCCGGGATCGCCGACATCCAGTCGGAGACGGCGACGACCGGGCCCTGGACGTCCGACAGCACCTGCGTCACGTACGGCACGCGCGGCTCGGCGTCCGGGTGCAGCAGGTTGTGGCGGTCGGTGTCGACGGCGTCGCGGCGCAGCTCCGAGTACGACGTGGCGGACCACACGTCGGCGGAGACGCCCCACTCGTCGGCCAGGAGCTTCTGGGCCTTCAGCGCCCACGGGAGGCCCACGCCGGAGCCGAGGATCTGGGCACGCGGGCCACCGGTCGCGGGGCCGTCCTGGTACTTGTAGAGGCCGCGCAGGAGGCCTTCCACGTCCAGGTTCTCCGGCTCGGCCGGCTGAACGTACGGCTCGTTGTAGACCGTCATGTAGTAGAAGATGTTCTCGGCGTTCTCGCCGTACATCCTCCGCAGACCGTCCTTGACGATGTGCGCCACCTCGAAGGACCACGCCGGGTCGTAGGCGACCACGGCCGGGTTCGTGTGCGCCAGCAGCAGCGAGTGGCCGTCCGCGTGCTGCAGGCCCTCACCGGTCAGCGTGGTGCGGCCCGCGGTGGCGCCCAGCACGAAGCCGCGCGCCATCTGGTCCGCCGCCGCCCACAGGCCGTCGCCCGTGCGCTGGAAGCCGAACATCGAGTAGAAGATGTAGATCGGGATCATCGGCTCGCCCTGCGTGGCGTAGGACGTGCCGACCGCCGTGAACGACGCCGTGGAACCCGCCTCGTTGATGCCTTCGTGCAGGATCTGGCCCTGCTCGCTCTCCTTGTAGGCGAGCATCAGACCGGCGTCCACCGACGTGTACGCCTGGCCGTTCGGGTTGTAGATCTTCTGCGTCGGGAACATGGAGTCCATGCCGAACGTCCGTGCCTCGTCCGGGATGATCGGCACGATGCGCGGGCCGATCTCCGGGTCCTTCGCGAGGTCGCGGACGAGCCGGACGAACGCCATCGTCGTGGCGACCTCCTGCTTGCCGGAGCCGCGCTTGATGCCGTCGTAGACCTTGTCGCCCGGCAGCACCAGCGCCTTGGCCTTCGTGCGGCGCTCCGGCACGAAACCACCCAGCTGACGGCGGCGCTCCAGCATGTACTGGATCTCCTGGCTGTCCTGGCCGGGGTGGTAGTACGGCGGCAGGTACGGGTCGGCCTCGAGCTGCGCGTCCGAGATCGGGATGCGCAGGCTGTCCCGGAAGCCCTTCAGGTCGTCCAGGGTCATCTTCTTCATCTGGTGCGTCGCGTTGCGGGCCGCGAAGTGCGGGCCGAGCGAGTAGCCCTTGATGGTCTTGGCGAGGATCACGGTCGGCTGGCCGACGGTCTCGGTCGCCGCCTTGTAGGCCGCGTAGACCTTGCGGTAGTCGTGGCCGCCGCGCTTGAGGTTCCACACCTCGTCGTCGCTCATGGCGTCGACGAGCGCCTTCGTCCGCGGGTCGCGGCCGAAGAAGTGCTCCTTGATGTACGCGCCGTCGTTCGCCTTGTAGGTCTGGTAGTCGCCGTCGGGCGTGGCGTTCATGAGGTTCACGAGCGCGCCGTCGCGGTCCGCGTGCAGCAGCGTGTCCCACTCGCGGCCCCAGACGACCTTGATGACGTTCCAGCCGGCACCGCGGAAGAACGACTCCAGCTCCTGGATGATCTTGCCATTACCGCGCACCGGGCCGTCGAGGCGCTGCAGGTTGCAGTTGACCACGAACGTCAGGTTGTCCAGCTGCTCGTTCGCCGCGAGCTGGAGCAAGCCGCGCGACTCCGGCTCGTCCATCTCGCCGTCGCCGAGGAACGCCCACACGTGCTGGTCGGACGTGTCCTTGAAGCCGCGGTCACGCAGGTAGCGGTTGAACCGCGCCTGGTAGATCGCGTTCATCGGGCCGATGCCCATGGAGACCGTGGGGAACTCCCAGAAGTCCGGCATCAGGCGCGGGTGCGGGTACGACGGCAGACCGCCACCCGGACCGGCGTGCGAGTACTCCTGGCGGAAGCCGTCGAGCTGGTGCTCGGACAGCCGGCCCTCGAGGAACGCGCGGGCGTACACACCGGGGGAGGCGTGGCCCTGGATGAAGACCTGGTCGCCGCCGCCGGGGTGGTTCTTGCCGCGGAAGAAGTGGTTGAAGCCGACCTCGTAAAGCGATGCGCTGGACGCGTACGTCGAAATGTGGCCACCGACACCCACGCCGGGACGCTGCGCGCGGTGCACCGTCATCGCGGCGTTCCACCGGATCCACGCGCGGTAGCGGCGCTCCACCTCCTCGTCACCGGGGAACCACGGCTCCCGCTCGGTGGGGATGGTGTTGACGTAGTCAGTGCTGGTCAGCGCGGGCATGCCCACGTGGTTCTCACGCGCACGCTCGAGCAGACGGAGCATGAGATAACGCGCCCGCTGCTGCCCGCCGCCCTTGAGCACCTCGTCGAACGACTCGAGCCACTCGGACGTCTCTTCGGGGTCGATGTCCGGCAGGTGGGCTGCCAGACCGTCGCGAATGACACGCACCCGCTCGGGGCCGGTGTTCTGCGGGCTCAAGGTGTCTCCTCGGCTTCGTTGGCGGTACCTCGCGTTGGCCCGGAAACCGTGCCACGCGCTCCTATCGTTGTCCTTGCGCGACGACTTCGTCACCGCTACTGATCGGTAGTTCTGGATCGTGTCGCTCACGCGCGCGCGATAAGAGGTATGTAGAGCATGCCCCCTGCCGGTCTAGGGATCTCCACAGGGGTCCCTGTTACGGCGTGTCACGTGGTCAACAGTTGCGCCGGAGGTAGCCGACAGTGTTCGCTAGCGCGAGTAACGGACTCTGGCGGCAGTCTTAGGGCTGTCGCTCTTGCGTAGTTGGAGGAGTGAAAACCGTGGTCGCCGCGGAAGACGCCGGCAAGATCGGCGTCGCCGAGAAGCTCGGGATCGAATCGGGCATGGTCGTCCAGGAACTCGGCTGGGACGAGGACGTCGACGACAACCTCCGTGCCGCAGTCGAGGAGCAGATCGGGGGCGACCTCCTCGACGAGGATGCCGACGAAACTGTGAGCATCGTGCTGCTCTGGTGGCGGGAGGACGACGGTGACCTGGTGGACGCCTTGCTCGAAGCTACCGGCGTGCTCGCCGAGGACGGCGTGATCTGGGTTCTCACCCCGAAGACCGGCCGCCCCGGCCACGTGGAGCCGAGCGACATCGCAGAGGCCGTCCCGACCGCGGGCCTGTCTCAGACCTCGAACATCAGCGTCGCCGACGACTGGGCGGGAACCCGCCTGGTGTGGCCAAAATCCACCAAGGCCAAGCGCTGAGCCAAGTCCGGCTGACATAGGGTTGATCCACGGGCGTGCATCTCGCCCGTGGTTCGTCTTCGTCAACCGGAGGGGTCTGTTTCATGGCGGTCGAGGTCGGTTCGGAAGCCCCGGACTTCACGCTCAACGACTACAACAAGCAGCCTGTGACGTTGTCGTCGTTCCGCGGTTCGAAGAACGTGCTCCTGGTCTTCTACCCGTTCGCGTTCAGCGGCATCTGCAACGGTGAGCTTTGCCAGCTGCGGGACGAACTCGCGACCTACGAGGACGAGAACGTCCAGGTGCTGGGTGTGTCCGTGGACTCGCCGTTCGCACTGAAGGCGTGGGCGAACCAGGAGGGCTACCAGTTCCCGCTGCTGTCCGACTTCTGGCCGCACGGCGCCGTCGCCCAGTCCTACGGCGTGTTCAACGAGGCCGTCGGCATGGCGCTGCGTGGCACGTTCCTGATCGACGTGGACGGCGTCGTCCGGTTCACTGAGGTCAACGCGCCGGGTGAAGCCCGGGATCAGGACGCCTGGAAGAAGGCCGTAGCCTCTCTCAAGGCATGATGTAGGTGCCCATGCCCTTCGCGGTGTGGGTTTCAGGGCGTGTAGCTCAGCGGAAGAGCACTCGGTTTACACCCGAGCGGTCGCAGGTTCGATCCCTGTCGCGCCCACCAGCCAAAACGGCGCCTCCAAGAGCTTTGGAGGCGCCGTTGACATCACCGGTTGACATCAGTTGGGGTCTGAAAGCCGGTCCATCCGGGCTGCCAGCCGCCGTTTCGCCTCGTCCAGTACGTGGCCGTAGATGTTCGCCGTGGTCGAGATCGATGCGTGGCCGAGCTGCTCCATCACCTCCCTGATCGTGGCTCCGTCCATCAGCAGCAGCGTTGCCGCCGTGTGGCGAAGGTCATGCACGCGTGCCGCTTCGAGGTCAGCCCTCTTCAGCAGGCGCCGGAGCATCGTGTTGACGTTCCGGGGTTCGACCACACGTCCCGAAGCGGTGACGAAGATCAGGTCACTCGGCTGGCCAGGGGCAAGGTTGAGTTGTGATCCGCGACGCTTTGCAGTCTCCTCACGGTGCTTGGCCAGAGCAGCCAGGCATACGCGGCCAAGGTAGAGCGTCCTAGTGGACTTCTTCGTCTTCGTTTTCCCAAAAAGCAACTTGCCTCGGACTCGTTGCACTGTCCTGCGGACCTTGAATGCGCCGATTTCAAGGTCCACGTCCGACCAGGCGAGCCCAAGCACCTCACCTTTGCGGAGGCCGGTCGTAATGAGGATCAGCCACAGCGCGTACAACCAGTGGCCAGTGGCGGCCTTCACGAATTTGCGGGCTGCCGCTTCGGACATCGGATCTACCTCAAAGGTCCCTCGCTGTGGGGTCTCCACCAGCTTCGCGACATTGCGGCCGATCAGTTCCTCACGCACTGCCGTGGTGAGTGCGCTACGCAAGGTTTCAAAGACATTCTGGACGTACCTGTCTGACAGCGGCTCGCCAAGAACGGTCTTCGCCTTGCGGAGTTTGGCGATGAACTGCCGTACGTGCGTCGGAGTGAGTGCATTCAGCTTCTTGGTGCCCAGATGTGGCTTGATGTAGCGGCGCACAACGATCTCGTACCCTGAGTAGGTCGACTCTCCACGCTCGACCTTGATGACCTCTTCGAGCCACCAGGTGAGGTACTCATCAAGCTTCATGCTCGATGAGATCGACGGCACGCCCTTCCGGTTGTTGTCGAGCATCTCAACACGCTTGTTGTTCGCCTCCTCCCACGTCGACCCATAGACGTATTTGCGCTTGCTTTCACCATTGGAGGTGAGCACGTACACGGCTGCCTGATACCGGCCGTCTTTGCGCTTGACGATCGTGCCCATTCCATTTGCTGCGCGACCAGCCATCAGGCGGCCTCCGGTTCCTGGAGAAGAGTTTCGATGTACGAGTGGATCGACGTGAGTGGAACCCGGCGAGCGCCGAAGATTTTTACGGACCTCAGTTGGCCTGTCCGGAGGAGGTCAAAGACGCGGGTCCGCCCGATATTGAGCAGGCGTGCGGCCTCTTCGACTTTCAATAGCAGCGGTAGCGGATTGGTAGGAGTGGCTTTTTCGGCCATGGCTGGTTTCCGTTCTGTGAGGTGGTGTGCGTGTCCGGGCGGTGCGTGGTTGGCGGTTCGAGCCGTCCGGGCGAGAAGAGGTGCGGGGCAGTGCGCGAGGGCGGGTGTGCGGGGATCGGTGCGGGAAACCCGGAAACCCGGAACTGTGGCGTAGCAGGGCTGTGAGCTGCGGTGATGTGGGCCGGGTTTGGCGCGGGGCTAAACCCGGTGCAAACCCGGTTGAAACCCGGTGGCGGGTCTAAACCCGGTCTCGGCGGGCCGGGGGTGGCCCTGCTAGTCGCGGCTAGATCAGCGTGGTCTGTTGCTCGTCGGCTGGCGTCTGGTCGTGCTCGGCCTGGTCGGGTTCGGTGTTGGTCTCGACCCAGAACACGAGGGAGTTGGCGCTCTTGTCGTGCTTGCTGCGCAGGACGTGCGGGCCGTGCCAGCGTCCGATGTGGCCGGTGAGCAGCTTGCCCATGCTCTTGGAGGAGGGGATGCGGTCGCGTTCGTCGGTGAGGAACGTGCCGTCCCAGCGGTCCACGAGCTGACCACCCTTGAGCTCAGGTTCGGCGCTGTGGCACAGCACCCGTGCCCTGAGTTCGGTGTCACCGTGCAGTTCGTGCCAGCGGGCGAGGAACGCCGTCCATGCGGTGTTCTCGTCGTCCGCCTCGCGCATCTCCGCCAGGTTGTCGAGGAACCCGTCTACGCCGTGGTGGGCGAGGAATCCGCCGGCCGCGCCCGCCCAGGTGCTGAACTGGCGCATGGTGTGCCCGGAGCGGGGCGCACCGGCGTTGATCCAGTCCATGACGAGGATGAGCAGGTGCCGCAGCACGGTGACGCGGTTGGCCGGCTTCTTGAGCCATTGGTCCAGGTGCGGGATGCCGAACCCGGTTTGGTCGCGCTGGTCGGGGTGCGGGTCGTTGGGGTCCAGGCGCACCAGGGCGGTGCGGGTGGCCATGTCCCCGCCCAGCCGGACGTTGTTGCCCGTGGCCAACCACAGCCGATCGTTGACTGCCTCGAACCCGGCGCTGTTGGAGCCAAGGTTGCGGTCGTCCCACTTCGGGCCGGTGAGCAGCTTCGCCAGCACCGCGGAGGACACCTCGGTTCCCTCAGCGAGGTTGTCCCACAGCATCACCGCGGCGGTGCTGTGCAGGGCGCTGGTGATGGACTTCTGTAGCTCGTTCTCGTCGTTGTTGCGCCACACCAGGTGCTTGAGTCCGTAGATGTAGCCGGGGATCTCCGCCAGCAGCGTCTTACCGGAGCTTTGCGTGGTGGCAGAGATCAGGCCGAACGGGGTCAGGCACCCGAGGTAGGGCCGCAGGATGGGCGCGATCATCAGGCCGATGTGGTTGGCCTTGTCAGCCGGGGCGACGAACGGGAAGTCCCGCAGCAGCGTGCTTGTCACGAACTCCAGTGCCTCGCTGACCTCCTCTTTGGACGGTTGCGCGGGAATGGCCGGCATCGCCACGGTGGGCGCGTAGTACAGGCCGGTTCCGGTGTCGTATCCGGCGGTCTGCAAGAGGGTGCCGTCCGGGCGCAGCACCGGCGAGGTCACCACACCCACTAGCGGGCGCACGTCGGGCCAGTACCGGCTCGACAGCACCGCGGACAGTGCGGCTTTGGTGGGGCTGGCCTCCACCTCCTCCCACTGCTCGGTGTCCTTGTTCTTCTTGCGGCGGAACACGAACGCGTGGTGCGCGAGCAGCCACGCCAGCGACGGCGAGGTGATCGGATCGGCCTGCACAGGCAGCGCCCCGGCGTCGATCTGGTGGGCGTGCTCCGCAGCGCTGGCGGCCTTGCCCGACACCCGCGACAGGTGCACCAGCTGCCCGCCGCAGACGTAGACGTCGGGCAGCGCGCCGTTGCCCAGCGCGGAGGTCAAGGCCCTGATGGTCTCGGCCTCCCCGCCGATCTGGATGGCCGGCTTCTCGGCGGGCTGTCCCGCCGACACGTCGGTGGTGCTGGTGTTGTTCATGAGGGCGGTGATCTCGTCTGCGTCGGTGAGGTTCGGGGTGGTCATCGGCGGGTCCTCCTTCCTCTCTGGGGTGGTGCTGGTGGTGCGGATCAGGCTCACGCGGCGCTCCGGATGTCGGGGGCAGGAAGCGGGCGGCCGAACCCGGAAGCCAGGACGTAGCGGATCTCTGCGGCCGGGAGTCCGGCGTGACGGGCCGCGTCGGTGAGAGCGGCCTCGACCACCGTGCGGTCGATCCATCCGGCCTGCGCCATACCCGCCAGGCGCGTGGTCGAGCGGAACAGCTTGCGGTTGCGGCCGGTGTCGGGCTCCATCACCGCTAGCTCCGCGCACGCAGACCGCAACGCACCGGCGGCGTAGCGGGCCGGGCCGGTCTGCGCGTCAACCACGGGCACGGCTGCGGCTGGCCTGGTCGCGGCCGGGGCGGTGGTGGT
>NZ_VSRL01000169.1 GCF_012184385.1 Lentzea indica
GCTGGACAGGTCTTTGATCAGATTGGCGGGGTCTGGGGCAGCGCCCCAGAAAACTCTCGCAACCGCCAGGTGACAACGCAACGCGACCACCTACGGACAACAAACAGGCAAGCCGCCAACGCAACAGGGAGACGGCCCACGCAACCGACGCGCCAGCCGAACCCCGAAGCCTCAGGCGAGCCCCTGCCACCACCCGTCAACCTCCCCAGGAGCGTCAACATCAACCCGCTCCCCAGGCCGAGGCACAGCCAACCGCAACCCCCGTCCCTTGGCCTCCCGCCAAACCCGATCCACAGGCTCGGTCCAAGGATGCAAAGCAAGGTTGAAAGTCGCCCAGTGCACGGGAATCAGCAACCCACCACCAAGATCCTCAAACGCCTGAACCCCTTCCTCAGGCGTCATGTGGATGTCAGGCCAAGCATCCCCATAAGCACCAACCTGCATCAACACCACGTCAAACGGCCCGTGCGCAGCACCGATCGACGAATACCCAGGGAAGTACCCGGTGTCCCCGCTGTAGAACACAGAACGCGACCCACGAGCGATCACCCAAGAAGCCCACAACGTGACGTTGCGCTGCACCGACCGTCCAGAAAAGTGTTGCGCCGCAGTACAAGTGAGCGTGAACCCGTCCACGGAGAACGACTCGTCCCAGTCCAACTCGACGACCCGGTCAGAGGGCACGTCCCACCGAGCAAGGTGCGCCCCGAGCCCCAACGGCACCACGAACACCGCGGACGACCCCGCAACCAAAGCCTGCACAGTTGCCATGTCCAGGTGGTCGTAGTGGTCGTGCGAGATCACCACAGCACTCAAGGCAGGCAAATCCGACAACTGGTGCGGAACCGGATGCAGGCGACGAGGCCCGAGGTGTGCCGATGGCGAGACCCGGTCACTCCACACGGGATCCACCAGCACCGCGGCACCATCGATCTCGATCAAAGCCGAGGCGTGCCCGTACCAGGTGACGTGCAAACCGGAAGACACCGGCGCAGCAGGGCCGACCAGCGGCACCGGGACGGACGGCTTGCGGTCGTCACCGCCGAAGATGAAGTCGCGCAATGAGAAGGAGTCGCGGTCCGGAACCGTGCTGACTTCCTTGTCGTTGTGGAACTTCCCGTCGCGGTAGCGCGGCGAACGCGCCATCAGCGCCGGATCCGGCTTGCCGCCCAGCTGCCGAGGCACGTCTCGCAGCGCCCACGCCACGCCCGCCAGTCCAAGCAACCCGGCCAACGCCTTCTTCATGATCGAACCCTCTCCCTGGCTCCCGTGCCCGGTGCAACGCAGGGAATGGTCGTGGAGTTCCGCACAGATCGCACAACGAAGAGGCCCGGCCTCGAAAGGCCGGGCCTCTTCACGTCACTTCAGGGTCACTCCAGGACGATCAGGAGGTCGCCGCCCTCGACCTGCTGGGCGCCGCGCAACGCCAGGCGTTGCACTCGGCCGGCCTTGGGAGCGGTGATCGCAGCCTCCATCTTCATGGCCTCGATCGTCGCGACGGTCTGGCCGGCGTCCACCGAATCGCCTTCAGCCACCGCCGCCGTCACCACGCCCGCGAACGGGGCCGCCACGTGGTTCGGGTTCGTGCGGTCGGCCTTCTCCGCGGCCGGGATGTCGGCGGCCACGGAACGGTCGCGGACCTGGATCGGGCGCAGCTGGCCGTTCAGGGTCGCCATGACCGTGCGGATGCCGCGTGCGTCGGCCTCGGAGATCGCCTCCAGGCCGATCAGCAGACGGACGCCCGGCTCCAGGTCGACCGAGTACTCCTCGCCAGGACGCAGGCCGTAGAAGAAGTCCTTGGAGCGCAACACCGACGTGTCGCCGTAGGCGTCGCGGTGGGCGCGGAACTCCTTGGTGGGCGCCGGGAACAGCAGCCGGTTCAAGGTCGCACGACGAGAGTCGACGAGCCCGGCCTCGTCCTCGGCCGAGAGCTCCTCGATCGGCTTCGGAGCCGAACGTCCTTCGAGTGCCTTGCTGCGGAAGGGCTCCGGCCAGCCGCCGGGCGGGTCGCCCAGCTCGCCGTGCAGGAAGCCGATCACCGACGCCGGGATGTCGTACTTGCCGGGGTCCGCCTCGAAGTCCTTCGGCGCGACGCCGGCACCCACGAGGTGCAGCGCGAGGTCGCCGACGACCTTGGACGACGGCGTCACCTTCACCAGGTGGCCGAGCATGCGGTCGGCGGCCGCGTACATGGACTCGATCTCCTCGAACTTCTCGCCGAGACCGAGAGCGACGGCCTGCGTGCGCAGGTTCGAGAGCTGACCACCGGGGATCTCGTGGTGGTACACGCGGCCGGTCGGGCCGGGGATGCCGGACTCGAACGGCGCGTAGATCTTGCGCACGGCCTCCCAGTACGGCTCCAGGTCGCACACGTTCTGCAGGTCGAGGCCCGTGGCGTGCTCGGTGTGGTCGGTCAGCGCCACGATCGACGACAGCGGCGGTTGCGACGTCGTGCCGGCCATCGACGCGGCAGCACCGTCGATCGCGTCCACACCGGCCTGGATGGCGGCCAGGTAGGTCGCCAGCTGACCACCCGCGGTGTCGTGGGTGTGGAGGTGGACCGGGAGGTCGAACTCCTTGCGCAGCGCGGAGATCAGGCGAGCCGCGGCCGGCGCCCTCAAGAGCCCCGCCATGTCCTTCACGGCCAGCACGTGGGCACCGGCGCCGACGATCTGCTCGGCGAGCTTGAGGTAGTAGTCCAGTGTGTACAGACGCTCGTCCGGGTTGGACAGGTCGCTCGTGTAGCAGAGCGCGACCTCGGCGATCGCCGTTCCGGTCTCGCGCACGGCCTCGATCGCCGGACGCATCTGCTCGACGTCGTTCAGCGCGTCGAAGATCCGGAAGATGTCGATGCCGGTGTCCGTCGCCTCCTGCACGAACGCCTTGGTGACCGCCTCGGGGTACGGCGTGTAGCCGACCGTGTTGCGGCCGCGCAGCAGCATCTGCAGGTTGATGTTCGGCACGGCCTCGCGCAGTGACGCGAGCCGCTCCCACGGGTCCTCCGCGAGGAACCGCAGCGCCACGTCGTAGGTCGCGCCGCCCCAGCACTCCAGCGACAGCAGCTCCGGCGTCATGCGCGCGACGTGCGGCGCGACGGCGAGCAGGTCCTTGGTGCGTACTCGGGTCGCGAGCAGCGACTGGTGCGCGTCGCGGAACGTCGTGTCCGTGACACCGACCGCCTTGCTCTCCCGCATCCATCGCGCGAAGCCCTCGGGGCCGAGCTCGGTGAGCCTCTGCTTCGAACCGGCCGGCGGTTCTGCGTTGAGGTCGACGATCGGCAGCTTCTCGCGCGGGTCCACCGCGCTCGGACGCGTGCCGTTCGGGTGGTTGACCGTGACGTCCGCGAGATAGGTCAGCAGGCGCGTGCCGCGGTCGGCCGAGTGGCGCGCCGTCAGCAGGTGCGGGCGCTTCTCGATGAACGACGTGGTGACGCGGCCCTCGTAGAAGTCTGGGTCGTCCAGCACGGCCTGCAGGAACGGGATGTTCGTGGAGACACCGCGGATGCGGAACTCCGCGATCGCCCGGCGCGCACGGGCGACGGCGAGGGCGAAGTTGCGGCCGCGGCACGTGAGCTTCACGAGCATCGAGTCGAAGTGGGCACCGATGGCCATGCCGGCGCCGGCCGTGCCGCCGTCGAGGCGGATGCCGGAACCGCCGGGCGAGCGGTAGGCGCTGATCATGCCGGTGTCCGGGCGGAAGCCGTTGGCTGGGTCTTCCGTGGTGATGCGGCACTGCAGCGCCGCACCGCGCAGCTGGACGGTGTCCTGCGACAGGCCCAGGTCGTCGAGCGTCTCGCCGGACGCGATGCGCATCTGCGACTGGACGAGGTCGACGTCGGTCACCTCTTCGGTGACCGTGTGCTCGACCTGGATGCGCGGGTTCATCTCGATGAAGACGTAGTGGCCCTGCGGGTCGAGCAGGAACTCGACGGTACCGGCGTTGCGGTAACCGATGTGCCTGGCGAACTTCACCGCGTCGGCGCAGATGCGGTCGCGCAGCTCGGGGGCGAGGTTCGGGGCGGGCGCGATCTCGATGACCTTCTGGTGGCGCCGCTGCACCGAGCAGTCGCGCTCGAAGAGGTGGATCACGTTGCCCGCGCCGTCGGCGAGGATCTGCACCTCGATGTGACGCGGCTCGACCACGGCCTGCTCGAGGAACACGGTCGGGTCGCCGAACGCCGACTCCGCCTCGCGCGACGCCGCTTCGAGCGCCTCGCGCAGCGCGGCCGCGTCGTCGACCTTGCGCATGCCTCGGCCGCCACCACCGGCGACGGCCTTGACGAACACGGGGAAACGCATCGACTTCGACGCTTCGAGCAGTTCGTCGATGTTCGACGACGGTGCGCTCGACTCCAGCACCGGCAGCCCAGCCTCGCGGGCGGCGGCGATGGCGCGCGCCTTGTTGCCCGTCAGCTCCAGCACCTCGGCGACGGGGCCGATGAACGTGAGACCTGCCTCCCGGCAAGCCATCGCGAGTTCCGGGTTTTCGGACAGGAAGCCGTAACCGGGGTAGATCGCGTCGGCGCCCGCCTTGCGGGCGGCCTTGATGATCTCGTCGACGGAGAGGTAAGCACGGACGGGGTGCCCGGGCTCGCCGATCTCGTAGGACTCGTCCGCCTTCAACCGGTGCAGCGAGTTGCGGTCCTCGTGAGGGAAGACGGCGACCGTTCCAGCGCCCAGTTCGTAGGCGGCTCGAAACGCGCGAATCGCGATCTCGCCGCGGTTGGCGACAAGAACCTTGCGGAACATCCGTAGCCCTCCCGGTGTTGCTCGGCGGTCAGTTCGGGCACGTTACCGTGCGACTCTTGCCTGTTGGGAGGACTGTCTCACGTGATGGGTGTCATCGTGATCGGTCTTGCTCGCGTAGATTCTCCCGCTTTGGGAGCTAGGTTGATACCCACCACCCGGTCAGACTCCGGCCGGTAGTGGGTTTAACCAGATCGAGTGACGATCTTCGCGACTATCTCGGTAGGGTGAGCCATATGGCCGGGGCTGATGGAGCCGGGCAGCCTACTGCCCGCACACCGCATTTCGACGTTGTCCTTCGTGGTTACAACCAGCGACAGGTGAACGAACGAGTCACCCGTTTGGAGTTCGACCTCAAGAACTCGAACCGCTCCCGTGACGCGGCCGCTGCGCAGGTGGGCGAGCTCACCAAGCTCTTGAACTCCATGCGCGCCGATCTCGACAAGACCAAGATGCAGCTCCAGAACCTCGCCAACAGCCCCGTGAGCGCCTCGAACGTCACCGAGCGTGTCCGCGTGATGATGAGCCTGGCCGAGGAAGAGATCGCGGACATCCGCAAGGACGCCCTCGACAAGGCCGCCGCCACTCGCGGCGAGGCCGAGAAGTGGGCAGCCGAACAGCGAGAGCAGCACAACCGCCTGCTCGCGGAGACCGAGGCGCGCCGCAAGCAGCTCGAGGTCGGCTACCAGCAGCGCTCCGCCGAGCTGGACCAGAAGTTCGCCGCCAGGAAGGCCGAGCTGGAGGCCGAGCACGACAGGTTGCGCACGAAGCTGACCGCGGAGCACGAAGCCCTGGTCGCCGAGGTGCGCGCGGACGCAGAGCGCGTCGCCGCCGAGTTCGAGAAGAAGTCGGCCGACCTGGACGCCCGTCGCGTCGAGCTCGACCAGAAGTACAAGGCGTACCACGACGGGCTGGACAAGGAGTACGACGGCCTCAAGGCGACGCTGACCGCAGAGCACAAGAAGGTGCTGGCGGACGCGCGGGCCGAGGCCGAGCGGATCGCCGCCGAGTCCGAGGCCAAGCGGGTCGAGGCGCTGCAGAAGCTCAACGACGCGCTCAAGGCCAAGCAGGCAGAGGCCGAGAAGGTCATCTCCGACCTCGAGGCCGAGTCGCTCGCCAAGGCCGAGAAGATCACCTCCGAGGCGTCCGCGAAGGCGGTCGCCCTGGTCAGCGAGGCAGAGGAAAAGGCGTCGACGACCCTGCGCGAGTCCGCGGACAAGGCCGAGGCCACCGTCGCGGAAGCCGTGCGGAAGGCCGCCACGCTCGTCAGCGACGCCGAAGCCAAGACCGCGGCCCTCGTGCGTGAGGCCGAGGAGAAGTCAGCCGCCGCGGTGGCCGAGCGACCAGCGCGCGGCCGCGGCGTCCGAGAAGGAGGCCTCGCTGCGTTCGGCGCACGACAACCTCGCCACGCAGTTCCACGCCGCGCAGGCCGCGGTGGAGGCGGCGATGTCGGTGCTCAAGCCGTTGGAGGACGGATCCGCCGACGCCGACGAAGCCGCTGACGAAGCTGCTGACGAGCCGGGTGAGCAGAAGACCGAGCAGCTGCCGAAGCCGCGCCAGAACGACTGAGCTCAGCCGGGGAACGGCGGCAGACTGCTCGTCGCCCAGCTCGTGTGGCAGACGCCCTCGGCCACGTAGTCGCTGGCGAACCCGATGAGCGACGTCCCGTCGAGCGACGCGACGCCGGTCGGGTGGTAGTTCGGGCAGTTGTTGTCACGCGCACCGGGCACCGGGACCGGCGCGGGGACCTCGTACCAGCCGTCCCTGCCGCCGTTCTCCGAGACGAACACCGTCCTGCCGTTGCCGGGGTCGACCTTGCCGGCCGCGTTCATCAGCATCTGTCCCATGAGGATCACGCGGCCCCGTGGCGTGCCGTTGGGCGCGAGGGTGATCGACGGCGTGTGCGCGAAGTACTTGCCGTCCTTCGTCGTCGGCCGCTCGCCGAACCACGTGGGGTCGCCCCAGTTCACGCCGTCCGCCGACGTGCGGTGGAACGCCTCGCAGAAGTACTGGTTCGGCTGCCCGCAGATCTCGTACATCATGTGGTACTCGCCGGTCGGCAACCGCTTGACCTGCGGCATTCCCGGCCGGTACCCCCGCGGCCGCACCGCGACGATCTTCTCCTTGGCCGACCAGTTGACCCCATCAGTGGACACGGTCCGCCCGATGTACTGGCTGTGCGCGCTGTCCGTCTCGTCGGCGAAGTAGCAGTTCAGCCTGCCCTGGGCGTCCACCGACAGGTCCGGCTCCCAGAGCCCGCCCCTGTCCTTCGCCCGCGCGCACTCGGACAGGTACGCCCACGTCTCGCCGGCGTCGAAGCTGCGCCAGATCCGCGCCTTCAGGGTCTCCGACTTGAGCCCGACCGATCCCGCCCACAGCACCGTGCCGGCGGGCATGTCACCGACCTGGCGCGGCAGTTCGTAGAGGTGCCCGCAGCAGAGCGCGTTGGCGGCCTCCGCGTCGGTGAACCTGCCGATCTTCCGGAACTTCTTGCCGGACCGGTTGGCGCGCAGCACGTCCACGTCCTGGAACCGGTCCAGCACCACCAGGATCGAACCCCGCTGGGGGCCGTGCTCGAGCCGGATCGCGTGCGGGTAACGGGATTCCTCGCCGGTCAGCACCTTGGGGTTCGCGAGGGCCGGGCTCGGGAGCAGCGTGACGACGGCGACGAGCGCGGTGATGATCAGGCGACGCACGAATCGGAACGTACGCGGCGGCCGTACGTTTCCGGCACGTGCCACGCGCACACCTTCAGGTGACTGGTGGCGTGGCTCGAAGCTAGGCCTTCTCCAGGAAGTCGGCCCGTTCCTCCGTCAACAGCGTGGCCACCATTCCCGCCAGCCCCGGATGCTTCTCCAGGTCCGGATCCGCATCGACGAACCGCTGAGCAGCCACGCGCGCGTCCGCGATGATGTCCTCGTCGCGCAGCAACGACAACATCTTCAGCGCCGAGCGGCGGCCCGACTGCGCGGCGCCGAGGATGTCGCCCTCCCTGCGCAGCTCCAGGTCGAGCTGGGCGAGCTCGAATCCGTCCAGAGTGGACTCCACGGCGCGCAGCCGTTCCATCGTGGCGGTCATCTCCGGCATCTCGGTGACCAGCAGGCACAGTCCTGGCGCGCTGCCACGGCCCACGCGGCCGCGCAGCTGGTGGAGCTGCGAGACGCCGAAGCGATCCGCGTCCATGATGGCCATGACGGTGGCGTTCGGGACGTTGACGCCGACCTCGATGACGGTGGTGGCGACGAGCACCTGCACCTCGTTGGCGGAGAAGGCACGCATCACGGCGTCCTTCTCGTCGGGAGGCATGCGGCCGTGCAGAATCTCGACGCGCAGGCCGCGCAACGGACCCTGCGCCAGCATGGTCGCCACGTCGATCACGGACAGGGCCGGGCGCTTGTCCTCGTCGTCGGACTTCGCGGGCTCCTCGTCACCGATGCGCGGACACACGAAGTACGCCTGGTGGCCGGCGGCCACTTCCTCGCGCACGCGGGCGAACGCGCGATCCAGCCACGCGGGCTTCTCGCGCGCGGGCACGACGGAGGTCTTGATGGGCGAGCGGCCACCCGGCAACTCCCGCAACGCCGACACCTCGAGGTCGCCGTAGACGGTCATGGCGACGGTGCGCGGGATCGGGGTCGCGGTCATCACCAGCACGTGCGGGTTTTCCTTCTCCCCCCGCGCGCTCAGCGCAGCGCGTTGCTCCACGCCGAAGCGGTGCTGTTCGTCCACCACGACCAATCCGAGCGAGTGGAACTCCACTTTGTCCTGGATGATCGCGTGCGTGCCGACGACGATGCCCGCCTCGCCGGTCACGATGTCGAGCAACGCCTGGCGGCGCTGGGCCGTGTTCATCGAGCCCGTCAGCAACGTCACGCGCGTCGCGTCCTCCGCGCCGCCGAGCTGGCCTGCTTGAGCGAGGTCGCCGAGCATTTCCTGCAGCGAGCGGGCGTGTTGTGCCGCAAGGACTTCCGTGGGCGCCAACATGGCCGACTGACGGCCAGCGTCGACGGCCTGCAACATTGCTCGCAACGCAACCATCGTTTTCCCACTACCCACCTCCCCTTGCAGAAGGCGGTTCATCGGCACGACGGACTCGAGGTCCGATGCGATCTGCTCGCCGACCTCCACCTGCCCCTTGGTCAGCGTGAACGGCAGCCGCGCGTCGAACGCGTCCAGGATCCCGCGGGACCGGCGTGCGCACGACGGCGCCGGACGAGCCCTGGAGGCCTTACGGCGCTGGGCGAGCGTGAGCTGCACGGCCAGGGCCTCGTCCCACTTCAACCGCTGCTGCGCCACGGAGATCTGCGCCCAGCTCTCCGGCCGGTGGATCGCCCGCAGCGCATCCTCCAGCCCGATCAGGCCGTGCTCGGCACGGAAGTCGGCGGGCAGCGGATCCTCCGGCACGCCGTCCCAGATCTCCAGCAGCTGCTTGACGCAGTTCGCGATGTTCCACGTGTTGATGTGCTGCGAGGCCGGGTAGACGGGCAGGAACGCCTGCAGGAACGACGATCCGTCCGACTCCGGGGTGAGGATCTCGAACGCCGGGTGCACCAGCTGCAGGTTCTGGCGGTAGCGGCCGACCTTGCCCGCGAACAGGGCCCGCGTGCCCGGCAGGAGCTCCTGTTCCGCCACGAACGCCACCTTGCCGAAGAACACCAGGTGCAGTTCGGACGTGCCGTCCGTGATCACCGCCTCGGTCATCTGGCCGCGGCGCGCCTTCATCTGGCGCTTCACGCACTTGCGCACCTCGGCCTGCACCGTCACGTGCTCGTCGATTTCGAGCGACCTGATGTCGGTCAGCTTCCCGCGCTCGTCGTAACGGCGCGGGTAGTGGCGCAGCAGGTCACCGACGGTCGTGAGGCCGAGGCCGGTCTCCAGTGCGTCGGCGGTCTTCTTGCCGAGCAGCGGCTGCAGCTTGTCGTCGAAGGAGATCATCGCGTCCCATTGAACTACTCGACACCGACAAAAATGACAGCGTCCGGCTGACCGCCCGGATACGCCGTCACCTCCACCTCCGGATGGGTGACCCGCAGGTGGTCCTCCAACACGTCGGCCAGGCCGTCCGGGCTGTCCGCGCCCAGGATCACCGTCACCAGCTCACCGCCGCCTGCCAGCATGCGGTCGATCAGGCGGCAGGACAGGTCCATCAACGACTCCGGCGAGGCGGGACCCGGCTCGATCAGCACGACCTCGCCGTCCAGCATGCCCAGCAGGTCGCCGGGCTGGCAGCGGCCGACCCACGTGAGGGCCTCGTCGGCAGCGATCGAGAGCTCACCACGGCGCGTGGCGGCGGCAGCCTCGGCCATGGCGACAACGTCATCACCGGCACGGCGAGTCGAGTCGTGCACGGCCAACGCCGCCAGTGCCTGCACGGGCGAGAACGTCGGCACCACCACCACGTCCTGCCCTGCGGCCTGCGCGTACGCCACGGCTTCGTCCAACGCCTCGCGGATGTCCGGATCGCCGGGCAACACAGCGACGTGACGCGCGCGCGTCGACACGATGACCGACAACAGGTCCGTGGGTGTCGCCAAAGAAGAAGCGAGGTCGAACACCGCGGCACCTTCTGCGCGGAACAGGTCCACGGCCCCGCTCACCACCACCACGATCGCCCGGTCGCGCACGAAGCGGGACGCCTGCGCGGCGATCTGGTCGGCGAACCGCGCCACCGTGATGCGGTGTGGACGCCCGGCGCGCACGCCTGCCTCGATGGCCGCGCCTATGTCGTTGCAGTGAACGTGCACGGTCCAAAGATCAGCACCGTCGCCCACGACCGACACGCAGTCACCCAGCATGTTCAAGGAGCCACGCAGCTCCGCGACCGCCTCCTCCGCCGTGCCGTCGAGCAGGTACATGACCTCGTACTCGAACTCCGACGAACCGCTCTCACGCTCGGTCGTCAGCGACTCGGGCGTGCGCGGCAGCAACGGCGCGTCCATCGGCGTTTCCACGGTCTGGCCGGTGATCACCGCAGCCAGTGTGTCCAACAACACAACGAGGCCGCGCCCGCCGGCGTCGACCACGCCCGCCTTGGCCAGCACAGCGAGCTGACGCGGCGTGTCTGCCAATGCGACGGCACCCGCGCGTGAGGCCGCCATCACGATCTCGTCGAGGTCGTCCGAAGGGCAGTCGCGAGCGGCTTCCGCAGCAGCGTGCAGCACTGTCAGGACCGTCCCGGCGACCGGCTTGGACACCGCGGCCGTGGCGAGCTCGTCGGACCGTTGCAGGGCCTTGCGCAGCGCGGAGCCCGTGACGACGGAGACCTCCTGCACGGACTCCGCCAGGCCCCTGAGCACCTGGGAAAGGATCACACCGGAGTTGCCGCGGGCCCCGGCCAGCGCGCCACGGGCCAGCGCGGACAGCGCGTCGCCCACCGTTGTCATGGGCGAGCGCAGCAGCGCGTCGAGCGCCGACTGCATCGTGTGCAGCAGGTTGGTCCCTGTGTCACCGTCCGGCACGGGAAAGACGTTGATCTGGTCGATCGACTCCCGATTGGCGTCCAGCGACCGCACGCAGGCGTCCGCCCACCTGCGCACCGCGACCGCATCCATGACCTGCATGGCGGGGAGAGTATCCACCCGGTTTGGTCGCTGGTGAGGCCACCGGCTACCCTGATTGGGTTGCCGTGCCCGGTTGAGGCTTGTGCACGCTTGCGCGCCCACCGGGACGCGAGACTTACCGCTTGAGGAACCTGAAGGAGTGGCTGACGTGGCTGCCGTGTGCGACGTCTGTGGCAAGGGGCCGGGCTTCGGCCATTCGGTTTCGCACTCCCAGCGGAAGACGAACCGCCGCTGGAACCCGAACATCCAGTCTGTGCGCGCGAAGGTCTCGGCCTCGCAGCGCCAGCGGATCAACGTGTGCACGTCCTGCCTGAAGGCCGGCAAGGTCGTGCGCGGCTGATCACCGCCACAGTTCGTTAGTTCGAAAGGAGTCCGGCTTCGGCCGGGCTCCTTTCGCGTTTCAGGGCGCGGTGCACGAACACCAGACAGGCGACGCCGCTGAGCACCGCCCCGGTGCCGCCGAGCGCGAACACCGCCCGTGGCCCCATGACCAGCAGCAACCCGCCCGCGGCCGCTGTTCCGAACAGGTTCGCACCGGTCACCATCGACCCGACCGCCGCGAACGCCCGCCCGCGCATCTCCTCAGGCGTACGCAGCCGGACGATCGCGTTCATGGTCACGTTGTCGACACCGTTGGAGATGCCGCCGATCAGCCACCCGATCCCGGCGGCCACGACGACCGGGAACGTCGCAGGGATCAGCACCGCGATGCCCGTGGTGATGCCCGTGATCGCCAGCGCGTAAGCCACCTCGGGAACGGTTTTCAGCCGCGCCACGAGCCGGGTGCCGACGAGGATGCCGACCGTCCAGCACGCCTGCATCGCGCCGAGCAGGAGCTCGTCGCCGTGCAGCACGAACCGGACGAACGCCGGGTCGGCGACGTTGATCACCACGACGGCGCCGACGAAGAACGCCAGCCCGATGATCGACGCGAACAGCACGGGATCCCGCCGGACGTGCCTGATCCCGGCCAACGCGCTCGGGCGTGCCGCGTGCTCGCCGGAAGGCCTGCGTTCGGCCCGCACGAACAGCAGCAGCAACGCGTAGACCAGGAAGGTCATCCCGTCGATCAGCAACGCGGCTGGGTGGCCGAAGAAGCCCGCAAGCAATGCGCCACCCGTGACGCCCGCGATGTTGCCGACGCTGCGCGCGGTGCCGACCATTGCGTAACCGCGGGTCGACTCCTCCTCGCCCGCGATGTGCGGCACGAGTGCCGAGGTGGCGGGCACCGCGACCGCAAGGCCGCAGCCGGAGACGAAGACCAGCGCCACCACGAGGGCCGGGGTGCCCATCAGGGGCGCGATGGCCGCGATCGCGACGCCCTGGCCGAGCAGCGCGATGATCAGCAGCCTGCGGTTCGGCAGCCGGTCGATGAGCGCACCGGCCAACGGCGCGCCGAGCACGAGCGGCAGCAGTTCGGCGACCAGGATCGCAGCGACCAGCAACGGGCTGATCGGCGTCGCCCAGAAGACCAGGACCAGCAACGACAGTGAGTTGCCGAACTGCGAGACGCCAGCGCCCGCGGCAAGCAACGACAGATCGCGATTCCCCCGCATGTCTCGCGACGCTAGTGCCGCGAGACGTGCGGGGGACATTCGATTACTACGGAAGCTTCCAGTCGATCGGCTCCGCGCCCTGCTTCTCCAGCAGCTCGTTGGCCCGGCTGAACGGCTTCGAGCCGAAGAACCCGGAATGCGCGGACAGCGGCGACGGGTGCGCGGATTCGATGGCGGGCAACGGTTCCAGCAACGGACGCAGGTTGCGCGCGTTGCGGCCCCACAGGATGGAGACCAGGGGTGCGTCACGTGCGGCCAAAGCCTTGATCGCCTGCTCCGTCACCTTCTCCCAGCCCTTGCCCTGGTGGGAGTTCGCCTTGCCGGGCTGCACGGTCAGCGCCCTGTTGAGCAGCAGCACACCGCGCTCGGACCACGGGGTCAGGTCGCCGTTGGACGGCAACGGGTGACCGAGGTCCTCCGCGTACTCCTTGTAGATGTTGACCAGCGACTTCGGGATCGGTCGCACGTCGGGGGCCACCGAGAACGACAGGCCGACCGCGTGGCCGGGCGTCGGGTACGGGTCCTGCCCGACGATCAGCACCTTCACCTGGTGGAACGGCTGCTTGAACGCACGCAGCACGTTCTCGCCCGCAGGCAGGTAGGTGCGGCCGGCGGCGACCTCCGCGCGCAGGAACTCACCCATGGCGGCGATCTGGTCAGCAACGGGGGCGAGAGCTTCAGCCCAACCGGCTTCGACAACTTCGTTGAGGGGACGAGCCACGGCTGTGAACCCTATCTCACTCAATCCAGACGACGGAGCTTCTCCCGGTACAAGGCGATGTTCTGAACGTACTTCTCGACGATGAACGCCCAAGCCTGTTCTGGCACAACATGTCCAGCACGTTCACGGGCAGGTACCCCGAGCACCATCGTGCGTTCCCGGACGTGGCCGCCGAACGACACCACCGCGCCGGCGCCGACGATCGCGCCCTTTTCCACGATGGAACCGTTGAGCACCACCGAACCCGAGGCGATCAGGCAGTCGTCCGCGACCGTCGCGCCCTCGATGTGCACGTTGTGGCCGACGACGCACGACGAACCGATGTGCACCGGGTGGACCTCGGTGCAGTGGATCACCGTGCCGTCCTGGATCGACGTGCGCTCGTCGACGACGATCCGGCCGTAGTCGCCGCGCAGCACGGCTTGCGGCCACACCGACGAATGCGCGCCGATGCGAACGTCGCCGATCACCGTCGCATCCGGGTGCACGTACGCGTCCGGGTGGATCTGCGGCGTGTAGTCCCCCAACGCATAGATGGCCATGCGCCCGAACCTACAACGGCTTGCCGAAGCAACGACTCTCCGGGTGGTCGCGGTAGACGCCGAAGTTCTCGATGCGCTCGTAGCCGCTGGTGGTGTACAGGCCGATCGCCTCCGGCTGGCGAAGACCGGTTTCCAGCACCATCCGATGGAGACCGGCCTCGCGCGCGGTCTCCTCCAGGTGCGCGAGCACAAGGCGGGAGAAGCCCTTCCCGCGCACGGCGTCGACCACGTACATCCGCTTGATCTCGGCCGCGCCCGAGAGTTCCTCGTTGATCCGCCAGCCGCCGCACGCGACGGGAACGCCGTCGAGGTAGCCGATCACGAAGTAGCCGAGCGGTGCGGCGAACTGCGCCGGGTCGACCGGCGTGACATCGACGTCGCCGTAGCGATCGACGTAGACCTGCTGCAGGTCAGCGATCATCTTGACCGAATCTGGATGGTCATACGTTCGCGTGCATAGTTCCACATCGACCAGTTTACGCGCGCCAGTGCTCCCAGCCGGGAGGTTTTTCGTAGACCCTGCCGTCGACCGTCACGCCCTCGCCGGCGCGGACCGTGCCGATGGTCGTCCAGCCGCCGGGAACCGCCTTGGGTCCGGGGAACGTCGCGGCGAGAGCGTGATCCTCGCCTCCGGTCAGCGCCCAGTGCCGGGCGTCACCGCCGAGCGCCGACGCCACGTCGAGCAGGCGCTGGTGCAGCGGCAGCAGTTCTGTGCGGATGTCGATCGCGACACCGCTCGAGTCGGCGATGTGGCCGAGGTCCTGCAGCAGTCCGTCGGAGACGTCGATCATCGACGTGGCGCCGGCCTCCGCGGCCTTCGGCCCCTCCTCGTACGGCGGCTCCGGCGTGCGCTGGGCGTTCACTATCCCCACCGGGGAACGGAAACCGCGGCCGAGCACGGCCAGTCCCGCGGCGGCCCAGCCGAGTCGTCCTGTCACCGCCACGACGTCACCGACGAGCGCGCCGGACCGCGTGATCGGCTCCAGTCCGTTCATGTCGCCCATCGCCGTGATCGAGATCACCAGCGTGGCGGAGCTGACCATGTCGCCGCCGACGATTCCGGCGCCGGCCGTCGCCGCCTCCTGCCACAGTCCCGACATGATCCCCTGGACCGTGGCCGCCGGGGTGTCTGGCGGGCACGCGATCCCGACGAGCAAGGCGGACGGCAACGCTCCCATCGCGACGACGTCGGCGAGGTTCACCGCCGCCGCTTTCCGGCCCACCTGCTCGGGGCTGGACCAGTCGAGTCTGAAGTGGACACCCTCGACCAGCACGTCCATCGAGGCGACGACCCGTCCATCGGGAACCGCGACGACGGCCGCGTCGTCACCGGGACCCAGGATGGTCGTCTCCGGCTGCGCCCGACCGACGGTCACCCGGTGGATGAGATTGAACTCACCCACATCGGCGACCGTCTCCGCGTCGCGCGGCGGCTCCGGACGCAAAGTTGCCTCCCAATCTGAGCATTCGGAACCCCAACTGGGGTACGTTGCGTGACACGTTCCTACCTCGACCCAACCTGTCGCGACGAAGGGGCACGCCGTGGTGCATGCATACATCCTCATCCAGACCGAGGTCGGCAAGGCCGCTGCAGTCGCCTCCGAGATCTCCGGGATCGCCGGGGTCGCCACCGCCGAAGACGTCACCGGTCCTTACGACGTCATCGTCCGCGCAGAAGCGGACACCGTCGACCAGCTCGGCCAGCTCGTGGTCGCGCGCATCCAGAACGTCGAGGGAATCACCCGGACACTGACCTGCCCGGTGGTACATCTCTAGCCCGTGTTGTCATAGCTGGGTGACTCAGCAGGAATCCACGTCGGCGCTGTCCCGGCCGCTGCTCGCGGCGGTCGGGCTCGCCGTGCTGCTCGCCATCGGTGTCGCCGCGCTCGGTCTGGTGCTGGGCACCGGAAACCAGACGGAGGACGTGCCCGGTCGCACGGGTCCCCTCGCTCTGGTCTCGATCGACGCGCCGTCGGCGGGCTCACCGGAATGCACCTCCCTGGTCGAAAAGCTGCCGGTGGGGCTGCCGTCCGGTAAGGACATGCTGCCGCGCAGGGAGATCGCCTCACCCGCACCGCCCGCCGCGGTGGCGTGGGGTGACGCCAAACACGATCCGGTGGTTCTGCGGTGCGGGTTGCCGCGGCCTTCCGAACTCTCAGTGACCTCGCAGCTGCGGGTGATCTCCGACGTGCAGTGGCTGCAGCTGCCCGGTTCCGGCAGCTCGACGTGGGTGATCGTGGACCGCGGGGTGTACGTGGCGCTGACGGTGCCCGACGACGCGGGCACCGGACCGTTGCAGGACATCTCGACGACGGTGCGCGACCTGCTGCCGAAGCAGCCGGTCAAGACCTCGCCCTAACGAAGGCCTGAGCCGCGCGCGATCGCCGTCTCGATCAGCGTGGTCAGCAACGTGCCGAAATCCACGCCGGTCGCCTCCCACGCCTTGGGGTACATGGAGATCGGCGTGAAACCGGGCATGGTGTTGAGCTCGTTGATGATGAGCTCGTCCTGCTCGGTGAGGAAGAAGTCCACCCTGGACAGACCCTGGCAGTCGAGCGCCTTGAACGCGGTGACGGCCATCTCGCGCAGCTGGGCGGTGATGTCGTCGTCGAGCTTCGCCGGGATGTCGGCCTCGTAGGAGTCGTCGACGTACTTGGCGTTGAAGTCGTACCACTCGACGCCCTCGCCGACCGGCCGCAGCTCGGCGGGCAGCGAGGCCTCGACGCGGCCGTCGGGGAACTCCAGCACCGCGCACTCGATCTCGCGGACGTTCGGGACGGCGGCCTCGATGATGACCTTGGGGTCGTGCTGGCGGGCCTCGAAGATCGCGGCGTCCAGGTCGGCCCAGTCACCGACCTTGGAGATGCCGACGGACGACCCTGCGCGCGACGGCTTCACGAACACCGGCAGCCCGAGGTGCTCGCGCTCGTCGAGGGTGAGCGTGGTGGCGGAGCGGTCCAGCGCGACGAACTTGCCGACCGGCAGGCCCTCCGCCTGAAGGATCTTCTTGGCGAAGACCTTGTCCATGGCGGCGGCGCTGGCGAACACGCCCGGCCCGACGTACGGGACGCCGCCCAGTTCGAGCAGGCCCTGGATGGTGCCGTCCTCGCCCCACGCGCCGTGCAGCAACGGGAAGACGACGTCGACGTCCTTGAGCGCCTGTCCCGGCTCGATCGGCGTGATGTCGGCCCTGCCACGCAGCGTGGGGAGGTTGCCGGCACCGGCTTCCAGCGCGTTCGGGTCCGTGCCGAGTGCCCACTGCCCCTGCGGTGTGATGCCGACCGGCACCACCTCGAAGCGGTCCGCGTCCAGGTAGGGAAGGACGCTCTTGGCGGACTGGCAGGAGACCTCGTGCTCGGAGCTGCGGCCGCCGAACACGACGGCCACCCTCGTCTTGCGCTGCGTCATGCGGGCGACCCTACCCGTTTGGGCGATTGTGCCTACTGACCAGTTGGAGGTCGCGGGG
Organism: Lentzea indica; assembly: GCF_012184385.1. GTDB lineage: Bacteria > Actinomycetota > Actinomycetes > Mycobacteriales > Pseudonocardiaceae > Lentzea > Lentzea indica. The sequence goes on from NZ_VSRL01000169.1 coordinate 17,591, forward strand.
CGTAACGGACATCGGGAAAGTGCCACTCGGCCGCAAGCCAGGCGGAAACCACTTCATACAGCGGCTTGTCCAGGTCAGCCCTGTCGGCCCGCACCCAGGAACGGACCTCCGTCACGGCGTGGTTGGCCCGCGCCGGGTAGATGTACACGCAGCCGATCACCTCATCTCCAGGCACTTCGACCACCGAGTAGGTGAACCCGGCACGGCGCGCGAAGTCGTCCGCGTGCCTGCGCAGATCGGCCAGGTTGCGCTCCGGGGACATGCCCTCCGCCGGAGGCCAGCCCCAGGTCTCGAAGCCCGGCGTCGACCGGACGTGGTCGATGCTGCTCGTCCAGGCGAAGTGATCCCGCTCGTTGTGCTGTGGACCGAGAGGTTCCAGGCGGAACGAGTCGGTCGTGAGCCCGCACGGGACCACGAAGTCATCCGCGACCCACGCGCGGTCCGGCTCAATCACGATCAGCTCCGCTGAGCAGTTCGGTCAGCACCGGCAGCGCGCTCACCAGCTGTTCCCGCGAACACGCGCTGTAGCCGATGACGAGCCCGTGGAGCTTGGCCCGGTTCACGTAATGCCGGGCAAGACCGTCCACCCGCAGGCCACGTTCGAGAGCCTGGCTCATGAGCTCGCGCTCCTGTTCGGCGCTCTGCAGCAGCACGACGACGTGCGCGCCCGCGTCGTCACCGAGCACCTTGATACCGGCGTCGGCGAACGTGTCGATGATGAGCGCACGCCGTTCGGACAGCTCGCGACGCAGCTTGCGCAGGTGCCGTCCGAGGTCGCCGGTGCGAGCCAGCTCGACGACGACCCGTTGCCCCGCGGCGGCTGGACTGGTGCCGGTCAGGTCGCGGTGCTCCAGCACCGCCGTGGCGATGGGCTCGGGGGCGACCATCCAGCCCGCGCCCAGCGTCGGGGTGAGGATCTTGCTCGTGGTGCCGAGGTGGACCACGACGTCCGGGGCCAGCGCGGCCAGTGACGGCAGCGGTGCCACGTCATAACGCAGCTCGCCGTCGTAGTCGTCCTCGATGACGAGCCAGCCGTCCCTGCGCGCCCGTTCGACCAGCGCGACCCTGCGTCCTGCCGACATGCGACCGCCGAGCGGGTACTGGTGGGCGGGCGAGCAGTAGACGGCGCGGACGCCCGCCGGCACAGCGTCAGGGAGGAGGCCCTCGGCGTCGACGGCCGCCTGGACGACCTTCAGACCGGCGGCGCGGAAGACGCCCACCGCCCGTTGATAGCCGGGTTCCTCGACGGCCACGGCGTCGCCGCGCTTCAGAACAGCGACCGCGATCTCGGTCAGCACCGCCGTCGTGCCGCCGGTGGCCAGCACGGGATCGGCGTTGACGGCCAGACCGCGGTGGCGCAGCAGGTGCTCGGCGATGGCCTCGCGGTACTCGGGCAGACCAGCGCGTTCGGGGCGTGACAACGGGGGTGCGTCGGCCGCGGCACGCCACGCCCGGCGCCAGGCCGCGCGGTCGAGGCCGCTCG
>NZ_VSRL01000016.1 GCF_012184385.1 Lentzea indica
GGCACGCCCAGCGGCCGGGAACAACCCCGGGCACCCCCGGCGGCCACCGCCGAGCCAGCCCGGCACCCACCCAGCCGTCCCGCAGCGCCGCCGGCGAAGTCACAGCTCCCGTTGAAACCGACGGCCCCCGCCGGCGGCCGGCGACGTCTTCCTCAGCGACAGGTCGAAGGACCACATCATCCACGGCGACGGTGGCAGGCAGGGCGGCCACCTCGCGGGCAGCGGGTTCTCGAAGAAGACGGAGTTCCCGAAGAACTGGAACGAGGCCAAGATCCTCGACGCGGCGTACAAGGTCACTCAGACGGGTCCACCGGTCGGCCCTGTCATGCCCACCAGGGACGCCGACGGCAACCCGGCGTGGGCGTACAACTACGAGGGCACGGTCGACGGCGTCGAAGTCAGGACGACGGTGTTGTCGACCGGCGAGATCCGCACGTCGTTCCCGAGCAACCCGAACGACCCCGGCGTGATCACCAACCCGTCCTCGCCCCACCCGCCGCCGCAGGGCGTGCCGGCCGCCAGCCCGCCTCGTTTCAGCCACCCCGATCTGGGCGGTGACGGCAGCTGGACCTGGGAAGGCCCGAAGGGCGACCGTGTCGTCAGGGTGGTCCAAGACGCCCAGGGTAACGTCACCAAAACCGATCTCGGCCCGTACAAGAAGAAGTGAAAACCATGGACGTGAAGACCTACGCCGCCGTCACCGACGTGTGCGCGCGGCTCGCGGGCCGGTTGCCGGACGACAACCTGCGTTCAGTACGAGAGGACTACTTCGGCGGCGAGCCCGTGCAGGCCGAGGCGACCCTCCTGCTGACCATGGCGTACGAGAACATCGGCATCACGACCGAGGAACGCGACCTGATCGCGTCCACTTTGGAGGATCCCCACAGCGCTGATCTGGCGGCGGTGCCCCACGTCGACGAGGTACCCCCGGTGCCGTACCGCTTCAGCGCCATCGCGCCCACGAGCGCACCGGACCCGACCAAGGCGGACATCGTTCTGACGGCGGACGCCGCGCGGCACGGTGTCCGTCGCGTGCGTCGCGCCTGGCGTGAGCCGCTCGAAGGCGCGCCCGACGGGGCGAAGTGGGTGTACGTGCTGCAGACGGACGGGAACGCGGACCTGCTCGGTGTGTTCTCCGGGCTTTCCTCGCGGTTGTGGGTGGTGCTGCAGGAGAAGTGGCCGCTGGAGGTCGTGGTCGAGGGCAGGCCGTTGCCGCCCTACCAGGCCGCCGCCGTGACCGTGGCCCCGCAGATCTGGAGCGTCTAGGCACCTGGCCAGGAGTCTTGTCCGCAACCTCAGCGGCTCGCTGGCGCCGAGTGCGTCTGCAAGTACCACCAACTCTTGATCGAATCGCCTTCAACTACACCCAACTCGTTCTGCTCCCGCAGAACCCGACACCCGTGTGTTCGGGCCCGAAGCGACCTGTTGGGCGTAGTTACGCGCCTGTTGATGTTGAGTTGGCGGTACTTGCAGACGCCATCGGGGCCAGGCGCCGGGTCGCTCGGCGAGTAGCGGGCAGGACGTCAGACAGCTTGGTCAGAACTCACCGGACCGCAGGACGCGGCGGAACGTCGAGCACTCCATGTGCGTCGGCGCCGGGCACGCGGCGGCATGACGCAGGTCGTCGCGCATGGACGTGAGCTTGCGGATCGTCGCGTCCAGCTCGTCCGCCTTGGCCGCCAGCATCGCGCGGTTCGGGCTCGGGCGGCCGTCCGGGGCGAACATCAGCGCGATCTCGTCCAGCGAGAAGCCGGCCGAGCGGCAGACCGCGATCAACGCCAGCTGCTCCAGGACCGTTGTCTCGAAGACGCGTGCGAGGCCACGGCGGCGGACCGAGGTGATCAGGCCGCGCTCCTCGTAGTAGCGCAGGGTCGAGGCCGGCACGCCCGAGCGGCGGACCACCTCGCCGATGCCGATTTCGATCGTGTCCACGACACTTGACCTCAAGTCGACTTGAAGTAGGACGGTACGAGCATGACATCTGAGGTCAACAGCGAACAGGCCGCGTGGTGGAACGCCGCGGGACAGGGCTGGGCGCGGGCGCAGGACATCGTGGACCTGGTGCTCCGCCCCTTCCAGGACCTGCTCGTGGACGCCGCGTTGGAACGGCCACGGGACAGGGTGCTCGACGTCGGGTGCGGCACCGGCGCGGTGACCAGGGCGATCGCGGACGCTCTCGACGGTGCCTGCGTCGGCGTCGACATCTCCGAGACGATGATCTCCGGGGCGAAACAACAGGGGAACGTGCGGTTCGTGGTCGCCGACGCGCAGGTCCACACGTTCGAGGAGCGCTTCGACCTGATCGTCTCCCGGTTCGGGGTCATGTTCTTCGACGACCCGGTCGCCGCCTTCCGCAACCTGCTGCGCGCCACCACGCCGGGAGGCGAGCTCTGCTTCATCACGTGGCGAACCCCGGACGAGAACCCGTTCATGACGACCGCGGTCCAGGCGGCCGCGCCACTGCTGCCCGACGCGCCGGCGCCTGATCCCAACGGGCCGGGACCGTTCTCCCTGGCGGACGCCGGCAAGACTCGCAAGCTCTTCGAGCAGAGCGGGTGGAGCGGGATCGAGATCAGCCCGGTGGACCGGATCTGCACGATGCCCGAGAAGCTGCTGGTCCCGTACCTGAGCAACCTCGGGCCCATCGCCCGTGCCCTTAAGGAGGCGGAGGAGTCCGAGCGTCCCCGGATCATCGGGGCGTCCGAGGTGCGTTCGACTCGTTCGTGCACGGCGACGAGGTGCGGATCCCAGGTGCCGTTTGGCAGGTCACCACGTCAGCTCCACTCTGACTGGCGCTGCCACGTGAGCAGGTTGTCGAGGATCTCGCCGGACCAGCCGCGGGTGTCCAGCTCGGCGTGCACGGCGTAGCGGCCGCGGTAGAACAGCAGCGGCTGCGCGTCGCGCACGGGGCCGAGCTCGACGACCGAGCCGACGACCATGTGGTGGTCGCCGGCCTCGTGCACCGCGGACACCTGGCAGTCGACCCAGGTGAGGGCGCCGTCGAGCACCGGAGCACCCGTGGCCGACGGCGTCCACGACACTCCCGCGAACTTGTCCGCGCCTGCCTTGCCGAACACCGTCGACACCTCGCGCTGGTCCTCCGCCAGCACGTTCACGCAGAACGCACCGGCACCGGCCATCGCCGCCCAGCTGCGCGAGGTCCGTTGTGGACAGAACAGCACCAGCGGCGGATCCAGCGACAGGGCCGCGAACGCCTGGCAGGCGAACCCGACAGGGCCGGCCGCGGACATGCCGGTCACCACGGTCACCCCTGTGCAGAAGTGACCCAGCACCGACCGATATCGGCCTACTTCTGGAAGCCCACGCTGAAGTCGTGTCCCCACAGGCTCACCGCCGTGCTTTCGCGTGCGATCCAGTCCTCATCGGACACCTGCCGTCCCTCACAACCGAACTCGACGTCGAACCCGCCGGGCGTCTTCATGTAGAACGACAGCATCAGGTCGTTGACGTGCCGCCCGAGCGTCGCCGACATCGGCACCTTGCGCCGTATCGCCCGGTCCAGGGTCAGGCCGACGTCGTCGGTGTTCTCGACCTCGACCATCAGGTGCACGATCCCGCTCGGCGTCGGCATCGGCAGGAACGCGAGGCTGTGGTGGCGCGGGTTGCAGCCGAAGAACCTCAGCCACGCGGGCGGGCCGTCGGCCGGGCGGCCGACGAACTGCGGTGGCAGGCGCATCGAGTCACGCAACCGGAACCCGAGAACGTCGCGGTAGAAGTGCAGTGCGGCCTCATCGTCCGATGTGGACAGGACGACGTGTCCGAGTCCCTGCTCCTCCGTCACGAACCGGTGCCCGTACGGCGACACCACCCGCCTGTGCTCCAAGGCGGCACCGTGGAAGACCTCCAGGGTGTTGCCGGACGGGTCGTCGAACCTGATCAGTCCGTTGACCCGCCGCTCCGCCAAGTCCTCTGGCGAACCTTCCGCGACCGCGACACCGGCGGAGGCCAGCCGCTTGGCCACCTCGTCGAGCTCGGCCTCGGTCGCGACCTCCCAGCCGGAGGCCTGCAACCGGTCGGCGGAACCCGGCACGATCACCAGCCGGGCCGGGAAGTCGTCCATCCGCAGGTACAGGGCGCCCTCGGTCGACCCCTTGCCCTCGACCATGCCGAGGACCTTCAGCCCGAACTCGCGCCACCGGTCCATGTCGGTGGCCTCGATCCGGAGATAACCAAGAGAACGGATGCCCATCACGCCTCCGTCAGGAAATCGAGAGCGAGCCGGTTGAACTCGTCGAACTTCTCCAGCTGCGCCCAGTGCCCGCACCCGCCGAACACGTGCAGCTGCGCCCGTGGGATCAGCTTCAACGCCAGCAACGCGCCGTCCAGCGGGTTCACGCGATCTTCGCGTCCCCACACGAGCAACACCCGTTGGCGCAGCTTGTAGGCCTCGCGCCAGAGCATGCCCTGCTCGAAGTCGGGGCCGGAGAACGACTTGCCGAGAGCCGCCATGGCGCGCAACGACTCCGGCTTCGACGCCGCCTCGAACCGTTCGTCGATCAGCTCGTCGGTGACCAGCGACTGGTCGAACACCATGATCCGCAGGAACTCCTCGATCTTCTCCCGCGTGGGTGTGCGAGCGAACGCGCTGAGCTTGCGCACGCCCTCGGTCGGGTCCGGTGAGAAGACGTTGAGGGACAACCCGCCTGGCCCCATCAACACGAGCCTGCCCGCTCGTTTGCCGTGGTCCAGGGCGAACCGGACCGCTGTGCCGCCGCCGAGCGAGTTGCCCAGGATGTGCGCCCGCTCGACACCCACCTCGTCGAGCAGGTCCTTCAAAGCCCTTGCCGCGAAGGTGAAGTACTGGTCGTGCTCGGTGGGTTTGTCCGACTGGCCGTAGCCGGGCAGGTCGACGGCCAGCACGCGGAACGACTTCGCGAACACCGGGATGTTGCGGCCGAAGTTGCTCATCGCCGACGCGCCCGGCCCGCCGCCGTGCAGCAGGACCAGCGTCTCGGTGTGGTCGGTGCCCGCCTCGTGGTAGTGCAGCCGCACGTTCATGGAAGCCCCCTCAGAACAGGCCGTCGCGGACCTGGATGCCGAGCTCGCCCTTGCCGTACAGGACGAGCACGCGCTCCGGGTCGTTGGCCGCGTGCACGCGTGCGGCGTGCGCGTCGCGCCAGAACCGGGGCAGCGGTGAACCGGAGTTGATCGCCTTTCCGCCCGCGCTCTCGAAGAGCCTGTCGATCGCCGAGATCGCCCGCGCGCTGCCGAGCACCTGGTCACGCCGGGCCCGCAGCCGCAGCTCGATCGGGATCTTCGTGCCGGCGACCGCGTGTTCCCACTCGTCGTTGATGTCCTTCTCGAGCTGCCACCAGGCGGTGTCGATGTCGTTGGACGCCATGGCGATCCGCACCTGGGCGAACGGGTCCTCGACCGACTTCTCGCCCAGGTAAGCGGATCGGACGCGCTCACGAGTCGCGCCGACGTGCTGCTCGTACGCGCCCACCGCCATGCCGATCATCGGCGCGGTGATCGCGAACGGGTGGATCGACCCGTAGGGCATGCGGAACAACGGCCCAGGATTGACGTCCTGGCCAGGGCAAATGCACCGTGCCGTGTGCATCATGCTCAACGTGCGGTGCTCCGGCACGAACGCGTCGGAGACCACGATGTCGTTGCTGCCGGTGCCGCGCAGCCCGACCGTGTCCCAGACGTCGTTGATCGTGTAGTCGGAGATCGGCAGCAGGAACGTGCGGAAGTCGACGGGCTTGCCCTCGTCGTTCATCACGAGACCGCCGAGCAACACCCACGTCGCGTGGTCGCACCCGGACGAGAAGCTCCACTTGCCGCTGAACCGGAACCCGCCCTCGACCGGTGTCGCCCTGCCGACCGGCGCGTAGGAGGACGAGATCCTGGTGTCCTGGTCCTCCCCGAACACCTCGTCCTGCGCCTGGGCGTCGAACAGCCCGACGTGCCAGGGGTGCACACCCAGCACCGACGCGACCCAGCCCGTCGACCCGCACGCGCTCGCGATCAGCTTGACCGCCTCGTAGAACGCCAGCGGATGTGACTCGAACCCGCCGTGCCGCACCGGTTGCAGCATCCGGAAGAACCCGGCCTCCTGCAACGCCTTCACCGACTCCGGCGGCACCTTGCGCAGCTCCTCCGCCTCCTGCGCGCGATCCCGCAGAGCAGGCAGCAGCTCCCGCACCTTGCCGAGGATTTCCTCGCTCATCGGACTTTCTCCCTGCTCAGCTCCAGTGCGATGTCGATCAGCTGGTCCTCTTGCCCGCCAACGAGCTTGCGTTCCCCTGCCCGGACCAGAATCTGCGCGCCGGACACGCCATAACGCTGGGCTTGGGTGTACGCGTGTTTGAGGAAGCTCGAGTAGACGCCGGCATAACCCATCATCAGCGCCATCCGGTCGAGCAGGCACTCCTCGGGCATGACGGGCCGGACGACGTCCTCGGCCGCGTCCACGATCTTGAAGAAGTCGACGCCGGTGGCGAAGCCGAGCTTGTCGCACACCCCGACGAACGCTTCCAGGGGCGTGTTTCCCGCACCCGCACCGAATCCGCGCACGCTGCCGTCGATCTGCTGCGCCCCTGCCCTGACCGCGGCGACCGAGTTGGCGACGCTCAATCCGAGGTTCTCGTGTCCGTGGAACCCGACCTGGGCGTCATCTCCGAGCTCGGCCACCAGCGCGGAAACCCGGTCGGAGACCTGTTCCAGCACCAGCGCGCCGGCCGAGTCGACCACGTAGACGCACTGGCACCCGGCGTCCGCCATGATCCGCGCCTGCTTCGCCAGCGCCTCCGGCGGCTGCGAGTGCGCCATCATCAGGAACCCGACGGTCTCCAGCCCGCGTTCGCGAGCGAGCGCGAAGTGCTGCACGGAGACGTCCGCTTCGGTGCAGTGCGTGGCGATCCGGACGATCGATGCCCCGTTGTCCTGCGACACCAGGATGTCGTCCTTCACCCCGACGCCGGGCAGCATCAGCACGGCGATCTTGGCCTGCTGAGCCGTGTCGGCCGCGACCTTGATCAGTTCCTGCTCCGGCGTGAGGCTGAAGCCGTAGTTGAACGACGACCCGCCGAGCCCGTCGCCGTGCGTCACCTCGATCACGGGCACACCGGCGCCGTCCAGCGCCGCCACGATCGACCGCACGTCCTCGACCGTGAACTGGTGCCGTTTGTGGTGCGAGCCGTCACGCAGTGACGTGTCGGTCAGCCGCAGCATGGGCGATCTCCTCCCCCACCTTGGTAGCGGCGGCGGTCATGATGTCGAGGTTTCCGGCGTACGCGGGCAGGAAGTCGCCGGCGCCCTCGATCTCCACGAAGATCGACACGCGGCCGGTGTCGAACTGCGGTTCGCTCAGCAACCGGAAACCCGGCACGTACGAACGGATGTCGGTCTCCATCCGCGCGATCGAGTCCGTGATCGCATCCGGGTCAGCGTCCTCGGGAATCGCGCAGAAGATCGTGTCGCGCATGATCATCGGCGGATCGGCCGGGTTCAGCACGATGATCGCCTTGCCGCGCTCCGCTCCCCCGATCGCCTCGATGCCACGACTGGTCGTGCGGGTGAACTCGTCGATGTTGGCCCGCGTGCCCGGCCCCGCCGACACCGACGCCACGCTCGCGACGATCTCCGCGTACGGCACAGGGACCACCCGGGACACCGCGTGCACCATGGGAATCGTGGCCTGGCCACCGCAGGTGATCAGGTTGATGTTGGGCACGTCCTTGTGTTCACCGAGATTCACCGGCGGCACCACGTAAGGCCCGACGGCCGCCGGTGTCAGGTCGATCGCCCGGATGCCCGCCTCGGCGTAACGCGGGGCGTTCGCCCTGTGCACCGCCGCGGAGGTCGCCTCGAACACGATGTCCGGCAGCTCGTCCTGACGCAGCAACCACTCCGCGCCCTCGACCGAGACCTCGAGCCCCAGCGAGGCCGCACGGCGCAGACCCTCGCTGGCCGGGTCGATGCCCACCATCCAGCGCGGTTCCAGCACCGGCGAACGCAGGAGCTTGTAGAGCAGGTCGGTGCCGATGTTGCCGGAGCCGACGATGGCCGCCTTCACCCGTTCACCCCTCACTCGAACTTCAGATCTACAGAGCCGAGTCCGGCGAACTCGGCGTGGAACTCGTCGCCGGGCCGCGCGTCGATGGCCCGCGTGCACGAACCCGGCAGCACGATGTCGCCGGCCAGCAGCCGGACGCCGAAGCTCGCGACCTTCTCCGCGAGCCACGCCACCGCGATCGCCGGATCGCCCAGCACCGCGTCACCGCGTCCTTCCGCGACGACCTCGCCGTTGCGCCGCAACGTCGCCGCGACCGCGGCGATGTCCAGTTCGGACGGTCGGACGCGTTCGGAGCCGAGCATGAACCCCGCCGACGACGCGTTGTCCGCGATGGTGTCCTGCAGGCCGATCCGCCAGTTCTCGATCCGGCTGTCGATCAGCTCGATCGCCGGCGCGACGAACTCCGTCGCCTGCAAGACGTCCTCGACCGTGCACCCCTCACCGGGCAGGTCCCGGCTGAGCAGGAAGGCGATCTCCACCTCGACCCGCGGATACAGGTACGCCGACACGTCCGCCGTGCCCGCGAGCTGCATGTCGTCGAGCAGATGGCCGTAGTCCGGTTCGTCGACGCCCATCATCTGCTGCATCGCCAACGACGACAGGCCGACCTTGTGGCCGATCACGTCACGGTTGCGGTGCCGCACGTTGAGCAGCTGGATCTCGTACGCGTCGACCACGTCGATGTCGGGATACAGCTCGACCAGCGGCTTGATCGGCACGCGGTCGCGTTCGGCCACGCGCAGCAGCTCGGCGGCCGCTTCCCTCTTCTGGATCGTCAGCACCTGGCCTCCCCTGCACCCGTTGATGTGGCAACGTGTTGCCCGGCGCGGCGGCCCGAGAAGACGCAGTCGGCGAGCGCGAGCCCGCTGACGTAGGACTCCGAGCACACCCCGACCGCCGATCGGCCCGCCGCGTACAGGCCGGGAACTCCTTGCACCTGACCGGTCTCCTCGTCCACGACGAGCCCGCCGAGCGTCAGCATCGGGCAGGGGTAACCGAACCCGGCCCGCACGCTCACGTTGATCAACGAGAACGGCGGCGTGCCAACAGGTTCGGGCGTGCCGATTCCCGCCTTGGCCGCCACTTCCTCGATCGTCGGGGCGGTGACCAGGCCGCGGTTCAGCAGGTAGCGGACCTGCCACCGCTGGAACCGCGCCGTCTGCGTTCTGACTTGGGCCCGCGCGACCCGCAGGATGTCGTCGTCGATCAGCAGCCACGCCTTGCCGCCGCGTTCGACGATCTCGTTCCCGATGGCCGCGCCGTACCGGGTCGCATCGCCGAACCGCTTCCCGTCCGCGTCGACCAGCACCCCACGTTGCAACGCACTGGGCGGCGTCACGAACCGCCACACCGAGACCTTGTCCATCCGCGCGGTCTTGCCACCAGCTGCGACACCGAGGCGGATCCCGCCGCCATCGTCGCCGGGCGTGCCGAGGGCAAGACCGCCTCGGTACGCCGGAGCGTTCTCCTGCACCATCGCCCGATCGGCGATGAAGCCACCAGCCGAGATCACGACTCCCTGCCGGGCCACCACGGTGACCGAGCGGGCGAAACGCCGTTCCAGCCACGCTGCCAGCCCGAACAGCCGCCTGCCGAGCGGCGGATAGTAGAGCCACGGCTTGGCGCCGGCCTGGGACAACACCTGATGCACGGCTCGTGGCAGGCCGGAGAGGGTTCGGCACCGCACGCCCGTGACCCGGCCGTCCGAGGTGATCAGCTCGACAGCCCGGGTCTGCGGCATGATCCGCACACCCGCACGCCGGGTCGCCTCGGCGAGCCTGGCGAAGAAAGCCTTGCCCGACGTGCCTTTTGCCCTGGTCCGATGCCCACGCGGCACCGGGTCGGGCCAGGCGTCCTCACTACCGGACTGGTACAGGTAGTAGTCGTCCGTCGGGTACGAAGTCTTGAACGGGCACACGCTCGACGAGAACGGCACGTCCTGGTCCTCCAGCCAGGCCAGCATCTTCGCGCTGTCCTCGCAGAACCGCCGCAGGGTCGCCTCGGACACCGCGTCCCGGACCTCGTGCCGCAGATACCCGAACATCGCGTCGGCCGAGTCGGCCACACCGGCCTCGACCTGCTGCCGCGTCCCACCACCCGCGTACACGACGCCGCCGGACAACGCGGTCGCGCCACCACCGGCGAAACGATCCAGGACCACCACGGACGCACTCCGCCGCCGCGGCCTCGATGGCGGCGCACGCGCCGGCAGCACCGAACCCGATGACGACCACGTCAGCGGCGACGTCCACGCTCACCCTCCCGGAACACGTTCTCGGTGAGTCGACTTGCCTGGAACTCCTACACCATAGCGCCAAACCGGCTCAGAACTATAACCTGTTCTAGTCTGACTTCCGGGGAGGTGCGATGTACGACGTGATCGTCGTCGGCAGCGGCGCGGCAGGCATGACAGCCGCGCTCTGCACCGCTCAGAACGGCCTGCGCACCCTCGTCATCGAGAAGGCCGAGCACTTCGGCGGCTCGACCGCGAGGTCCGGCGGCGGTATCTGGGTGCCGAACAACGCGGTGGTCGCCGCGAACGGCATCCCCGACTCGCCGGAGCGGGCCGGCACCTACCTGGCGCACATCGCCGGGGACGTGCCCGCGGACCTGCGGGAGGCGTTCCTGGACGCCGGACCGGCGATGCTGGCGTTCGTCTGCGCCCACACACCGCTGAAGTTCCGCTGGGTCCGCGACTACGCCGACTACTACCCAGAGGCACCCGGCGGACAGCCCAAGGGCCGCTCGGTCGAACCCCTGCCGTTCAACACGAACCTCATCGGCGAGGAGGTCAAGGACCTCGAACCGCCGTACGTGCCGACACCGGCGGGCATCGTGATCACCCAGACCGACTACCGCTGGCTGACGCTGATCGCCCGGCATCCCCGCGGCCTGGTCACCGCCGCCAAGGTCTTCGCCCGTCGGTTCCTGCCTGGCCGACGGCTGACCATGGGCCAGGCGCTGGCCGCGGGACTCAGGGCAGGGCTCAAAGCGCTGAACGTCGAGGTGCGCCTCAACACCGCGATGACCGACCTGCACTTCGAGAACGGCAGGGTCGCCGGGGTGGCCGTCGGCGACAACTTGATCCTGGCGAAGCACGTCGTACTGGCCGCCGGCGGGTTCGAGCACAACGAACGGATGCGCAAGCAGCACCAGGACATCGGCACGGAGTGGACGGTGGGTGCCAAGGCCAACACCGGCGACGGCATCGAGGCCGGCGTCCGGGCGGGAGCGGCCGTCGGCCTGATGGACGATGCCTGGTGGGGCCCGTCGGTTCCGTTGCCCCGCGGCCCGTTCTTCCTGCTCGCGGAACGCTCACTGCCCGGATGCGTGCTGGTCGACGAGGTCGGACGCCGGTTCGTCAACGAGGCGGCGCCGTACGTCGACGTGGTGCACGCGATGACCGGCAAGACCTGGCTGGTCTTCGACCACACCTACCGCAGCCGCTACCCGTTCTGCGGAATCCCGCCGCGCCGCCCGCTCCCCCGGCGCTGGCGGGACGTCGTGCTTTCCGCACCCAGCCTCGAAGAGCTCGCTCAGGAAGCCGACCTGCCGGAACTCACCGAGACCGTCCGGCGGTTCAACACACTCGCTGTCGACGGCAAGGACGACGACTTCCACCGCGGCGACAGCGCGTACGACCGCTACTACGGAGACCCGCGCAACCACCCGAACCCCAACCTGGCGCCGCTTCTCCAGGCGCCGTTCTACGCGGTCAAGATCGTGCCCGGCGACCTCGGCACCAAAGGCGGCCTGCGCACTGACACCCGCGCGAGGGTGCTGCGCGAGGACGGCTCGGTGATCGAAGGCCTGTATGCGGCGGGAAACACCAGCGCGTCGGTGATGGGTCACACCTACGCGGGCGCGGGCGCCACCCTCGGACCGGCGATGACGTTCGGTTATCTCGCCGGCCTCGACATCTCTGGAGGTAAGCGATGACGCAGGACACCGTGCGGACGATCGACGCAGGCGCACCTCCAGCGCGGTTCGCGCGCGGCTGGCACTGCCTCGGGCTCGCCGACAGCTTCCGCGACGGCAAACCCCATGCCGTGGAGGCGTTCGGCACGAAGCTCGTGGTGTTCGGGACCGAGGACGGCGAGCTCAACGTGCTCGACGGCTACTGCCGGCACATGGGCGGCGACCTCACCCAGGGCACCATCAAGGGCAACGCGATCGCATGCCCGTTCCACGACTGGCGCTGGGCGGGCAACGGCCGGTGCGTCGACATCCCCTACGCCAAAAGGGTTCCGTTGAGGGCGCGCACCCGGTCGTGGATCACGCTGGAGGAGAACAAGCAGCTCTTCGTGTGGAACGACCCGCAGGGCAACCCGCCGCCGGAGCACGTGACGATCCCGCGCATCGAGGCCGCGTTCAGCGACGAGTGGAGCAACTGGACCTGGGACTCGGTGGTGATCGACAACGCGAACTGCCGCGAGATCATCGACAACGTCGTGGACATGGCCCACTTCTTCTACATCCACTTCGCGTTCCCGACATACTTCAAGAACGTGATGGAAGGCCACGTCGCTTCGCAGTATCTCACGACGCGGGGACGCCCGGACGTCGCGATGGGCTCGAACTACACCGGCGACGTCGAGGTTCGTTCGGAAGCCTCGTACTACGGACCGTCATACATGATCGACTACCTGTGGAACGACTACAAGGGCATCGAGATCGAGACGGTGCTGATCAACTGTCACTACCCGATCACGCCGAACTCGTTCAAGCTCCAGTGGGGCGCGATCGTGAAGAAGCTGCCGGGTGTCGACGACGTGCACGCCGACAAGATCGCGGCCAAGTTCGCGCGCGGCATCGGCGTGGGGTTCCTGCAGGACGTCGAGATCTGGCAGAACAAGAGCCGCATCGACAACCCGTTGCTGTGCGAGGAGGACGGGCCGGTCTACCAGCTTCGGCGCTGGTACGAGCAGTTCTACGTCGACGTGGAGGACGTCAGCGACGACATGGTGCGGCGCTTCGAGTTCGAGGTCGACACGAGCCGCGCGGTCGAGGTGTGGGAGAAGGAGGTCGCCGAGAATCTGGCCAGGAAACAACCGGCACCGCAGGAGTCGGCGACATGAGCGAGCGCGACGAGTTCCTCGTCGGCGGGATGGAACCGGTTCGGTGCGACTGCGGGAACCGGGTGCTGGTCAAGAAGAACAGTCCGCAACACACGAGCGTGCAGTGGCTGTCCGACACCAGCACGTGCCCGGAGCTCTGCGGGCCGCGGTCGGCGTTCGTGCCGACCTGCCTGCGCCTGCGGGACAGCATCGAGAAGGCCGTGCGCGACGGGACGCTGGAGGTCGCCGATGGCTGAGGTGCACCGGCTGCGGGTCGACGCGGTGATCGAGGAGACCGCCGACGCCCGGTCGTTCGTGCTGTCGGGCGTGTCGTTCTCGCCGCGCCCCGGCCAGTTCCTGACCGTGCGGGCAGGGGACGTGGCGCGCTGCTACTCCCTGTCCAGCGTGCCGGGTGAGCCGTTGAAGATCACGGTCAAGCGCACGCCGGACGGGTACGGGTCGCACTGGATGTGCTCCGAGGTGCGCGCGGGCATGGAGCTGGACGTGCTGGCGCCTGCCGGGGTGTTCACGCCGTCGTCGCTGGACGGGTCGTTGCTCGCTTTCGCGGCCGGTAGCGGGATCACACCGGTGATGTCGATCATCAAGGCGGTCCTCGCTCAGGGATCCGGGCGGGTGTTCCTCTTCTACGCCAACCGGGACGAGGCCTCGGTGATCTTCGCGCGCGAGCTCGACGAGCTGTGCCGCGCACATCCGGATCGGCTGACCGTCGTGCACTGGCTGGAGTCCGTGCAGGGATTGCCGCACGTGGGCGCGTTGCGCGCGTTCGTCCGGGATTGCGACGAAGCGTTCGTGTGCGGACCTGGGCCGTTCATGGAAGCCGCTCGCAAGGCGCTGCACGGTACTTCGGTCGTGCACATCGAGAAGTTCGTGTCGTTGTCCAGTGATCCGTTCTCCGAGGCCGAGCCCGTGGTGGACGACCGGCCGGACGCGGTGGTCGAGGTCGACCTGGACGGTGAGCACCACCGGTTTCCGTGGCCCGCGCGGACGAAGTTGCTCGACCTGTTGCTGGAGAAGGGACTCGACGCGCCGTACTCGTGTCGGGAGGGTGCGTGCAGCGCGTGTGCGTGCCGGCTCGTCGAGGGCGAGGTCAAGATGCTCAACAACGACGTGCTCGACCCGGAGGACATCGCCGACGGCATCGTGCTGGCGTGCCAGTCGGTTCCGGTCACCGACACCGTGAAGATCACCTACGAGTGAGGGGCGCCTGATGCCGATCGACCCTGACGTTGCGATCGGGGCGGAACTTCCCGAGATCAAGTTCTCCTGGACGCACTCGGACGTGCTGCTCTACCACCTGGCTCTGGGGGCCACCGAACTCCGCTACGTCTACGAGCAGGGCCTGCGGGTGCTGCCCACGTTCGGCGTTGTGGCGCCTCGCTTCCACGAGACCGCGCCGCCCGCCGTGTCGTTCCCCGGTGTGGACATCGACCTGGCCCGCGTTCTGCACGGGACGCAGGAGATCACCGTGCACGCTGCTCTCCCGGCCGAGGGAGAAGCCGTGTTGCGGACGCGGATCGCGGACGTGTGGGACAAGGAGAAGGCAGCCGTGATCGTGCAGGAGTCGACGGCCGTGACTCCCGACGGGAGCGCTTTGTACACGACGAGGTCCAGCATCTTCGCTCGCGGTGAGGGCGGGTTCGGCGGTTCGCGCGGACCGTCTTCGAAGGTGGAGGTGCCTGATCGCGAGCCGGATGTCGTGATCGAGACGCCGACCTTGCCACAACAGGCTTATCTCTACCGGTTGTGCGGCGACCGGAATCCGTTGCACGCCGATCCGGAGTTCGCTCAGCGCGCCGGGTTCGACCAGCCGATCCTGCACGGCCTGTGCACCTACGGCGTGGTGTGCAAGGCCGTGATCGACGCAGTGCTCGACGGGCCGGAGCAGGTTCTGTCGTTCGGGGCGAAGTTCGCGGGTGTGGTCTTCCCCGGCGAGACGCTGACCACGCGGGTGTGGCGGGACGGTCCGCGGCTCGTGCTCACCACCACGGCCGCGGACCGTCCCGTTCTCGCTGATGCCGTGCTCACCCTTCGCGGCTAGCCGTGACAAGCAGCGTCCCCCGGTCGCCGCCATCGGCTCGAGAAGGACCTCGCGCGACGGTCGTAGCGCCGCCCTTGCATGTTGTGCGCCAGTACCTGGTGCGCGAGCGGCACTTGGCCGTAGACGCCGGCCGAAGAGCGGGACAAGCAATAAGTGTAAACCGGGGAAGCCCCACGAGCAGCCGGACGTGAACACGCGGCTGTCGTGAGGGCTTCGCTACTGGTGCGAACTCCGGATCGTCGATTTACTCGAACGTGGCCACGATGTTGCCGGGCCGGTCAAGCCAGGCGGTCTGGCTGTCTGTCGTGACGGTCAGGCCGAACCGGGTGCGCTCCGGGCAGCCGGACTCGACCCACCAGGCGTGGGCCCGCTCAGCCTCGGTCCACAACGCGCGCGGACCCTGCTGGCGAACCTCGAACTCGCCCAGCGCTGTGCTGCCGCCGTCGACCTGCACGGTCGCCCACGAGTCGGAGTCGACGTCGTAGAGCAGCAGCTCGTACGCCTCGCCGTCCTCCTTGTCGTAGGCGATGCTGTGCTGGACTCCGGGCAGGCGCAGGCCCACGGCGAACGCGCCGTCGCGGTCTAGAGCCACCTCATCCGGCCGTACCGTCGAGAAGAACGACGGCACGCCGGTCGCCTCGTCGGCGATGCGGCCGTACTTGCCCGCGAACCCGAACGGCACGCGGTGATCGCGCAGGTTCATGAAGAACGCGTCACCGACGACAGGGCCGACGGCGGTGCGTTCTCCTTGGGAGACAAGGCGAACCAGCACGCCGCTGCCCCACGTCGACTTCCACGGGGTGACGAGCTCGCCGCGCGGGCGCAGCTGCGCGACCCACGCGATCGGGATGTGCCCGGCCTGGACCGACGCGGTGGCGATGATCCGGTCGTACGGCGCGTTGGCGGAGTAGCCCTCGGCGCCGTCACCCACCACGACGGTCGGCTTGCGGCCCACCGCTTCGAGCGCGGCCTGTGCCTGCTCGGCCAACTCCTGGTCGACCTCGACGGTGGTGACCTGCGCGTCGCCGAGACGGTGAGACAGCAGCGCGGCGTTGTAGCCGGTGCCGGTCCCGATCTCCAGCACGTTCGCGACGTCACCGGTGATGTTGAGGGCTTCCAGCATCGCGAGCACCACTGTGGGTTGTGACGCTGAGCTGGTGGCGTTGCGGCTGGTATCCGGCCAAACGGTCTTGCCGTCGTCGAGCTGCGTCACGATCGGAACGTCGGAGTAGACAGCGGCCTCCCACCGGGCATGGTCGGTAGCGCCGTCGAGCGGGCGTGGCTGTCCGTTGTAGTCGTCTACCCAACAGTGCGCGGGGACGAACAGTGCGCGGTCCACGGCGGAGAACGTCTCCGCCCAGGCCGCCGGAAGTGCTCCGGCGGCCGTGAGTTCTGCAGTCAGTTCGGCGTGAGAGCTCACTTGCTGTGCTGCCCGTCCGGCTGGTCCGGGTTGCTCCCGCCCGAGCCCGAGCCTTGCGGCTTGTGCGGCGGATCCTGCCGGTCCTGGTCCGTCTTGTCCTCGTGCTTGCTGTCGCCCATGATCAAGCGCCCCTCTCATCTGGGTGGAACGGTGCACCGGATGTGCCACCGAGTTCAAGGCCGCGACCTGGCGCGGCTGGGTGAAAGTCCTTGCGATGCAGGGAAAAAGGCACCATCGACGCGAGTGCGCAGCGGCGCTGCGCGGTCACCGCGAGCGCGCGCGACGACGCCGAGTCGACGTACCGTAGGCCGGAAGGCTGGTCGAGCGCAGCGCCGCCGTAAGCCGGTCACGGGCGGCGCGGAAGTCTTTCGGCATCGATGTGCGGGTCTCAGTCCTGGGGCTATTCGTTCTCGTCGTGTTAGGCATGCGCTTGGTCGAGTGCCTTCTCGTCGAGCTGGTTCTCGCGTCGCTGCGCGAGCAGTTCGGAGCGTTGTTCGTTGGTCAGGGACAGCCACCGCTCGGCGATGGATTCCGGCGTGAGGTCGTTCATCCGAGTAATCGGCTAGTTGCCGTGTCGCTGGTGACGTCGGTGTGCGGCTGCTCGCCGCCACCAGTCGAAGTGGTCGCCGACATTCCAGGTCCACGTCGCCGTGGCTACGAGGCCGAGGACGATCGTTAGTGCGGTCACGGCTCGTCTCCATGAGGGGCGACGGGGGGCGCGGTGGCGTCCCTCGCGTGGGAGCGCGCGTTTGACGGCGGAGCGGGCGAGCAGTTCGCCGTAGGCGACTGCGATGACGACGCTGATGATCAGCACGACGATGGTCGAAAGCCCGCAGACACAGAGCTGCGCGCTTGCCGCGAGGGCAGTCATCGCGCTTCCTTCCTGGCTGAGCCTGAGCTTGCGCTCTACGTGGTGATCCGCCGGGATGCCCGTGCCGAGTTGCTCAGGCTCGATCCAAGTTAGTGGTGTACTAGAACACTGTCAACTACTGCGTTATAGAGCCCCCCCTTCCGGGGTGAACTTTCACCGTCGCAGCCACTGTGCTAGAACACCGGTATTACCCGATGAGGAGCAGTGGGACAGTGCCTGTCGTCGAACGCCCCGAACCGCCGTATCTGCAGGTCGTTCGGCACATCCGCGAGCAGATCATGGCGGGTGAGCTGACTGAGGGTGAGCTCGTGCCGTCAGCGCGGAAGCTGGCGACCGAGTGGGGTGTCGCCCTCGCCACGGCTGTCAAGGCGCTCAACACGTTGCGCGCCGAAGGCCTGGTGGCAGGTGTGCCGGGCGTCGGCACAGTGGTGACCAGCCGGGAGCGGCACACCTCGCCGCAAGATCGGATGTTGGTGACCCATCGGACAGGTCTGATCTATCCGCCGGGACAACACGCTCGCGTTCGGTCCGCTGAACTCGTTCCAGCGCCGCCCTACGTCGCCGACGCACTCGGGATCGAGTCCGGCGCTCTCGTGATCCGACGCACGCGAACCACGTACAACTCCAAGAACCAACCCGAATCGACCTCGACCTCCTGGTTCAACGGCGACCTCAGGGAGACGTGTCCTGATCTGCTTGAGCTGAAGCGGATCAAGAACGGCACCGCCGGATACATCAACGCGCGGACGGGTCGCCGGCTCGTTCACGGCCGCGACGGCATCGCGGCGGCCGCCGCGACCGGCGAGGTGGCTGCGGAGCTGGGCATCAAGCCAGGCGAACCGGTTCTCCTGGGCCGTAACTGGTGGCGCGACGAACAGGGTGTCGTAGCGGAATTCGGCGAATCCGTCGCTCCGAAGGAGCGCTGGGTGTTCTACGACTATGAGATTGGGAACGGCAAGTGAAGAAGGTCCATGCGGGCAAGGTCCGTGATCTGTACGAACTGGACGGTGGAGACCTGCTGCTCGTGGCCACCGACCGTGTGTCGGTCTACGACGTGTCGCTGCCGACTCCGGTTCCGGACAAGGGAAAGCTGCTCACTGCCTTGTCCACGTGGTGGTTCGGCCAGACAACGGACATCGTGCCGAACCACCTGATCTCCGTCACCGATGTGCCGGAAGACTTCGCCGGTCGCGCGATGCGGTGCAAGCCGCTGAAGATGCTCCCTGTCGAGTGCATCGCCCGCGGCTACCTCACGGGCCTGGGCTTGCGCGAGTACCAGCGCGACGGACGAGTTTCCGGCGTGGAGCTGCCTGCCGGCCTCGTGGATGCCGACCGGCTGCCGGAACCGGTGTTCACGCCCACCACCAAGCTCGACACCGGTACGGGCCACGACGAGTTCATCACGTTCGATGATGTCGTCACCGAAGTGGGCGGGGACGTCGCCGAGCAGCTCCGCGACCTCACCCTGCGGATCTACCGCCGAGGAGCGGAACGCGCCCTCGACAAGGGAATCATCATCGCCGACACCAAGCTCGAGTTCGGCATCGACGCCGACGGTGTCCTGACACTCGCTGACGAGGTTCTCACGTCGGACAGCAGCCGGTTCTGGCGCGCGGAGGAATGGCAGCCAGGCCGGGCAGAAGGCCAGATCTCCTACGACAAGCAGTTCGTCCGTGACTGGTCCGTGAGCACCGGCTGGGACAAGACCCCTCCCGGCCCCGCGATGCCAGATGACGTCGTGGCGGCGACCCGGCAGCGTTACGTCGACGTGTACGAGCGCATCACCGGACTGACGTGGCAAAGTTGAGGGAGCCCGCTGTGAACACCGTTCCTGAGTGGTACAACCCACTCGAGCTCACGCATGAGGTCTACCGCCTTCTGCTGGACAAGGGCCTCCCGGTCGAACGAAGCGGAGACCTCGACGCCGCCGTCGAAGGCGCGGGCATGATCCTCCGCTATCTCGGTCTCGAACCTGTCGTCCCCGCGGCGACCGAGGAGTACCGCAGGCTGGACCACGACGGACACCTCGCCTACAACCGGCGCGTTCACGGAGACTGACCGAGGACCAGCCCGCTGGTCGGGACGCCGGTACCGGCGGTGACCAGGACGTGTTCCACGTTCGCCACCTGGTTCACCGCGGTGCCGCGCACCTGGCGCACGGCCTCCGCGATGCCGTTCATCCCGTGCAGGTAGGCCTCGCCGAGCTGTCCGCCGTGCGGGTTGAGCGGCAGCGAACCGTCCAGTTCCAGCGCACCGGACGCCACGAAGTCCTTGGCCTCGCCCCTGCCGCAGAAGCCCAGTTCTTCGAGTTGAACCAGCACGAACGGCGTGAAGTGGTCGTAGAGCACGGCGACGTCCACATCGGATGGACCGATGCCCGACCTCTCCCACAACCCGCGCGCCACCACGCCCATCTCGGGGAGCCTCGTCAGGTCGTCGCGGTAGTAGCTGGTCATCGTGAACTGGTCGGCGCCACTGCCCTGCGTTGCGGCCTTGACGTGCGCGGGCTTGTTCGGCAGGTCACGGGCACGTTCCGCCGAGGTCACCACCAACGCGACACCGCCGTCGGTTTCCTGGCAGCAGTCGAGCAGCCGCAACGGTTCGGAGATCCAGCGGGACGCCTGGTGGTCGTCGAGCGTGATCGGCCTGTTGTGGAACCACGCGTGCGGGTTCGTGGCGGCGTGCTTGCGGTCGACCACCGCGATGCGGCCGAAGTCCTCCGAAGTCGCGCCGTACTCGTGCATGTACCGGCGGGCGAACATGGCGACCATCGCGGCCGGCGTGCCCAGTCCCATCGGGTACGACCAGCTGTTGTCGATGTTCGCGGCGGCCGCGGTCTGCACCTGGCCGAAACGGTGTCCAGAGCGTTCGTTGAACGCCCGGTAGCAG
The DNA here is from genome assembly GCF_012184385.1 of Lentzea indica. Taxonomy (GTDB): domain Bacteria; phylum Actinomycetota; class Actinomycetes; order Mycobacteriales; family Pseudonocardiaceae; genus Lentzea; species Lentzea indica. The sequence goes on from NZ_VSRL01000016.1 coordinate 20,341, forward strand.
ACGACGACCTTCGCCATGCCGGTTTCGACCGCCATCGCGGCCTGCTGCACGGTCGCGCACGCCGCCCCGCCGCCGTAGTGCACGCGGCTGAAGAACGTCAGCTCCGGGATGCCCAGCTCGCGGGCGACCGCGATCTCGGCGTTGGTGTCCATGGTGAAGCTGACGAGTCCGTCCACATCGGACGGTTCGAGACCGGCGTCGTCCAGCGCCGCGCGTGCTGCTTCTGCGGCGAGCTGCAGCTCACTGCGACCGGAGTCCTTGGAGAAGTCCGTCGCGCCGATTCCAGCGATCGCGGCGTTCACGCGGGCACCTCGATCTTCACGGTTCCGGTGACGTGATCACCGTGGTCGGTCCTGCCGACCACCTCGATGGTCAGGTCCTGCTCCTCACGTTCGATCACCTGACCGAAGAACTTCAGCGTGTCGTAGGCGTAGCAGGGCGCGCCGAGCCTGATGTTCACCTGGCGCACCAACGCTTCCGGACCCGCCCAGTCCGTGACGTACCGCTGCACCAGCCCGGTCGTCGTGAGGATGTTGATGAAGATGTCCTTCGACCCGCGCTGGATCGCCAGGTCGCGGTCGTGGTGGACGTCCTGGAAGTCGCGCGTGGCCAGCGCGGTGCTGATCACGAACGTGGGCGTGGCCTCGACGTGCCACTCCGGCAGGGAATCACCGATCCGCACGGGGCCTCCAGCTCGGCATCGTCAGTTCCTCGTCGACCTTCGTGAACACGACCTCGACCGGCAGGCCGATGCTCGGTTCACCCTCCAGCTCGCCGAGCATCCGCACGCCCTCGTCCAGTTCGACCAGGGCGATCACGAACGGCGTCTGCTTGCCGGGCACCTGCGGGTGGTGGTGCACGACGTAGCTGTAGACCACGCCGCGACCGTCCGAGACGAGGTACTTCGGTTTCGTCGCACCGCATTCCGGGCACATCGGGCCAGGCGGGTGCCTGAGCAGCCCGCAGCCGCCGCACCGCTGGATGCGCAGTTCCTCGTTGCGACAGCCTTCCCAGAAGTACTCGGTGTCGCGGTTGATCGCGGGCCGGATGGCCTGTGCCTTCGGCACTTCCGGCCGGGGCGCAGGTTTCTCCGCCGGACGGAACTTCAGCACCCGGAACCGCATCTCGGCCACCGGCTCGTCACCGACGTACCAGGTGCTCCTGGTCGTGACGAACCAGCCTTCGCCCAGCGCGGTCTTCTTCGGCCCTGTCACGTCCTCCAGGCTCGTCGTCACCGACACGTGCTCGCCGACCTTGAGATAGCGGTGGTAGGTCTGGTCGCTGTTGGTGGCGACAACGGACGTGAACCCCGCCTCGTCCAGGATCTTCATCATCGCGCCGAGCGGGTCGTCCAGGGTGCGCTGGCCGTGCAGACCGGCCATCGTCCACACCTGCACCATCGCGGGCGGCGCGACCTCGGTGTAACCGGGGTGCTGGTCGCCGATGGCCTCCAGCCAGTTGTTGATCATCGGCAGGTTGACCGGGTCCCGCGCCAGCCGTGGCGCCGACTCGCCCTGCTCGGCGATGCGCGCGGCCTCCTTCTCGACGTCGATCATCGCACCACCCGTGGCAGGCCGAGCCCGATGTTCGCGATCAGCTCGCGCTGGATCTCGTTCACTCCCCCGCCGAAGGTCAGCACGAGGTTGCGCCGTGCCTGCACGTCCAGCCACTTCGTCAGTTCCGCATCAGCGCCGTGGCGTCCGACGAGCTCCTCGAGCAGCCTGCCGATGCGCTGGGTCCGGTCCGCGGCGAACACCTTGGTGGCACTCGCATCGGCGACTTCGACCTCACCGCCGGCGACCTGCCAGTTGAGCAGCTCGTTCACGCGGTGCACCGCTCGTGCTTCGGCCAACGCTCGCTGCACGTCCGGCTCGTCGAGGAGCTTGCGGTCCGCGGCCCAGCGGTGGACCCGTTCCAGCAGTGCGCCGATCCGTCCGGACGGGCCGAGCATCACGCGCTCGTGGTTGAGCTGGGTGGTGATCAGCCGCCAGCCCTTGTTCTCCTCGCCGACCCGCATGCCTTCCGGGACGCGGACGTCGTTGTAGTAGGTGGCGTTGACGTGGTGCGCGCCGTCGCAGGTGATGATCGGCGTCCACGAGTAGCCGGGGTCTTTCGTGTCGACGATCAGGATCGTGATGCCCTTGTGCCGCGAGTCCGGGGCTCCGGTGCGGCAGGCCAGCCACACGTAGTCGGCGTCGTGCCCGCCCGTCGTGAACGTCTTCTGCCCGTTGACGACGTAGTGATCGTTTTCCAGGACCGCCTTGGTGCGCAACGCGGCCAGGTCCGTGCCCGCGTCCGGTTCGGTGTAGCCGATGGCGAAGTGGATGTCGCCTTGGAGGATGCGCGGCAGGAAGAACTCCTTCTGCTCCTGCGTCCCGAACGCCTGCAGCGTCGGCCCGACCGTCTGCAGCGTCACGTACGGCAGCGGGACGTCCGCGCGGGCGGCCTCGTTGACGAAGATCTGCTGCTCGATCGGCCCGAACCCGAGGCCGCCGTACTCCTTCGGCCACCCGACGCCGAGCCTGCCGTCGCGGCCGAGCCTGCGCACCAGCTCGCGGTAGGTGTCGCCGTGCCGTTCGGTCAGCATCGCCTCGCGTTCCCCGGCGGACATGAGGTTCGCGAAGTACTCGCGCAGCTCGTCCCGCAGCTTGCGTTGCTCTGCGGTGAGGTCAATGAACATCGATGGCCCCCAAGCGGTGCTCCACTCCGCCGACGAACCGCGTCAGCTCCTTGGCCATGCCGTAGTACCGGTGCATCGGATAGGTGATGTCGAGACCGAGCCCGCCGTGCAGGTGGTGACACGTGTGGACGGCCGGCAGCGCTTCGGCCGCGAGCCAGTAGGCGGCCGTGTCGAGGTCGTTGTCGTCGAGGCTCCAGCAGGCGGACAGGGCGGCCAGGTGGAGCGTGCGGGCGGCGACGTAGACGTCCGCGACCTGACACGCCGCCGCCTGGAAGGTCGCCAGCGGTTTGCCGAACTGGTGACGCGTCCCGAGATGTCGCACGGTGAGGTCGAGGGCGCCGGCCAGCACGCCGTCCGCGACCGCGCAAGCCCCGGCCAGGGCAAATCGGCGAAGACCTTCCGCCGCGCCTTCCTGCAAGGCTTCGCCGTAGGCCTCCGTGAGCTGCACGGAACTGTCCGAAATGGACGAACCCGGTTGTGCCGGGTCGACCACCACCACGACCGATCCCTGGTCGGTCGTGGCGGTGACGAGGATGCGGTGCGCTGACGCGGCATGCGGGACGTTGATCTTCTCGCCGGACACGACGTACCCACTGCCCTCCCGTCGCGCTGTCGTGGCGGGTTTCGGGGGAAAGGGTGTCGATGGTTCGCTCAGCGCCGCCGTGAGCACCCCGTGCTGCTCTGTGACCAGCGGCAGCAACGCGTCCTGCTGTCCCGGGGTTCCGTAACGGACGATCGGCAGCACGCCAAGCGCCAGCGTGGCCAGCGCCGGAACGTCCACCGCCTTGCGCCCGACCTCGGTGAGCAGCACGGCCGTCTCCAGCACGCCGAGCCCGTCACCGCCGAGCCGTTCCGGAACGGCCAGGGCCAGCAATCCCGTCTCCCCCAAGGCCTTCCAGGGGGTGTCGCTCTCCCTGCCCAGCACGTCGGCCGCCAGCGCGGCGATCTCCCGCTGGGCCTCGTCGAGCTTGAAATCCATCAAGACTCCCTCGGTAGACCGAGAATTCGTTCACCGGCGAGGTTCATCAGCACCTGCGTCGTGCCGCCCGCGATGCTCAGGCACCGCGTGAGCAGGAACTCGTGGATCAGCTCGTTGCCGACGGCTCCGTCCGGTCCGAGCAGCTCGACCGCGAACTCCGCGACGTCCTGCCGTTGCCGCACCCCGGCCAGCTTGCGGACGCTGGACTCCGCGCCCGGCTCCTGCCCGTTCAGCACCCGCAGGCTCGCCCGCAGGTCCAGCACCGACACCGCGAGCCCTTCCGCCACCAGGGCGCCCAGCCGTTCCGGATGTTCAGCGGTAGCCGGATGGTGCAGCACCTGTTCCAGGGCGTCACCGAGCGACGAGCCACGCCCCATCGCGACACGCTCGTTGGCGAGGGTGGTCCTGGCCAGCCGCCAGCCGTCGTTCACCGCGCCGACCACGCAGTCGTCCGGCACGAACACGTCGTCCAGGAAGACCTCGTTGAACCGCGCGTCACCGGTGATCTCCCGCAACGGCCGGATGTCGACACCGGACGCGCGCATGTCGACCAGGAAGTACGTGATGCCCTTGTGCTTGGGCACAGAAGAGTCCGTGCGGGCGAGGCAGATCGCCCAGTCGGCCTGGTGCGCGAGCGACGTCCACACCTTCTGCCCGGTCAGCCGCCAGCCGCCGTCGACCTTGACGGCCTTGGTGCGCAACGACGCCAGGTCCGATCCGGCTTCGGGCTCGCTGAACAGCTGGCACCAGGTGATCTCGCCGCGAAGTGTCGGGCGCACGAACCGTTCCTGCTGCTCCGGAGTGCCGTGACGGAGGATCGTCGGCCCGGCCCAGCCGCCGATCACCAGGTCCGGCCTGCGCACCCCGGCACGGGCGAACTCGTCGTCGATCACCATCTGCCGCGCCGGTCCGGCGTCCAGCCCGTACGGGCTCGGCCAGTGCGGCACGAGGAAACCGCTGTCCGCCAGCCGTTCTCGCTGCTCGCCCGGTTCCAGCGCGGCGATCCCCTCCGCGAACGCCCTGACCTCGAGATCTGGCTCGACCTGGACGTGGTGGGACCGGCGCACCCCGGTCAGCGCCAGCTCCGCGACCCGCCGCCGCCATCGCGCGACACCACCCGCGAGCTGCTGCAGTGCCAGCGCCCGGCGCAGGTAGCGATGCGCGTCGTGTTCCCAGGTGAAGCCGATGCCGCCCAGCACCTGGATGCAGTCCTTGGCGTTGCGGGCCGCAGCGTCGAACGCGACAGCCGCCGCGACCGCCGCCGCCAGCGGATGCTCGTCCTCACCAGCCGAACGGGCCGCGTCCCACGCGACCGAACTCGCCTGCTCTGCGCGGCACAGCATCTCCACACACAGGTGCTTCACGGCCTGGAACGACCCGATGACACGCCCGAACTGCTGACGCTGTTTCGCGTACTCGACAGCGGTGTTCAGGCACCACGCCGCGACCCCGCTCGCCTCGGCGGCCATCAGCGTGACCGCGAGGTCCGTCGGATCGGCGACCACCTCACCAGGTGCGTTGACCACCACCGACCCGAGCGAACGAGACAGGTCAACGGGTTCGAGCTCGGTCACCGACACCTGATCGGCCGGCACGAGCATCCAGGAGTCCGTTCGCACCAGCAGATGCGTGGCCTCGGCGGCGCCCACCACGTGCCGCGGCGAAAACCCGAACCCCGCGATCCCGTCGAAGCCGGGGAACAGCACCGAGACCAGCGCCGTCGGCAGCAACGGCCCCGGCACGAGGTTCTCCGCCGCCCGCTCCAGCATCACCGCGAGATCGGCGACCGTGCCGCCCTCTCGCGTCACTTCGAAGAACCCGACCCGGACGAGATCGCCCCACTCGCCCTTGGCCGCGTCCACGCTGTCCCGCAACGCTCGTTGTTCCCCGGTCGTGGCGATCGGCATGCGGCCTCCTCCAGTACGTGAAGAAGTTTATAGAACGTGTTCTATTTCCGGCAACAGATCATGGCCGGGAAACCTATCGAGTACGATGGAGGGGCAGCTGCAACACGTTTCAGGAGGATCATCTCCGTGTCACCTTCGAAGTCGCGCACGGACGCGCTCATGGCAGGCGAGGAGCTCAGCTCCGTCGCCCAGCGCGAACGGCGCAAGCGGATCGTCGACGCGACCATCGCGCTGGCGTCCAAGGGCGGGTTCGACGCCGTCCAGATGCGCGCCGTCGCGGACAGGGCGGACGTCGCGCTGGGCACGTTGTACCGCTACTTCCCGTCGAAGGTCCACCTGCTCGTGTCGAGCCTCGCCGTCGAACTGGAGCGCGCCCAGGAAAAGATGGACCGCACCACCGTCCCCGGCGACAGCCCCTACGAGCGCGTGCTGTTCGTGCTCGGCCGCATCACCAGGGGCCTGCAGCGCAACCCGCACCTCACCGAGGCGATGACCCGCGCGTTCACCTTCGCCGACGCCTCCGCGGGCGCCGAGGTCGACCGCGTCGCGTGGCTCATGGAGAGCATGTTCACCCGCGCGATGAGCGACGAGGACCCGACCGACGAGCAGAAGGCCATCGCGCGCGTCATCGGCGACGTGTGGCTGTCGAACCTGGTCGCCTGGGTCACCCGCCGCGCGACGGCCACCGACGTCGCGAACCGCCTCGAGCTCACCGTCCGCCTGCTGCTGAAGTAGCAACGGCCCTACCCTGGGCGGGTGCAGCGGATCCGCGTGTTCCTGTCGTCGCCGGGCGACCAGCACGTCACTGCCGGAGAACGGCCACATGTCGTAGGCGTTCCAAATCCGGCCGAACGGGCCGGTGAAGGCCAGGAAGGCCGCGCGCATGGCCCCGTTGTGGCGTCTGATCGTCCTCGGGAATGACGCGCGCGTCACTCCGGCGAATGATGCGAGCGCACCGGTGGCCGCAATAACGTCTGTCCTATGAAGACGCTCGTGGTCCTCGCCGTGCTGGCCGTGGTCGGCGCCGGGACGGTCGTCCTGGTCAACTCGTTCGGCGGCTGGAACACGCTCATCGGCAAGGCCTGGGCCATCACCTACGAGGTGTCGGCCCAGCCCGCCGAGACAGCCGTGGACGTGACGTACACCGAGTCGCCCGACCGGTACCGCAAGGAAACCCCGCAGTCGGTCACTGTCTCGAAGCCGTTGCCGTGGACGTTCGAGGTCGTGATCAACTACGGCGAGAAGGCCCAGGTCTCCGCCACGCCCAAGGGCGATCAGGTGCTGTCGTGCCGGATCCTGCTCGACGGCATCAAGGAGCTGGCCAAGGCCACCGCGGCGCCCGGTCAGAAGGTGAGCTGCGAGGCGGTGACGGGCACCTGATCACTCGCCCTTCCCCTCCTCGTCGTCCCCGGACTCCAGCTGCTGCGGCTCCTGCGGAATCCCCGCCAGCGTCTGGTTGATCATCTGCTGACCCACCAGCAACGGCATGGCGCCGTTGGCCGCGTTGGAGTCCATGATCACGCCAGGGGTCTTGAAGTCCTTGAGCTTGTCCAGCGACTCGATCAGCACCTCTGCCTGCGGCCCGAGCAGCTTGACCCTGGCCGCGGTCTCCGCCACCGGGACCTCGGCCCGTTCCTTCTCCGTGTCGATCCTGGTGCTCTCGATCTTCTTCTCGAGCTTGGCGTTCTCCAGCTCGTGCAGCAGCGTCTCCCGCTTGTCGCGCTGCTCGGCCTTCCGGCGCCGGCGGGCGTCGAGCTCGGGGTCCTCGCACTCGAAGTCGCTCAGCGTCGTGCGGCCGGCCTCGACACCCCACTCGTTGAGCGCCTCGGCGACCTTCGACTCCAGCTCCATGCGCACCTCGTTGAGGCCCTCGATGAACTGCAGCACCTCGTACTCGGAGGCGCAGCTCTCGAAGTAGCCCTTCACCGTGCGGCCGAGCACGCGTTCGACGAACCGCTGCACGGGCGCGGGGCTCTGGACGTCGCCGAGGCCCGTCATGTCGCGGTCCTCGCCGAACCGGCGCACCAGGCGCGGCGCCGCCTTGGCCGGGATGCGGATGATCTGGGTCATCGTGAACAGCAGCCGGTTGCCCTCGACGTTGGCGACGATCTGGTCCAGCGCGGCGTCGTAGCGGTCCGCGGACTTGGTGTCCCTGCGTTGCCATTCCAGCGTCAGCTCACGGGTCGGGATGATCACCACGCGGGCGAACCACGGGTTGATGCGGTAGAGGCCGCCGTGCGACAGGGTTTCGGCCTGGGCGCCGCGCCGGCCGCCGTTCTCCAGGAACTCCCAGGGCTTCTGGAAGCTCGCGTGGCCTGGCACGAGTGGGCCGACGGTGTTGTCGTCCTCGTCCGGTGACTCGCCCTCCTTGGCGATGACGACTCCGGTGGCGCCTTCCGGAATGCTGATGTCCATCAGGTCGGACCGGGTGAGCTCGTACTTCTCCTCGTCTCCCAGCGTGTCCACCGTGAGAACCTCGAACAGCGACGGGTTGATGTCGTAGTAGGCACCGCCGGGCAGCACCATGGGCTGCTTGCCCATCTGCCCGCCGCGCAACAGGAACTTCCTGCCGTCCTGGAAGTGGTCGCAGTCGATGTGCCGGCACAGCGAACGTTCGACCGGGGCAACAGCGCCGGCCTTCGCGATGACGAGTCCGATGGTCCCGGTCGGGACGTAGGTCCGCTCGACGGGCTTGACGCGGTAGAGCAGCGGTGGCAACAGGTAGCGGCGATCGGCCTCCAGCGTGGCGGCCTGCACGCCCTGACCGCCGTGCACCCGCACCGGGTACTTCTCGCTCTTGAGGCTGCCGAACCGCTTGTAGACCAGGCCGATCCGGCCGGTCGGCACCGACTGGTACCCGGTCAGCGCCACCACGACTCCCGCGATGGCGGCGACCACCAGAATGACGATCAGGACGTCCATCAGCCTCTTACCCCGCTGTTCCGCAGTCGTGTGTGCACGGCCATCACCGTGTCGGCCCACTTGTCGTGCCAGCTCTCGAAGCGTTCGAGCTGGGGGTTGCGCATCGTCGGGAAGAAGCCCGGCGGGAAGAAGTCGGTGGCGACGAGTTCCTCGTACACCGGGGAAACCTCACCGCGCAGTCCCTTCCAGCCGACCGACAGGGCCAGCCCGAGGAAGTCGCGGTGGCGGCCGGGCGGTGCGCCGGGCGGCGGTCCGGGGTGCCGGGCCAGTTGCACGGCGAATCCCTGTTGTCCGTGCGAGAACTTCGACCAGACGGTGTCGATGTCGGCGAGCAACCCGACGGGCAACCTGGCGCTGTCGGTGCGGCGCAGCCACCCCTTGTCGAGTCGCTGCACGGCGTCGAGCAACAACGACGTCGTCAGAATGTCGGCGTGCGCGAACTGGCCCTCTTCCAGCGCGTGGCGCAGCTTCCGCAGGGAGGTCTCCGCGGGCACGACCGCAACGGGGACCACGGGACTCGACCTCGGCGGCGGTGCCGTGTGCCCTTCCAGGAGATCCCGCAGGTCGCCGATCTCCTGCTCGCCGGGCAACCTGCCGTCCCTGGCGTCGAAGAAACTGGTGGCGGCCAGGAGGAAGTGCCGGTGCCCGCGGAGCAGGACCGGCAGGAACGGCCGTCCGTACCGCTGGCCTTCGAGGATCTCCCGCTCGACCCACTCCGACTGCTCGGACGCGGGCGACATGATCACGATGATGGCGGGCGCCTCGGCCAGCCTGCCGCGGATCTCGCCGGGAACCCGTGCGCCCCAGCGAAGCTTGGCGTCCAGCCACACCGGGAGGTCCGCTGCCTCCAGGTGTTCGGCCAGTCGCTTCACGTACGCCGCATCAGCCTGCGTGTACGACAGGAAGAAACCGGGTGGTCCAAACAACATGCCGCAAGCTATCCGCGGTTCAACCGGTTGGGACAGACGCGGCAGCTGATTGTCCATCAATTGGCCAGTTCGCCTCACCCGCTCGGAGCAGGCGGGCGAACTGGCCGTCCTTCACGCGGTGAGCGCGGGTGCGGCCGCGAGGCCCAGGGGCCGCTCGGCGAACGCCTGCTCGGCCGCCACGGGATAGCAGTGGTTCTCGCTCGAGTCACCGAGGACGGAGTCGACCCAGCCCTGGACCGACGCCACGGAGTCCGACTCCCACAGGCAGGTCACCTCGGTGAGGTCCTGGCTGGGGTAGAACTGGAGCACCTTCACACCCTCCGGTGCTCCGTCACCCGAGATGAGCCGCTGCCCGCGCTGGAAAGCCGCTTCGGAGTTCTTGATGTGGTGGTGGACGACGATGTACATGGCGTGTGCCTCCTCGTTCTGAGTGATGACACGACGCTAGGCAGGACGGGCCCGGTCCCGCCTCGCTCGGATCAACCAACTGCGGCTGGGCGGCGTCCCCAACATTGACCACGCGCCTCAGGCGAGGTGGTGTTCGTGGGCGAACGCGCCCGCGGCCGTCCGGGACGAGACGCCGAGCTTGCCGAAGATGTTCTGCAGGTGCCGGGCCACGGTGTGCTCGCTGAGGAACAACGTCGCGGCGATCTCGCGGTTGCTGCGCCCGGTCGCGACGAGACGGAGCACGTCGATCTCGCGGTCGCTGAGTCCGTGCCGGGACCCGTGGTCTGGTGCGAGAGCCTCCACGTCCGGCCGTGCGCCGAGTGCCGTGAACGTCTCCAGCGCCGCGTGCAGCTCCAGGGCCGACGAGTCGTCGTCACCCAGCTGACTGCACGCCCGTGCGATCAGAACACGGCAACGGGCGGCGTTGTACGGCGCCTCGATCTGGTGCCAGGCCTGCCAAGCCCTGCGCGACTCGGACAGCGCCAGCCGGGGGTCGCCCAGCGCCAACGCCAGTGCGCCGTTGGCCTGCGAGGACACCGCGTGGATGGCGTCGTTGTCCTGCTGCTCCGCGATCTCGCCGAGCTCGCGGCACGCACCGGCTGCCGCGTCGAGATCCCCGGCCACCAGCATGATCTCGACGTACGCCGGCAGCAGTGCGGCACGGGGCAGTCCGCGGGACGTCTCCGCCACGACCCTGCGGACCATCGCGGCCGCCGCGGCGGATCTCCCTTGCGCCAGAAGGAGAAGCGCGTGGCCGGGTTGTGGTTCCCTGCCGAGGGAACTGGCTCTGCGGTACGCCTCCTCGGCAAGAGCGAACTCTCCGCGCAGCCGGCGCACCTCGGCTTCGTGATAGGCGGCGTCTCCGCGTGCCAGCTGGTTCAGGGCGCCTCTGGTCAGCTCCTCGCTCACCCTGCCGAGTTCCACGAGCGCGTCGTCCCAGGCTCCGCCCAGCGTCATGACCTCGGCGCGGTGCACGAGGCAAACTCCTTTGTGGGCCACCATGTTCGGCTGACGCGCGCACCACCGCGTGAGCGCCGCGGTCCACTCCTTTACCCGGCGCAGCTGGTAGACCTCGCGGCAGAAGGAGATCGTGTTGCAGTACACGATCCCAGCGACGATCGGCGAGAGCTCGCCCGAGGTGACGGCGACCATCGTCTCGTCGATCAGCCGCAGGCCGTCCGGTAGCCGCCCGAGCCGGACGAGGGCGTGCCCCTGCTCCATCATGCCGAGCGCGACGAGATCGTCGTCGCCGAAGCGTTCCCCGACCTCGACGATCTCGGCGGCCACCGCTGCCGCCTCCTCGGTCTCGCCGCTCATCAGGTGGCCCAGCATGTCCGTGATCAGCACGTAGCCGCGTTCGGCGACGTCGTGCCGCTCCCGTTCGAGCAACCGCCGCGCACGGGCGAACCAGCCTTCTGCGGGCGCGATCTGCCCGCGAAACAGCCAGCTGTGCCCGATCCAGAACGCACACCGCAGCGCACGCGCCGGCGCCCCGACTCGCAGGTGGGCCCGATGCGCCCGCTCCAGGGCGCTCACGTACTCGTCGTCCAGGCCGAGCATGTAAGCGGTCTCCGCGAACAGCTCCAGGTCCGCCGCGTCCTGGGCCGCCCCGGCCAGCGCGGCGTAGGCGTCCCGCCAGTTCGCCTCGGCGAAGCACCGGCGCCCGAGTTCGAGGTCAGGTTCCACGACCACCTCCGACCGCGCCGTCATCCTGGCACAGGTCTCCGCTTTCAGCCGGGTGAAACGACATCCCCGAGCGAACCGGACAAAACGCCGCAATACATCGGAGGTCTTTATGCCGGAACTGCTGTTGCCAGCCAGATTCGGCATGTTGGCGCCTTGACCCATCGGGTCGATACTGCTTGCGTGACCACGAGCACAGGGGGTCACATGGCTACCAGCAGGCGGCATTTCTTCGGCCAGGCGGCGGCGGTCTCGGCCGGGGTCGCGCTGACCTCGCCGGCGGTGGAGGCGATCGCGGCGGTCGACGCGCCGGGCCCCGGACTCGTCGAGGTGGCGTTCAAGGTCAACGGCGAACGCCGCAAGCTCAGTGCCGACCCTCGGGTCACGCTGCTCGACGCCCTGCGAGAACGGCTCCAGCTCACCGGCACCAAGAAGGGCTGCGACCGCGGGCAGTGCGGCGCGTGCACGGTGCACGTCGACGGCAGACGCGTGCTGTCGTGTCTCACGCTGACGGCCACCTTGCAGGGCAAGGAGGTCACCACGATCGAGGGCATCGCGGACGGCGACGAGCTGCATCCGGTGCAACGGGCGTTCATCGACCACGACGGGTTCCAGTGCGGCTTCTGCACGTCCGGTCAGATCATGTCCGCCGTCGAGGTCGTCGAGGAACGCGAGGTGCGCACCGACGACCAGATCCGGGAGGCCATGTCCGGCAACATCTGCCGGTGCGGCGCCTACCCGAACATCCTGGACGCGATCAAGCAGGCCAAGAAGGGTCGTCCCTGATGCGCGCCTTCGACTACGCGACACCGTCGACCGTCACCGACGCCCTCGATCTCGCCAAGCCGGGTTCCGCGTTCCTCGCCGGCGGCACCACGCTGGTCGACCTGATGAAGCTCGACGTCCTGACGCCGGACCGGGTGATCGACGTCAACCGCCTGCCGCTCAAGGGGATTCGGCTGAAGGAAAGCACGCTGCGGATCGGGGCGCTGGAGCGGATGAGCGACGTGGCCGCCCACCCCGTCGTCACGTCGGTGCACCCGATGATCTCCCGCGCGTTGCTGCTCAGCGCATCCGGCCAGCTGCGGAACATGGCGAGCATCGGCGGAAACCTGATGCAGCGCACGCGATGCGACTACTTCCGCGACGTGACCTCAGCGTGCAACAAACGGATTCCCGGCAGCGGCTGTCCCGCGCTGACCGGCGTCAACCGCGGCCACGCGATCCTCGGCACCAGCGACACGTCGCGCTCGCGACCCACGCCAGGCGACGTCGCCGTCGCGTTCGTCGCGCTGGAGGCGCAGGTCGTGCTGCGCGGCAAGGGCGGCGACCGGACAGTGGCTCTCGAGGACTTCTACCGGCTCCCCGGCAGCACGCCGGAACGGGAGAACGTGCTCGGACCCGGCGAACTGATCGCCGAGGTGGTCGTGCCGGTCCTGCCGTGGACCCGGCACTCGACATACCTCAAGATCCGCGACCGGCAGTCCTACGAGTTCGCGCTCACGTCCGTCGCGGCGGCGGTGAACCTCAAACGCGGTGTGGTGCAGGACGTCCGGATCGCTGCTGGCGGAGTGGGCACGAAACCGTGGCGGCTGCGGGGCGTCGAGGAGAGGCTGAAGGGTGCTGTGGCCGTGGAGAGGACGTTCGCCGAGGCCGCCGAGTCCGCTGTGGACGGAGCACGGCCGCTGGCGCACAACGCGTTCAAGACCAGTCTGCTGAAGCGCTCGATCGTGCGCGCCCTGCTCGACGCGGCGGGTGTGCGATGAGCAGCCTCGGACGTTCCGTCGACCGGGTCGACGGCCGCATCAAGGTCACCGGCACGGCGACGTACGCCGCCGACACCAAGATCCCCGGCGTCGCCTACGGCTACCTGGTCACGAGCACCATCGGCCGCGGGCAGATCACCGCGATCGACACGGCCGCGGCGCTGGCCTCCCCCGGTGTGCTGGCCGTCTACACGCCGTTCAACCCGCTGAAGCTCTTCGCCTACGTCCAGGAGCAGAACGACGAGCGCTTCCCTCCGTTGCAGGACAAGGAGGTGCGGTTCCTCGGCCAGGCCATCGGATTCGTCGTCGCCGAGACGTGGGAACAAGCCCGCGACGCCGCCGGCCTGGTCACCGCGACGTACGTGCCGCAGCCGCCGGTCACCGAGTTCCCCGGCCGCACCGTCCGGAAGTTCGAGGAATTCGAGGAAGTCGTCGCCGACGGCGTTCAGGCCCAGGGCGACATCACCTTCACCGCGAGCTACACAACGCCGTTCCAGCACCACTGCGCGATGGAACCGCACGCGACCGTCGCGACCTGGAACGGTGACCACCTGACCGTCCACACCGTGTCCCAGGGCGCGCTTCTGGTGCAACGCAGGCTGTCCGAGACGCTCGGCGTCGACCCGGCCAAGATCCACGTGCTCAGCCCGCACGTCGGCGGCGGGTTCGGCGGCAAGTGGGGCAACTGGGCACAGGTCCCGCTGGCCTGCGCGGCGTCGAGGCCCTGAGCCGGCCGGTCAAGGCGGCGCTGACCCGCGAGCAGGTGTTCACCATGGCGGGACACCGGCCGATGACCAAGCAGACGCTCACGATGACGTGCACGGCGGACGGCAAGCTCACCTCGATCGTCAACGACGGCATGACCAGCCGCGGCCTCGGCGGCAACTGGTCCGAGTCCGTGGCGAACTGGACCCTCACCACCTACGCGAGCCCGAACATCCGCACGACCAAGACGATCGTGCCGCTCAACCTCGGGGCCGCGACCGTGATGCGCGCGCCGGGCGAGGCGAACGGCTCGTTCGCGCTGGAGAGCGCGATGGACGAGCTCGCGGGGCAGCTCGGCGTCGACCCCGTCGAGATGCGGCTGCGCAACTACGCGACCCTCGTGCCCAACACCGGGAAACCGTGGTCCAGCAAGCACCTCGACGAGTGCTACCGGCTCGGTGCCGAGGAGTTCGGCTGGTCACGGCGACCGAAGACGGTCCGCGCGACCGTGGACGGCGACTGGCTCGTCGGCACCGGCATGGCCACCGCGACCTACGGCGCCTCCCGCGGCCAGGCCTCCATCAAGGTGCGACTGCACCCGGACGGCACCGCGTCCGTGTCGGGCACGGCCGCCGATCTCGGCACCGGCCAGTACACGGTGTTCGCCATCCTGGCCGCCGACGAGCTGGGCATCCCGGTGGCACGCGTGCGCCCGGAACTCGGCGACTCCACCTCCCCCGCCGCCGCCAACGCGGGCGGGTCGAACTCGACGTGCACGAACGGCCCCGCCGTCCAGGTCGCCGCGAAGGCCGTGCAGACCGAGTTGATCGCCCTGGCCGTCAGCAGCCCGCGTTCCCCGTTCCACGGCAAGGATCCCGCTTCGGTCGGGTACCGCGACGGAAGCGTCTCCAGCGGTGGCCTCACGATGAGCTTCGGCACGTTGCTCACGACGTGCGACGTCGGTGGTGTCGAAGCGATCGGCACCTCGCCCCGGCTGGTCGACCCTGAGCACGGCTACCGCTCGTTCGGCGCGCACTTCTGCGAGGTCAAGGTGCACCGGCTGACCGGCGAGCCGCGCGTGACCCGGTGGCTGTCGGTGTGCGACGCCGGCACGATCGTCAACGCGAAGGCGGCCCGCAGCCAGATCCAGGGTGCCGTGGTGATGGGCATCGGCCAGGCTTTGCTGGAGGCGACCGAGGTAGACCACGCCACCGCCCGCTTCACCAACTCCAACCTCGCCTCGTACCTCGTGCCGGTGCACGCCGACATCCCGAAGATCGACGTCCGCTTCCTGGATCGCCCCGATCCGCTGGTCAGCGGACTTGGTGCGAAGGGCATCGGTGAGCTCGGCATCGTCGGTGTGGCCGGCGCGATCGCGAACGCGTCCACCACGCGACGGGTGCCCGGGTTCGCGATCTGCCGATCACACTGGACAAACTGCTGGGCTGATCACACCCAGATGATCAGACGTTGTCGACGTGCTCCACACCGGAGCTGCGGTAGTTCTGCACCGCGGTCCTCACCTCGGCCGGGCTCAGCACCTGGTCCTTGGCGAAGTACACGTAGTCGACCTCCTGCTGGTACGCCCGCTCGGCGCTGCCGCCCTGCAGCCCTCCCGAGATGAACCACAGGTTGAAGTTGATCGACATCGGTGTCTCCGGGTAGTACTTGTCGCCGTGGTCGGCGACCTGCACGCCGTCGATGAAGTACTTCACCCGGCCGTTGGCGACCTGGAAGACCAAGTCGTGCCAGCCCGAGTAGCTGGCCCGCTGTTCGTTGTGGATGTTGTCGGCGACCCACGGCTCGTTCTGGTAGGTCTCCCAGGTCGTCTCGTACATGATGTTGGCCGGTTCACCCCAGCCGCCGTTGGGCAGGTACTCGAAGTCGATCTCGCCGTAGTTCGGGTCCATCGGCGCGTTCAGCGGGGTGATCGTGAAGAACGTCTGCACGACGTGGTCGCCGTCCGGGCCGAAGACCGGCGCGTCGCTGAACTTCACCCTGGACGCGTAGGTGCCCTCGAAGAACTTCCGCTGGTGGAACATCTCGGTCTGGCGTGCCGCGGAGCCGTTGTTCCACGAGTCGAGGCGCATGACCTTCTGGCCGTCGACGGTCGGGAACGTCACGCGCGACGGGTCCCACTCTGCGCCCGGGACACCGGGGCCGCCGCCGCCCGACCGGACGGTCCAGCCGCGCTGGCTGATCCGCGAGTCGCTGGAGCCGGTGTAGCTGAAGTCGTCGAACATCTTGGGGCCGTTGGGGTTCGGCGGCGTCGACGTGGTGGTCGTCGTGGTGGGCGGGCTTCCGCCTGGCGGGGTGCCCCACAGCAACGTGCCGCCGCGGTGGACGGTGACGCGGTTCCACGCCGAGTACGTGCTCTCGCCGCGGAACGAGTAGTCGTCGGACTGGGTGATCGGGCCCCAGTTCGTCCGGTAGAAACGCAGCTGCAGGTCGCCGGAGTCCTGACCGGGCGCCAGAGTTCCAGCGCCCGAGGTGAACCCGACCTCCAGGTAGCGGTCAGCCTGGCCGCCGGTCAGCGTCCCGAACTGGCCGGTGACGTTGCCACAACCGCGAACCGCCCACGAGCAGGCGAACCGGTAGCCGACGTCCGGGGTGTCGACGCGGAAGTAGTAGCGGATCTTCACGTCTGACAGCGGCACGCTCGTGGTGCCCGAGTTGACCAGCTTGAACCACGGTTCGACCTGGTCGGTGGTCGCACCGGACGCGCTGGTCCGGTACTGGGCGGTGATCGCGTCGGCGGCGAAGGCGTTCGGCGCGACGGCCAGCGCGGCCACTGTCAGGGCCGCGCAGGAAACGGCTATGAGTGCTCGCAAGGTTCTCTCCTCACTTCGGCAGGGATGGACAGTTCGGCGAGCCTTGATGAGTGGAGGCGCATCCGGGTGGTGAAGCCCTCCCACTCAGGGCGCTGCGACCAGAGGGTGTCGGCCAGCGCGACGAGACGGGGAAATGCCAGGTATTCCAGGTGTTCTCGTGTTCGGACGTGCTCCGTCCACAGCTGGCACTGGGCGCCGAGCACGCCGTCGGGCAGCGGCACGTGGTAGACGTCGCGGGTGGTCACGACGAACCCGGGCTGGCCAGGCGGTTCGTGCGCGCCGTCGGACCGCGGGTAGTCGAGGTAGGTGGAGGTGTGCGGGGCCATCACCACGTCCTGGCCCCGTTCCAGTGCTTTCGTCGCCTGTGTCTCGTCCTTCCACGGCATCACGACGGCGCGTGGATCACCTGTCGGTTCCCACGCCGCCGGAACACGGCCGCGGTCCAGCAGGAAACCGCCGGCCTGGCGGAGGAACTCGCCGTGCACGTCCTCCGGCATCAGGCACTCGTCACCGCCGAGGTGGACGTGCGAGCCGGGGAACACCTCCAGCACCTCGGCCAGCACCTCGCGAATGAAGCCCATCGCGTGCAGGCCGAACGCGGAATCACTGATGCCCCAACGAGTCCAGACCGGCAACCGTTGCTGGGCGAAGCCGAGGTCCGGGTAGGCGGCCAGCGCCGCGCGGGCGTGGCCGGGCATCTCGATCTCCGGCATGATCCGGATGCCCCGTTCGGCCGCGTGCGCGACGAGCCCTTCCAGCTCGCCGCGGGTGTAGGTGCCGCCGTGCGGGACGCCGTCGCCGTTGGTCTCGGTGCGCCAGCCGCCGACCGAGCTCAGCAGCGGACGGCTCGGCACCGGCATGCGCCAGCCCTGGTCGTCGGTCAGGTGCAGGTGCAGGACGTTGAGCTTGTGCAGGGCCATGAGGTCGATGAACCGGCGCACCACGTGCACCGGCTGGAAGTGCCGTGCGACGTCGAGCATGAACCCGCGCCACGGCAACCTCGGCACGTCGCGGATGTCGGCACCGGGCAACGTCCAGTCCACTTCGGACACCCTGCTCGACCTGAGTGCCTCGACCGGAAGGAGCTGACGGATCGTCTGCACCCCGTGCACCAGGCCGGCCGCGGTACCGGCGCGCAGCAGCACGCCGTGTTCGTTCACGGTCAGCGCATAACCTTCCGCGCCGAGCCCGACGAGCTTGGCGTCCAACGCCATGACGATCTGGCCGTGGTCGGCGATCGGCAACGGCAGGCCGGTGGCAGGCCTCAACAACGCCCGCAGCAGCCTGGCCGCCTGCTCGGCGCCGGGTGTGACCCGCACGCTCGTGCCGCAGTCCAGCGTGAAGCCCTTGCTGCGGCGCACGATCCTGGTCGGGAGCGGAACGATCATCCCTTCACCGCCCCTCCGACGATGCCGGTGGTCACCCGGCCCTGCAGCACGACGAAGATCAGCAGCACCGGCAGCATGAACAGCGTCGAGGCGGCCATCGTGGCGCCCCAGTCCGTGCCGAACGTGTTGTTGAACGACGACAGCCAGACCGGCAGCGTGCGGTCGTCCTGGTCCTTGATGATCAGCACGTTGGCGAAGGCGAACTCGTTCCACGCCGTGATGAAGCCGAACAGCGACGTCGCCAGCAGACCCGGCGCGAGCAGCGGGAACACCACCCGCCGGAACGCCTGCCCCCGCGAGCAGCCGTCGACCTGCGCCGCCTCCTCCAGATCCACGGGGATGGCGGCGAGGAACCCGCGCAGCGTCACGATCGTGAACGGCAGGGTCATCATGAAGTAGACGAGCGTGAGGATCCAGAGCGTGTCGAGCATGCCGGTGTCCCTGGCGATGACGTAGATCGGGATGAGCAATGCCTCCCACGGCGTCATCTGCGCGATGAACACCATCAGCACGAACGCCCTGCGCCCCTTCCACTGCAGCCGTGCGACGGCGAACGCCGCCAGCAAAGCGACCAGCAGCGCGAGGACCACCGCCCCGCCCGCGACCAGAAGACTGTTGCGCCAGAACGAGAAGAACCCGCGGGCCGCGACCGCCGTGCCGAAGTGCTCGAACGTGATCGAGGCCGGGAGGAACGTCGGCGTCGCGCTCTGGATGTCCCGCGTCGGCTTGAAGGCGGTGAGCACCATCCAGTACACGGGAAAGACCGAGACGACGAACACCAGCAACGCCGCTGTGGTGCGCGAGATCCGGCCGATCATGCTTCCCTCTCCTGCCGGTAGAGCTGGCGGAAGTACGCCAGCAGCGCGAGCACGAGCAGCACCACCATGAGCATCGACACCGCCGCGCCGAGGTCGTAGCGCTGCAACGACTGCGCGACCTGGAACGCGTAGACGGGCAACGTCGTGGTCGCCTGACCAGGACCTCCCTGGCTGATCACCCAGATCTGCACGAACGCCTTCACGACCCAGATCACCTCCAGGCACGCGATCAGGCCGAACATGGCGCGCAGCATGGGAAACGTGATGGTCGAGAACACCCGCCACGCACCGGCGCCGTCGATGCGCGCGGACTCGTACAGCTCCTGCGGCACGGTGATCATCGCCGCGTACAGCGACAGCGCGGCGAACGGGATCGACTGCCACACGATCAGCGTCACGAGGATCCCGAACGTCGCCTCGCCGTCGGCGAACCACGTGTAGTCGCGGTACTCCTCGAAGCCCATCGCCACCAACGCCCAGTTCACCACGCCGAGCCGTGACTGGAAGAGCCACTGGAACACCGTCGTGGCCGCGATGATCGGCGTCGCCCAGGTGAGCACCAGCCCGCCCATCACGAGCAGCCGCAGCCACTTCCCGAGCCTGACGAGCAGCAACGCGACCAAAGTGGACAGCACCATGATCAGCACGACGTTGATCGCGGTGAACCACAACGTCCTGCGGACCACGCTCCAGAACTCCGGGTCGGCCAGCACCCGCGCGTAGTTGGCGAGCCCGACGAACTTCGCGTCCCCGCGCACCAGCTGCGGCAGCCCGAACTCCTGCAGCGAGATGATCACGTTGCGCGCCAGCGGGTACAGCAGCAGGTACGCGGTGGCGAGCAACGTCGGCGCGATCAGCAGGTACGGCAGCACCACTCGCTTGCGGCGTCGTGGTTCGGCCGGCGCCGTCGCCTGCACCGGCCGTTCGGCCAGCAACGTCATTTGCCGGAGTTCAGCGCTTGGGTGATCACTTCGTCGGCCTTCGCGGCTGCCGCCCTGGGATCGGCTCCGGTCAGGACCGCCGTCTGGAACTCCTTGATCGGGTTGCGCGCCTCGACCGCCGCCCAGTTGGGCGAGTTCGGGGTGGCGTGCCCGTTGGCCGCGCCGACCGCCATCGCCGCGGTACCGGGGTCACCGCCGACCTCCTTGGCCAGTGACTTCCGGTTCGGCACGTAGTTCATCGCCTTCGCGAGCTCCACCTGCCACTTCTCGCCGGCGAGCGCTTTGACGACCTCGTAGGCGCCGTCCTGACGTGACGACGCCATCGGGATGATCAGATCGCTGCCGCCGGTGAACACCGCGCCGGGCTTGTCGGCGGTCTTGCCGGGGATCGGGAAGAAGCCGATCTTGCCTTCCAGCTCCGGGTTGGCCTTCGTGACGAGCTTCGCCGCGCCGGGCACCGCGATGAACTGCGCCACCTTGCCGCCCGCGACCACGTCGGTCTGCTGCGGCTTGGCCTCGTCCGAGTCCTTCGGGCCGTCGCCCAGCGCCTGCAGCTTCTTGTAGAAGTCCATGCCCGCCAACGCTTCGGGCGTGTTCAGCGAGCCCTTCCACCGGTCGCCGTCCTTCTCGGCGAGGCGCCGCCCTCGTCCCAGACGAAGCCCGACAGCGTGTACCAGTTCTGGCCGGGCAGGTAGATGCCCTGCTGGTCGCCCTGGTCGAGCTTCGCGGTGGCGGCGAGCCACTCCTCACGGGTCTTGGGCGGGGTGCCGCCGGTGAACGTGTGCAGGGCCGGGTCCGCCAGCACCGCGGACATCTCCTGGGCGTGCTCGACCCGGAGCGGGAGCAGGTCCAGCCGGTCGGTGCTGATCATCGCGACACTGCCCCTTGCAACGAGTCTTTTGCGGACGAAGTCCAAAGTCTCATTGCTAAGGGGCAGGTCAGCAAGGGGTAGGGGAACTGATATATCGGATATCGGCTAGGGCTGTGACTCGGATTGGGACTGGGGCTGGGGTGCTGTGGCGGTCAGAGCCTTGGCCAGGCCCTCGAGGGTGAGTTCGATCTGCCACGACCGGGCCCCGCCCTCGCGCAGCACGGCGGCGACGGATTCGGGGGAGAGGTCGGCGGGCGGCTGCCAGCAGGTGCGGCGCACGAGGTCGGGCAGCAGGAGGTTCTCCACCGGGATGGTGTTGGCCTCGGCGACGGTCGCCAGTGCGCCTCGGGCCGCGGCCAGGCGGGCGGCGGCGTCCGGGTCCTTGTCCGCCCAGCGGTTGGGTGGGGGTGGGCCGTCGTGCTGACCCGCGGGTTCCGGGAGCTCTGACTTGGCCAGGGCCGCTGCCTTGCGCAGGGCGTTCATCCAGACGCTGGACATGCGGCGCTGGGCTCGTCCGCGGAAGACCGGAAGCGCGAGCAGTTCGGCTTCCGAAACGGGGTTGCGGGCGGCTGCCTCCATCAGGGCGGAGTCGGGGAGGACTCGGCCTGGGGCGATGTCGCGTTCGCGGGCCACGGCGTCGCGGGCTTCCCACAGCGAACGCACGAGGGCCAGTTGCCGCTGGTTGCGCACGCGGTGGATACCCGACGTGCGCCGCCAGGGGTCGGTACGGGGGCGCGGCAACGGCGCCGTCCGTACCGCCTCGAACTCCTCGAACGCCCAGGCGAGTTTGCCTTGGCGCTCCAGCTCGGCTTCGAGAACGTCGCGCAGCTGCACGAGCAGCTCCACGTCCAGAGCGGCATACGTCAGCCAGTCGGCAGGAAGGGGGCGGCGCGACCAGTCGGCCGCGCCGTGCCCCTTCTCCAGCCGATAGCCGAGCAGTCGCTCGACCAGCGTGCCCAATGCCACGCGTTCGAACCCAGCCAGCCTGCCCGCCAGCTCGGTGTCGAACAGCACGCCGGGTCGCAGCCCGAGTTCGGCGAGGCACGGCAGGTCCTGAGACGCCGCGTGCAACACCCACTCAGTGCCGTCCAGCGCCTGCACCAGCGGGTCGAGCCGTCCGCCCAAGGCGATCGGGTCGACCAACCACGTGCCGGCGCCCTCCCGGCGCAGTTGCACCAGATAGGCACGCTGTGAGTAGCGGTAGCCCGAGGCTCGCTCGGTGTCCACCGCGACCGGGCCCTTCGCCCCGGCGAGCGCGTCAGCGGCTCGCCGGAGCGCAGCAGGATCGGCTACCACGGGCGGGACCCCATCAGCAGGTTCCGTCAGCGGTACCGGATCTGGTCCGGTTGGTGCGGTTGGCTCGTCGGCGGGTACATCCACAGCGGATGACCCTACGACGATCGCACCACCCACAGGTGTTCTCGGCCGGTTCAGTGCTTCAAACCGGTATCTAGCGGATCACGCCGGCACGCATGGCCAGCGCGACCATCTGAGCGCGATCCCCGGTGCCCAGCTTCCGGCCGATCCGCGACAGGTGAGACTTCACCGTCAACGCGGACAGGCTCAGAGCCTCGCCGATTTCCTTGTTGCTCTGGCCATCGGCGACCAGCTGGAGCACCTCGACCTCACGCGCGGAAAGTTCCCGCGGCGTGTTGTCGGTGCCCGGCACCCGAGTACCCGCTGCGAGTACTGGTGCCACGCTCGGATCTGCGTAAACGCCGCCATCGAGAACCCGGCGCACCCCGTCGGTGACCACCATCGGAGAGGCGGACTTCAGGAGTTACGCCTGGGCGCCCGCCTGGAAGGCCGACCTGACCGCGTAGGGGTCGTCGGAGGATGCGAGGACCACGATGCGGGGCCAGCCCTGGGCACGGAGTTCCGTGACCAGGTCGATGCCGGTGCCATCCGGCAAGCCCAGATCGAGGATCGCGAGGTCGCAAGGACCGGTTGCAAGTGCCCGCGCCCGAGCCTCTGCCACCGATGCGGCCTCATGCACTGTCCCGGCTCCCATTTGCGTGAGCCGAGCTGATATCGCCTCCCTCAGCAGTGGGTGGTCGTCGACCACCAGCACTGAAAAAAGCTCTTCCCGCGGGTGCGGGACCATGTTCGCCGGCAACGAGCCGGCTGGCGTGGTACGAACGGCCTGACCTAAGCCGACGGCAGCCACGTCACTACCTCCCTGGAGTCGGTCGTGCCCCCCGACCGGCACCGGAGACTTTCGTCCAATCAGCCGCGCCACTGATCGACCGAAAGTGGTGTCGTCTGGGGCAGCGTAGCCGCCCATGCGGGTCTACGGGACGATCAATCGGGTATCTATCCCTATTGAGTTGTGACAGATGGCCTCATGTGTCACACGATCGGATGACAACTAGATAGGGGGAGTAACACGCGCCCCTCTCAGAACGACATCTAGGAGTTGGTTGTGCCCAGCAGTACCGGTCAAGAGCGAGCGCGAGCGTTGCTGCAGCGTGTGCCTCTCGTCGACGGGCACAACGACCTGCCGTGGGCTCTGCGCGAGTTCGGCGACGGAACGGGCGAGGACGTCTACACGACCGCCGCGAAGATCGATCTCACGGAACGTCATCCCAGCCTGCACACCGACATCGTGAAAATGCGCGAGGGCAGCTTGGGGATGCAGTTCTGGTCCGTCTGGATTCCCTGCCGGCTCGCGGGAGACGGCGCCGTCACCGCCGTCCTGGAGCAGATCGAACTGGTCTACGAGCTGGCCGGCCGGTACTCCGATCACCTGGGCATCGCCACGACCGCCGCGGAGGCTGAAAAAGTTTTCGCTTCCGGGCGTGTCGCGTCCCTCCTCGGTGCCGAGGGCGGACATTCCATCAACTCTTCACTCGGAGTTCTGCGCGCTCTGCGCCGGCTGGGCGTCCGCTACATGACGCTCACCCACAACGACAACACCCCGTGGGCCGACAGCGCCACTGACCAGCCAGAACACGGCGGGCTGACCGAGTTCGGCCGCGACGTCGTGCGCGAGATGAACCGGATCGGCATGCTCGTCGACCTCAGTCACGTCGCGCCGAGCACGATGCACGCCGCGCTCGACACGAGCGTCAAGCCGGTTATCTTCAGCCACTCGTCGTGCCGCCACGTCGCCGACCATCCGCGCAACATTCCCGACGACGTGCTGGTCAAACTGAAGGCGAACGGCGGTGTGGCGATGATCACGTTCGTGCCGAGCTTCGTGACGCCCCGTGTCGCTGAATGGGACGCAGCCCTTCGTGACGCCATGACGTCCGCCGGGGAGAACCACGCCGACCTCGAGGCCCGCAAGGTGTTCGCCGAGAAGTGGGCCGTCGACAACCCGGTGCCGGTCGCCACGCTCGACGACGTGGTCGCGCACCTCGAGCACGCCCGTGAGGTCGTCGGCATCGACCACATCGGGCTTGGTGGCGACTACGACGGCGTGAAGGAGCTCCCGCAGGGGCTCGAGGACGTCTCGACCTACCCGAACCTCATCGGAGCACTGCTCGACAAGGGCTGGTCAGAAGACGACTGCACGAAGCTCGCGGGCGCGAACATCCTCCGGGTGCTGCGTGACGCCGACTAGCGCTGGCCGAACAGGGTGACCCCGACCGGCGGCAGCCCCACGGCCGTCGCCATCAGCTCGTAGAACGCGGTGCCGTGCTCGGCGAGCTCTCCGTCGAGCGCGGTCCACGACGCGCGCAGCTCCAGGTCGTCCGTGCGAGCCGGGCCGGCGATGTCGCCGAAACGGGCCGACGACGTCTGCGTCACGGTCCCGCCCAGCGCGGTGAACCCCGCCCCGGACTGTTCCAGCGCCTCGGTCAGCCACGACCACCCGACCTCGGGCAGCAGCGGGTCGGAGGCGAGCTCGTGGTCCAGCTCGACGCGCACGTACGCCACGACGCGCAGGACACCGCCCCACGCCTCGTCGCCGTCAGGGTCGTGCAGCAGCACGAGCCTCCCGGTCGACAGCTCGTCCGACGGGCCGGTGACCTCAGCCGTCAGCGCGTACGCCCACGGCGCGAGCCGCTGCGGCGGGCGAACCTCGGTGAGTTCGATCTCGGGCCTGTGGCGAACCGACTTGAGCGTCCCCACCGCCCGGCGGAAGATTTCCGGCTCGGTCACGCAACTGACTGTATGCCTCGCAATCCGGCCGGGTGATGGCGGCACGCCGAGACGTGGGACCATGAAAGAGAGATGACTTCCATGGCACCCCTCCTCGTGGCCGCGCATGGCGGCACCCCGTCGCACACCCCTGTCTGGTTCATGAGGCAGGCGGGACGGTCGCTGCCCGAGTACCGGGCGCTTCGTCAGGGCACCGCGATGCTCGACGCCTGCATGGACCCGGAAATGGTCTGCGAGATCACGATGCAGCCCGTCCGGCGGCACGGCGTCGACGGCGCGATCCTCTTCTCCGACATCGTGGTGCCGCTCAAGGCAGCCGGTGTCGACCTCGACATCGTCGCGGGCACCGGTCCCGTGGTCGCGAACCCGGTCAGGACGCTCGACGACGTGCGGAAGCTCCCCGAGCTGCACGCCGAGCAGGTCCAGCCGGTTGCGGACGCGATCGGGTTGCTGCTCAAGGAACTCCCGCAGGAAGTCGCGCTGATCGGGTTCGCGGGAGCGCCGTTCACGCTCGCCTCGTACCTCGTCGAGGGCGGGCCTAGCAAGAACCACGAGCGCACCAAGGCCCTCATGCACGGCAACCCCGAGCTGTGGCACGCGCTGCTCGCCAAGATCGCCGGCGTCACGGCGGCGTTCCTGCACGCGCAGCTCGACGCCGGGGTGCAGGCCGTCCAGCTGTTCGACTCGTGGGCGGGCGCGCTGTCCGAGCGCGACTACCGCGAGTTCGTTCTGCCGCACTCGAAGCGCGTTCTCGAAACGATCACGACGGTGCCGCGGATCCACTTCGGCGTCGGCACCGGCGAGCTGCTGCCCGCGATGCGCGAAGCCGGCGCGGACGTCGTCGGCGTCGACTGGCGGATCCCCCTGGACGTGGCTGTGCAGCGCCTCCAGGACGCGGCCCCGGAGCTGCCCAAGCCGGTCGTGCAGGGCAACCTCGACCCCGCGCTGTTCTTCGCGGGCTTCGACGCCGTCGAACGCGAGGTGCGCCGCATCCACGCCGAGGGCAAGGCGGCCGCCGGCCACATCTTCAACCTCGGCCACGGCGTTCTGCCCGACACCGATCCGGAGATCATCACCCGGACCGTCGAACTGATCCACAGCTTGTAATGCACGGAAGAACGCCGCACGCCGCCCCAAGAGTGGCAATCGTCGGAGGAGGCATCTCCGGCCTGGCCGCCGCGCACCGGCTGCGGATGCTGCTCGGTCCCCAGGCCAGGATCACCGTGATCGAGCAGTCCGACCGCCTCGGCGGCAAGCTGCGGACCACGGAGCTCGCGGGTGTGCGGTTCGACGTGGGCGCGGAGGCGTTCCTGCACCGCAAGCCGGAGGCCCAGGAGCTGATCAACGAGGTCGGCCTCCAGGACCAGGTGGTGCACCCGACGGGTGCGAAGGCATCGGTGCACGCGGCCGGACGCACCCATCAGCTGCCCGCGCACACGTTCATGGGCGTTCCCGCGAGCGTCGAGACCGTGCGGCACATGCTGTCGTCCGAAGGCGCGCTGCGGGTCGAGATGGAACCGACGCTGCCGCCGATCGAGCTCAAAGGTGGCGACGTCGCCGTCGGCGCGCTCATCAAGGACAGGTTCGGCCCCGAGGTCGCCAACCGCCTCGTGAGCCCGCTGCTGGGTGGCGTCTACGCGGGCCGCGCGGACGAGCTGGGCCTGCGCGCCACGATGCCGCAGATCGCGACGCTGCTGGACAAGGGCGTCGGCTCGCTGCTCGCGGCCGCCGCGATGATGATGCCCGCGCCGCCGCAGCCACGCGCCGCGCGACCACCCGTGTTCGCCAGCCTCAGCAGCGGTGTCTCGACGCTCGTCGACAGGCTCGCGGAGATCGCGAAACCCGAGGTGCGCTTAGGCCTTCCGGTCCGCGTGCTGTCGTGGCTCGGCGACGGTTGGCGGCTGGAGATCGGCTCGGCGGCGACCCCGGAGTACCTGGAGTGCGACGGCGTCGTGCTCGCGGTTCCGGCTCCGTCAGCACGGAAGCTGCTCTCCGAGATCGCGCCGCAGGTGTCCGCCGCGTACGGCAAGGTCGAGGTCGCCTCGATGGCGGTCGTCGCGCTGGCGCTGCCGCCGGGCACCGAGCTGCCGGACCGCTCTGGCGTGCTGATCGCGGAGGGGGAGCGGTACTCCGACCGCATCACCCCGTTCACCGCCAAGGCGTTCACGTTCTCCAGCCGGAAATGGGCTCACTACGGCGAACCGGTCATTCTGCGCGGCTCGGTCGGGCGACATGGCGAGACGGCGCTGCTCCAGCGCAGCGACGCCGACCTCGTCAAAGCCGTGCGCAACGACCTGCACGAGCTGACGGGGATCAAAGCCGCGCCGATCGACTACGTGGTGCAGCGCTGGGGTGGCGGGCTGCCGCAGTACGGCGTCGGCCACGTCGACCTCGTGGAGACCATCGAGAAGGGCATCGGCGACGTTCCGGGCCTCGCCGTGGCCGGCGCCACGCTGCACGGCGTGGGTGTGCCCGCCTGCATCGCCACCGCCGACTCGGCCGCCGCCCGTGTCGCAGCACACCTGCTGGGCCGCGTTCGCCGCTGAAGAGCCCGTGCCAAGATGGACGTATGGCGCGCCTGAACTACAACGAACTCAACGACACCATCCGCTACACGATGTGGTCGGTGTTCCGGGTCGAACCCGGCAAGCTGCCGGAGGACCGTTCGGCTGCTGCCAGCGAGACCCAGAACTACCTGGACGCGTTGGAGGGCAAGGGCGTCGTCGTCCGCGGCGTCTACGACCTCGCCGGTCTGCGCGCCGACGCGGACTTCATGATCTGGTGGCACGCCGAGGAGATCGAGCAGGTGCAGGCCGCCTACACCGGCTTCCGCCGCACCCCGCTCGGCAAGGTCTCGACGCCGGTCTGGTCGCAGGTCGCCCTGCACCGCCCGGCTGAGTTCAACCGCAGCCACATCCCCGCGTTCCTCGCGGGTGAAGAGGCGCGCAAGTACGTGTGCGTCTACCCGTTCGTGCGGTCCTACGAGTGGTACCTGCTGCCGGAGGAGGACCGCCGCAAGATGCTGGCGGACCACGGCAAGGAAGCCCGCGACTTCCCGGACGTGCGCGCGAACACCGTCGCGTCGTTCGCGCTGGGCGACTATGAGTGGATGCTCGCGTTCGAGGCCGACGAACTGCACCGCATCGTCGACCTCATGCGCCACCTGCGCGGCACCGAGGCGCGGTTGCACGTGCGTGAGGAGATCCCCTTCTACACGGGCACCCGCGTCCCGGCGGCCGAGCTCGTACTTAACCTGCCGTGACCTTGTAGGCGCGGATCACGGTCAGTTCAACGGTGTTTCCCTTGGCGTCCGTCGCGGTGGCCTTCACCGAGGTCCACTGCGCGTTCGCCGGGTGGTAGATCAGCGCGCTGTTGCCGACCACACCCGCACGGCGCCACGACTGGCCGTCGTCGTGTGAGTACTCGACACCGGTGACGCGCACCTTGCCCGTGTCGCCCTGGGACTGGGTGAGCAACCCGACGCGCTGCAACGTGCCCGCGGGCACCGCGCCGTTGGCGTCGAGCTTCGGCTGGAGCCGCACCACCGACAGCGGCAGCGTGTCCACCTTGTCCGTGGCCTTGGACTTGAAGGTCCACGCCGCGGACACCCTGGTGCTGAACTCGAACTGAGTGCTCCGGTCGAGGCTCACCTCGGCACGGAAGTCGCCTTCCTGCGGCGGCACGTTCTGGAAGCTGCCGCCAGGAGTGGTCGTCTCGCCGATGAGGACACCGTTGCGGTACAGCGCGGCACGTGCACTGTCCACAGTGGAAACACCCTCCCCGTTGCTCGCATCGCTCAGCAGCGGCACGCGGAGGAACATCCGGTCGCCGGACCGCTGGGCGAACGGGAACGGCGACTCCGGCAGGCCCGGTGAGAACACCGGCTTGGCCGCCTGCTCCTGGTAGGTCTTGCCCGCCGCGTACTTGTGCATCCCGGAGATGTGCTGCTCCTGGGCGCCGTTGGCGTGCGACATGCTCACGATGCCCTGCCAGCGCACGTCCTCGGTCGTCACGTAGTCGACGGGCTTGGCACCCGCCGGCACCTGGTAGAGCGCCGATCCGCCGCCGATTCCGTGCACCGACGTCGGGAACGCGCCCTTGGAGGCGAGGCTGTCCGGCTTCCGGTTGCCGATGGAGGTCTCGACGCGAGCCAGGTCCTTGAGCTCCGGGGCACGCGTGAGGCCGTTCGGGAGGCTGCCCCCGACGGGGTACGCGAGCCGGAAGTACTTCGCCGGGTCGGCGGCGGAGTTGGCGTGCAGCGTCGCCATCGACGACAGCTCCTTCGACGGGAGCGGCCCGCCGACCTGGGCCGCGAAGATGCGGTCGAAGCCACCGAACGAGATGAGCGAGGAGCTCATCGTCGCGTCGCCGAACGTGCGTTTCCAGGAGAGCTCGCCGACGACGAAGGTGCCGACGGGTTCCGGCGCCGTCACCGACAGCGGCTGGGCCAGGCGGGCGTCCTGCTTGATCGTCAGATCCCCGGTCAGCTTCACGGTGGGCTGGAGGAGCATGGCCATGCTCTCCGTTGTGCTGACCGACGAGTCGACGACGTAGGTGCCCTTGGGCAGGCGGACCTTCTGGTCACCTGCGCCGAAGACGACCTTGAACGCCTGGTTGTCGAGGCCGGCGATGAACGTCATCGCGCTCGCAGGATCCTGCCCGTCGCGGCCGGTGAGGTCGATCGTGAGGTTGTAGCTCTCCACCTCGCGGTCGACGCCGACGAGCGTGCGGACGGTGTGCGTACCGGACGTGGCGACGACCTCGCCGGTGTACGCGGCGTCCCTGGTGCCGACGCGGGTGTCACCGGTGACGTTGACGGACGCGGTGCCCTTGGCGGGGACCGTGACCTTCGAGGCGCTCAGCGAGAACATGCCCTGCGGGGCGCTGCTCGAGAGCGTGACGTCGAGCGTGATCGGCGAGTCGGTCGGGTTGCTGTAGGTGATCGACTTGGTCTCCGGCTTGTCGTCACCGTGCGGCCACTCGTGGCGGCCGAGGTTCACCGCGACGACGTCGGCGGTCAGCACCTGGTTGATCGCCTTGGCCACGTCGATGCGGCCGGCGCCCTGGTCGAACGCGCTCACGCCCGCCGTCGGCTTGGCCGTGGTGGCCAGCACCGACTTGAGCTGTGCGGGCGTCCACTCCGGGTGCTGCTGGCGCAACAGGGCCGCGGCACCCGCCACGTGCGGCGTCGCCATGGACGTGCCGCTCGCCGCGAAGTGTTCGCCGTTGGTCCCTGCAGCCGCCGCGACGATGTCGACGCCCGGTGCGGTCACCTCGGGCTTGAGCCCGCTGTCTCCAGCGCGAGGACCTTTGCTGGAGAACGGGGCGAGCTTGTCGTCGCGGTCCACGGCACCGACCGACAGCGCGGCCTCCGCCGTGCTGGGCGAGCTGACCGAGCCCGGCGAACCGGAGTTGCCCGCCGCGATGACGAACAACGTGCCGTGCTTGGCCGTCAGGTCGTTGACCGCCTGCTCGAGCGGGTCGATCTCCGGGGTGTCGCCGCCGCCGAGGCTCATGTTGACGACCTGGGCGCCCTGCTCCGCCGCCCAGCGCATGCCGTCGAGGATCCAGGACTCCTGGCAGCCGAACTCGATGCAGACCTTGGCGTCGAGCAGCTGTGCGCCCGGTGCGACGCCGCCGTACTTCGAGTCGTGGCTCGCGACGGTCGAGCCGACGTGGGTGCCGTGGCCGACCTTGTCGGTGTTGTCGGGGTCGGTCGTGAAGTTCTTCTCCGCGATCTGCTGACCCACGAGATCGGGGTGTTTCTCGTCGACACCGGTGTCGACGATGGCGACCTTGATCCCCTTGCCGGTGACACCGCGCTGGTGTGCGGCCGGTGCGCCGATCTGGGCGACGCTGCGGTCGAGGCTCGGCTTGCGGATGCCGTCGAGCCAGATCTTGTCACCGGAGCCGGCCTCGGCCTGGAGAGCCGCCCAGTCGTTCGAGGACCGTGCCCCCGCTCTGGCCCGGCCGTCCACGATCAACGGCATCCGGTCCCGGTAGCCGAACTCCAGCAACGTGGTGACGTCGAAGAGTCTGCGGTCGAGCCGGCCCGCCGCCAGGGGCCCGAACGCGTCCTTCGGGACGACCGTCGTGTGCCCGTCGGCACCGCGGTGCGTCTTGAACGTCATGCCGTTCCTGCCCTCACCGGGCTGAATCGCGACGACGTGCTGTCCCTGTCCAAGAAGGACCTTGTCGCCGGTGACGAGGGTGACCTCGTCGATCGCCTTCTGCGGTGTGCCGGCTTGTGGTGCGGCATGCGCCCCAAGGGCCGGTACCGCGGTCAGTGCGAGCGCCGTGAAGGCGGCGCCCAGCACTTTGATTTTTCCGCCCATTCGAATCCCCTCATGGTTCGAATTTCTGCGCGCTGTGGTCCGCGCAGGCCGGAAAACCTTCCGCAGCAATTGAAAAGGTCCCCCGACCCTTTCGAACGTATCGATGGTGGCTGGGGTCACACAGGGCTGAACGGGGGATTGTTGGCGGGGCTTCGTTCGCCCGTCAGTTCGACTGCCAGAACTTCCAGCGCGCCTTGCGTTTCACTGACAGTTCCCCTGCGGCACGGCACCATTCCGCGAACGACGCGGCATCCTCGCGCGCGCGTGAGCCCGCACGACGCGGGTGTTCCACGGCGTAGGCGTCGAAGAGCGGCCGGAACCTGTCGCCGAGCTCGTCGGCGACGTCAGGGGCCAGCATCCGCACGATGCCGCGGCGTTTCGACAGCAACGCGCGACGTTCGACGCCGAGGCGTTGCTCGTCGAATCCCGCCGGGGCTGGCCCGTTCGCGAGCAATGCATTCAACAGCTCGGACTGCTGGGCGGCAAGCCTTTCGCGTGCGGCCGAAGGATCATTACCGGAAGGTTGGGGCGAGTCGACACGCTCTTCGTCGATTCGCCCCAACCTTCCCGACTTGGTGTCCTTGGGATCGGCACTGTTCATTTCAGCCACGGTGTTTGTCCACGACCGCGCGGATCGCGGC
Source organism: Lentzea indica (assembly GCF_012184385.1). Classification (GTDB taxonomy): domain Bacteria; phylum Actinomycetota; class Actinomycetes; order Mycobacteriales; family Pseudonocardiaceae; genus Lentzea; species Lentzea indica. The sequence continues at coordinate 52,288 of NZ_VSRL01000016.1, forward strand.
CAGCTCGGACGCGATTTCGGTGTCGGACGGGTAGTTGTCGTCGCGCTCCAGCAGAACGCCGGGTGGCCTGACTCGTGAGCAGAGCTCGTCGAGCACACCGAGCACTTCCGGCAGCACGGCGTGGGCGTGGGTGTCGTGGTAGACGTCGCCGTTGTCTACGCCGCCGGCCACGTGCACGTAAGCCAGGCGCTCCAACGGGATCTCGTCGAGGAACCGTTCCGGATCCGTGGCGATGTTGCGGGCGTTCGCGTACAGGTTCGCGACGTCGACGAGCAGCCAGCAGTCCGTGCGCTCGACGAGCTCGGCGAGGAACTGGCCCTCGGACAGTTCGCCGTCCGGCCATTCGAGCAACGCGGCGACGTTCTCCAGCGCGAGCGGGACGGGCAGGTTCTGCTGAGCCAGCTTGACGTTGGCGACGAGCACGTCGAGCGCGTCCTTGGTGCGCGGCACCGGCATCAGGTGGCCGGAGTCGAGTCCGCCTGCCCGGACGAAGCACACGTGGTCGCTGACCATCGGCGCGCGACCGCCTCGGCGATCTCGCCCAGGTGCGAGACCCGGTCGAGGTCGACCTGGTCCGCGCCGCCCAGCGACAGCGACACGGCGTGGGGGAGCACCGGGACGCCGCGTTCCAGCAGCAGCGTCACCGATTCCGGCAGGTGTCCGATGTGGAGGTTCTCGGCGACGACCTCGACGAAGTCCACGCCGGGCAGCCGTTCCACGGTCAGGTCGATCTCCGAGCGCCAGCCGATGCCGACGCCCAGGTCCGTGATCCCCGCCATCAGTCGCCTCCTCCGCCGCCACCACAGCCACCGCCGCCGCAGCTGCTGCCACCGCTCGACGAACTACTGCTACCACACCCGCTGCCGCAGCTGCCGCACGCCGCGGCCGACCCGCTCCCGCCACCGTCCGAAGAGGACTTCCTGCGCTTGAGCTGGACCATCTTGACGACGCTCTGGGACAGGTCGAAGAGGTCGCCGACGTTCTGGCCGGCGACCTTGCCGCGGAAGCCGTACAACGCCACCGCGAGCACCCGGTCGGTCGCGGCCACCGGCCGCACCGCCGCCTTGCCCGCCCTGGTGACCGGGTCCCGGCCGCGCACCCAGACGGCGAACAGCAGGAATGCCGCCGCACCGATGAGGAACTCCGGTGTCCCGATGCCGAGCACGGTCAGCACACCCCCGACCACCAGGAAGACCCACCACGTCGGGAGCCGGCGGCGAGGGTTCTGCGTCAGCCCCTGCTCTCGCAGCTGCTGGTGCAGCGACTGCATCTCCGTGCTCCACGCGGCGGTCTTCACGACCTCGTCGAACCGGACGGGCATCCGCACGTGGGTGAGGACGCGTGCCTCCAGCCGGGTGGCCGCGCCGTGGTTGTTCTGGTGCACGGCGGACACGTGGCCGTCGCGGGACACGCGCACGAGGCCCGCGTCGAGCAGCCGGGCCAGCGCGGTCTCGGCTGCCCGGCCAGGACCCGCCGCCAGATAGCCGATCTGCTCCGCGGACAGCTGTAAGCCCGATGTGGTCGTAGGTGTTGCCATCGGTGTCCCCCTCAACTGCTGGAACTGCTGCTACAGCTACTGCTGCTACTGCTGCTGCAACTGGAGCTGGAACTGCTGCAGCTGCTGCTACTGCTGGAACAACTGCTGGAACTGCTGCTGGAACAGTTCGACGACGAACCGGCGCAACTGTGGTGGCTGTAGTCGTACGAGCTGCTGCAGCCGCCACCGCAACCGCCACTGTCCGAACTGGACTTCCTCGTGCGCTGCCCGCCGCGGCGCAGGCCGTGCAACGCCACCACGTCCGCATCACCGCGCGGGTATCTCATCGCGTACAGCAGCACGCTCTTGCCGAGCGTGGTGACCCTGCCCTTGTTCCGCATCAGGAACGTGAGGAACAGCAGCACCACCGTCAGTGCGATCAGCTTCCCGTCGAACGCGATCGCGCTGATCGCGGAGGCGATGGCGAGGAGGATCAGCAGTGTCCGGAACGCACGGGTGCCGCCGCCGGCTTTGCCCCACTTCCGGCGCACCATCGCACGGGCGGTCAGGCTGTGCCGCAACGAGCCCATCTCCTGGCTGCCCATCGCGACCTGCACGACCTGCGGGATCGGACGAGCGGTGCCGTGCAGCCCGGAGAGGATGTACGCCTCGAGCGCGGTCGTCGCGCCGTAACCGTTCTGGTAGACGGCGGTCACGAGTCCCTCGCGGGAGATGCGCACGAGACCGCCGTCCATCAGCCGGGCGAGAGCGGCTTCCACCGCCCTGCCCGGTCCCCCTGCCAGGAACCCGATCTCCTCCACGGACATCACCGCGGCTGTCGAAGGCTTGGCCATCAGCACTCCCCTCACTGGTGCCAGTGCATCTTCGACGTGAGATCTACCCCCGGGTTCCTTGTGTTACCTGAAATGGACCGAACAACGGATCAGCCGCCGCCACCGCCGCAGCCGCCTCCGCCCCCGCCTCCACCACAGCTGCTTCCGCTCGAACACGAGGAAGAGCCTGTCGAACACGAGCTGTAGCTGGAAGTGCTGGAGCTCGCGGAGGCGTTGGTGGAGGAGGCGAGCAGCGAGCTGCGCACCGCCAGATCCGGGTAGACGGCCAGGCCGCCGAAGAGAACCACCCCTGCCGCGCCCGCGTACAAGGCGTCGTCGGAGGTCGCGGGCCTGCCACTGCTCGTGGTGCGGGCCGCGTCGAGAACGTTGTTCCCCTTGCTCGTGCGCACGTGCTTGCTGCGCCGAGTGAGGAGCCAGATCAGCACGCCGGTGACGACGAGCTGCAGCGTCAGCCAGCCGACGGGCGCGTCGATGGCGATGCCGTTGACCCAGCGGGCGACACCGATCGCGAGCAGCACCCACAACACGATGGATCCCTTGCGCAGCGCGCTTTTCGCGACGTCCGGGTTGACGACCAGGCCCAGGTCCTCGAGTCGCCTGCCGATCGCGGTGACGACGCCGTCCCTGGAGACGGAGGGGATCATCAGGTTGAGGGTGCGGTTGGTGTAGCGCTGGCTGTCGGTGATGACGGCGCGGTCCACCGGGTTGAGTGACCGCGTGGTGGACGTGACCTGAACGGCGCCACGCCGGGAAGTGCGAAGCTCACCCGAGGTGAGCAGCCGCGCGATGGACGTCTCGACCACGCGCCTTGGACCGCCCGCAAGGTAGGCGAGCTCGTCCATGTCCAGGGAGCGCACGGGCTGGTCGCTGTGACCAGCCCGCACGCGTACCCGAACGATGACCACGACCAGCACCGCCAGTGCCAGCCCGATCCAGTACAGCTGAAGGAACTCCGGTCCGGACAACCCCCAAGGCCTCTGCATGCGACCCACCCCCTGACTGCCCCGAAACTGCTTCGGTGACGTTCATGGTGTGGTCCGGGCCACAGCCTCACAAGGCTTGTTGACGAAGCCTTAGGGTTGTCCGCGATCTGTCATTGATTTGTGGGTGTGGCTCACTCTTGGTGGCCTAGCTCGACGAGCCGCCATCGACTCCGCTGGAGCCTTCGCCGTCGGTACCGAAGAAGATCATTGCGCCTCCCAGGTCGGTCCGGTCCAGTGCGACCGGACTCGGGCTCAGTCTCCTATTCGGACGGAACGAGTTTCAAGGAGACGGAGTTGATGCAGTACCGCTGGTCCGTCGGCGTGGGGTACCCCTCACCTTCGAAAACATGCCCGAGGTGGCTGTGGCACGTGGCGCAGAGCACTTCGACGCGGGTCATGCCGAGCGCGCGGTCCTCACGCAGGATGACCGAGTCTCCCGCCAGTGGCGAGAAGAACGACGGCCAGCCGCAGTGCGAGTCGAACTTGGTGTCGCTGCGGAACAGCTCGGCTCCACAGGCACGGCACTCGTAGACGCCTTCGGTCTTGGTCTCGGTGTACTCGCCCGTCCACGGACGCTCGGTGCCTGCCTGGCGCAGCACCGCGTACTCGGCGGGGTTCAGCTGGGCGCGCCATTCCTCTTCGGAACGCACGACTTTGGGGGTGGCGCCGACAACAGGTTCCATGACCCTTTATAACGCCGCCGCTGTCGTGGGGCTTCCCGGCTGTGAGCCGGCTTCCGGGGCTGTAAGGCCTCGTTAAGGAGTCGGTCTCGTTTGGATCAGAATATGATGGACAGGATGTCGCCCAGCGCGAACCAGATCGTCAGGATCACGCCGAGCAGCAGCAGTCCCACGACGATTACGGCGAGCAGCCGCTGGTGCCCGGTCGTCCGGTTCGCCGAGTCGGCGAAGTCCTGGACACCCTCCAGGTACCCCTCGACGGTGAAACCGGGGCGCTCGCGCTTCATCCGGTCGAGGTGCTCGGCGAACGCCTTCGTCTCGGGGTCGTGTGGGTCGAGGCCGATCAGCTCCTCCTGGAACTTCTCGCGCTCGTCCTTCGAATCGCCCATAACCCCCAGCTTAGTGGCTGGGGGCAGGTATTCAGGTGTGCCGGGCGTTCACGCGGGAACGGGTCGTCAACCGGCCAGCGCGAGCGAGGGCTTGACGGCGCCGACGGCCCGGCCGTGACCGAGAACCGGCACCGTGGCGAGGTCCTCGACCTTGCTCACGTCGACCCCGAGCCGCTTGAGCACCGCGACCATGACGACGGCGCGGGCGCGTGAGGAACCGTCGGCGATCTTCAGGGCCACGCCTTCTCCGGTGGGCAGGCCGACGGCGTAGACGCCCTCGGCGCCGTCCTTGGCGATGACGCCGGGCAGGGCGTCCATCAGGACGGTGACGTCGCGGCCGGTGCCGCCGACCCACTGCGGGTAGGCGTTCATGGCGGCGGCGACACGGTGTTCTAGCGTGCCTTCCTGCGCGGCGGCCAGGCGGCCGAACGCCCTGGCCAGGCCCGTGAGGCTGATGGCGAAGATGGGGGCACCGCAGCCGTCGACGCCGACCTGCGCGACGGGCTCGCCGGCCACGTCCTCGATAGTGAGACGGGTGGCGACCTGCAGCGGGTGAGTGGGGTCCAGGTAGTCGGCGGTGGACCAGCCGTTGGCGACGCAGGTGGCGAGCATTGCGGCGTGCTTGCCCGAGCAGTTCATGTACTTCGGTGCGGCGGACAGGCCACGGGCGAGGTGCTGGGCGCGGGCGTCCTCACCGATCGGCAGGTCAGGGGTGCACTGCAGGGCGTCCTCGCTCAGACCGGCGGACGCCAGAATCCGGAGCGCGCCCGAGACGTGGAAGTCCTCGCCCGAGTGCGAGGCGCACGCGAGGGCGAGCAGCTCGCCGTCGAGGTCGAGACCGCTGCGGAGCATCGCGAGGGCCTGGAGCGGCTTGTTCGACGAGCGCGGGAACGCGATGTCGCCGGGCCGTCCGACCGACAGCGTGGGGGCGCCGGCCGGGTCGGTCGCGACGACGGTGCCGTGGTGCACCGACTCCAGGAAGTCGCCTCGCCAGACCTCTGCCACGACCTCGTGTCCCATGTCGCCTCCCGCACTCAGGTCCGAAACTGCCAACTGTCGACAGTTGACACGTTCGCTAGTTTAGCGGGAGGACGGCCGGTGCCGTCCAGATCAGGAGACGAAGGTGACACCTCCGACCCCGCTGCACCTCAGTCTGGCCGGACAGGCCGTGGACGTCTTGCGCGAACAGGTGCTCACTGGGGAAATCCCTCCAGGCTCACGGGTGAACGAGGTCGAGGTGGCGCAGAAGCTCGGCATCAGCCGCGGGCCGTTGCGCGAGGCGATCCGGCACCTGGCCTCCGAAGGGCTGCTGACGCTGGTGCCGCACCGGGGCGCGTTCGTGCCCGATGCCGACGCCGAGGACGTCAAAGCGCTGTTCGAGCTGCGTACCGCCCTCGAATGCGCGGCCGCGGAACTGGCGGCGTCGCGGCGGACTGATGTCGACCTGGTCCGCCTGCACGAGGTGTGCGCGGAGAGCCGCAGCAACTACAAAGCCGGGCAGCCGTTCCCGTACCGGCTGGACCTCGCGTTCCACCAGACGCTGCTCGACGCGGCCCGCAGCCCGCACATCGCCGAGCAGGTGCGGCTCGTGCAGCAACGAGTGGTTCTCCTCCGCAGCGCGCTGGAGGACGACCCGCCGCACCAGCACGCGTCGATGGACGACCACGACGAACTCGTCAAGGCGGTCGCGGACGGTGACGCGGCCAGGGCGTCGACCGTGATGCGCCGGCACCTCTCTCGGGTGTGTGCGCAGATGATGGCGAGCTTGAACCACTAACTTCGGTGGCATGACGTTCGGTGCCCGGCTCCTGCAGCACCGCAAGAACGCCGGGCTCAGCCAGGAGGAGCTCAGCGCCCGTTCCGGCGTCAGCGTCCGCGCCATCAGCGACATGGAACGCGGCCGCGCCCGTTCTCCTCAGCGCCGCACGACCGAGGCCCTTCTCGACGCGCTGGATCTCGACGAAACCAGCCGCGACGAGCTGCGCCGGCTCGCCAGGGCGGGCCGTATCGCGGTGACTAGTCCGGTCTGGTCGCTGCCGCCGTACGTCGCGGACCTCGTCGGCAGGGACACGGAGCTCGACACGATCGCGTCCATGCACGGCGGGCTCGTGGTGGTCCACGGCGCTGCGGGAACCGGCAAGACCAGTCTCGCCGTGAGAGCAGCGCATCTGCTTGAGGGACGTTTCCCGGACGGCCAGCTGCTCGTCGAGCTGGAGGGCGCCACACCACCGCTCGAACGGTTGCTCAAGGACCTCGGCACTCCGGCAGAGCACGTGCCGGAGGACGCGAACGGGCAAACAAGGCTCTACCGGTCGTTGCTCGCGGGAAAGCGCCTGCTGCTCGTGCTCGACGGTGCGAGCACAGAGGAGGAGATCCGCACGCTCAGGGCAGATCCGGGCTGCCTCACGATCGTGACGTCCAGACGGAGGCTTGCCGGGTTGGCGGACGCCACGTGGATCCGGCTCGGAGGGCTCACCGAACCGGCCGCCGTCGAGCTGCTCGCGTCGATCATCGGGCCCGCGCGCGTCGAAGCCGATCCCGACACCGCGCGGAGCTCGTCACGCTGTGCGGGATGTCGCCGCTGGCGTTGCGGATCGCGGGCAACCGGCTCGCCAGCAGGCCGCGCTGGCCGCTGCGGCACCTGGTGGAGCAGATCGAGGAACGGCGCCTGGCCGCGCTCACGGCGGGCGACCTCGACGTGCGCGGCGCGTTCGAGGTGTCGATGGCGCACCTGCCGGAGACTGCGAAGCTGATGTTCCGGCGGCTCGGGCTGCTCGTCGGCACCCGCGTCACCCCTGAGCTCGCCGCCGAGCTGACCGGCCTCTGCGTGACAGAGGCGGAACGGGTGCTGGAGGACCTCGCCGACGTCAGCCTCATCGACGCGGACGGCGACGGCTACTCGATCCACGGCCTGGTCCGGACGTTCGCCACCGGCCTGATCGACGCAACGGACGACGACGCGCACCGCAGGATGCTCGCCTGGCTGCTGGAATCCGCGGTGGCAGCGGGTGTCCTCTTCGGACAGACGGGCGACGCGCGGCGGGTGCGTCCACGCGGCAGGGCTTTCCCGGACGTGCCGGCGGCGAGGCGCTGGCTGGACGAGCACCGCGACCTGGTGCCCGAGATCGTCGAGCAGGCGCAGGCCAGAGGCATGCACGACGACGTGGCCCGAGCGGTGATCGCACTCTCGCACTACGCGGCCGTCGAACCGGGTCTGGTCTGGGAACGCGTCTACCGCGCAGCGCTCGCCCCGGCGCTCCCGCCGTGGCAGGAGATCGTGGTGCTCAGCCAGCTCGGCTGGGTGCTGTTCGACGTGGCCGGCCGGTCAGGACCCGCGCTGGAGGTGCTGACCCGCGCGGCACGGCTCGCCGAGTCGTCGGGGGAGACCGGGCACCTCGGCTGGGTGTGGCTGATCGCGTCGGCCGCGCACAGCGGACTCGGTGAGCACGAAGAAGCCGAACGCGTGTGCCTCAAGGCCATCGAGTCGATGCACGAGCCCATGGATGTGCTGATCGCACGGTCCGTGCTCGGCGTGCTGTGGCGGCGGATGAACCATCCGGAGGCCGCGGTCGTCGTGCACGAAGAAGTAGCGAACGAACAGCGCGCCCACGCGCACACCACCTACGAACTCTCGTCCCTCGGCCGCACGCTCGGATGGCTCGGCCTCGCACTGATAGACGCTCACAGGCCGGACGAGGCCGTCTCAGTGCTGACCGAGGCCGAGGACGTCTACGAACGCGCGCACATGACGTCGTGGCGTGCGCGAACGTTGGCGCACCGCGCTGAAGCCCATCGAGCCGCGGGCAGGATCGCCGAGTCCGATGAGGACCTGGCACGAGCGCTCGAAGGGTTCCGCCTGGCCCGCGACGGGGTCGGGGAGATCGAGACACTGCGGGCGCTCGCCGGCAACGCCAAGTCACGAGGTGACGACAGCGCGTGTCAACGTCATCTGCGAGACTCGCTCGCAGCATGCGAACGGTGGGACACCGACGCGACGCGCGAGATCGCCGCCGAGGTGCGGCGGTGCTTGTCGGAGGGTGAGGGCTTGTCCAGAGGGTGAGGGAATGCGCGCGACCACCTTCAGCGAGTTCCTGCGCTTCTACCGGCGCCGGGCGGCACTCACCCAGGAGGACCTCGCCGCCCGCACAGGACTGGGTGTGCGGACGCTGAGCGACCTCGAACGCGGCCGGGTGCACAGCCCGCAGGCGCAGACCGTCGAGCTGCTGGTGACCGGCCTCGGCCTCGGTGGCACCGAGGCCGCCGAGTTCGTCGCGCTCGCCAGGTCTTCCGAAGTGGCTCAGCCACGTCCGGAACGGACGGACTGCGCGCCACCACCGGCAGAGTGCCTCATCGGCCGTGAATCGGAGCAGCAGCAGCTCGCCGAGTCCATCGGCCGCGCGGCCGCGTCGTCGGTGCTGGACGTCGTCGTCGTGCACGGACCTCCGGGCGTGGGCAAGACCTCTCTCGCAGTGGATGCCGCCCACCGGTTCGCCGGTCGGTTCACGGACGGCTGTCTCCATCTCGACCTGCGCGGCATGGACCCGGCCCCGCTGTCGGCGGAACGGGCGATCGCGCGGCTGCTGCGGGCGTTCGGCGTGCCCGACGCGCGGATGCCGTCCGATCCGGGTGACCGCGTCCGCCTTTACCGGTCGATGCTGCGGGAACGGACCGTGCTGCTGGTGCTCGACAACGCCGCGAACGAGGCCCAGGTCCGTCCGCTGCTCGCCGCCAGTCCCGGTTCGCTCGTGCTGGTGACCAGCCGCAACGTGCTCGCCGGGCTGGACTGCCGGCACCGCCTCGACCGTCGGCCCGCTGCGCCACGACGGTGCCGTCGCGCTGCTCGCCGCGACCGCCGGTGCCGACCGGATCAAGGCCGACGTGGAGTCGGCGGACCTGGTGGCGACGTTGTGCGGCGGCGTCCCGCTGGCGCTCGCCATCGCGGGCCACCGGCTGACCGGCCCCACCACGTGGTCGTTGCGCCACCTCGCCGAACAGCTCTCCGACGAACGTGAACGCCTCGACGTGCTCGCGACCGGTGACGTCCAGGTCCGCACCGCGTTCGAGCTGTCCTACCGGCTGCTCGCCCCCGAGAGCGCGATGCTCTTCCGCAGGCTTGCGCTGATCCACGGCCCGGACACGTCCGTCGCGCTCGCCGCGGTCGCCGCAGACATGCCGCCGGACGACACGGAGACGTTGCTGGAGGAACTCGTCGACGCGAGCCTTCTCCGTCCGGACGTCCCCGGCCGGTACTCGTTCCACGACCTGATCCGCGACTACGCGCGCGAACGTTTGCACAGCGAGGAACCCGACCTCGAGAAGCACCGCCTGCGCACGCGCGATTGGCTGCTGTCCACTGCGATGCAAGCCGCGTCGGCGTTCCTCCCCGACGACAAGGGCGCGTCGGACCTGGCGAGCGCCGACCGCTGGCTGTCCGACGAGCTCGCGAACTGGCGCGGTGCGTTCCGGGAGGCCGTCGGCGACGGCGCGTACGAGCGGGTGCTGGCGCTGGCGCGGTCGATGCACTGGTACTCCGACCACCGCGCGACCGGTGACCTGTGGCTGGAGGTCTACACGGCAGGCGTGCGCGCCGCGGGGGAGCTGGGCGAGCTGGAGCAGCAGGCTCAGCAGCTCAACTTCGTGTGCTGGGTCTACGTCGCGCGGCACACGCACATCCCGCTGGCCATGCGGTGGCACCAGGAGGCATTGCGGGTCGCCGAGGAGTGCGGCTCGCTGGCGGAGACGGCCTGGGCGCACTACTACCGGTCGGCCATCGAGACCCGGCTCGGCGACCACGCGGCGGGCGTGACCCACGCCAGGCGTGCCACCGACCTGTTCCGCGAGGCCGGCCAGCCGATGAACGTGGTGCTCGCGCTGTCGTACACCGGTGTTCTGCTGCAACGGCTGGGCCGCTTCGCCGACGCGGTCGAGACGCATCGGGCGTGCGTCGCGGAGGAACGCGCGTTGCGTGGGATTCAACGTGGCGTGGCGCTAGAGAACGCCGCCCAACTGCTGCTGCGCCTGTCGGACGCTCTGGTCGCGGCGGAGGAGCACGAGGAGGCGCTCAGCGTGATCGCCGAGGCCGAGGAGCTGGTCGGGCAGGGAGCCGCGAACCTGCTGTCGATGGCGCGGCACACCCGCAGCCGGACGCTGCTCGCGGCCGGCTCGCCGAGGCGCGCGAACAGCTGACCGGGGCCGTGGAGTCGCTCTCCGACCCGGAGGTCAAGGTGTCCGTGTTGATGGAGCTCGCGGGCCTCTGCGATCGCATGAACGACCACGACGCGGCGATCCGTCACCGGGTACGCGCTCTGGCCGAGAGCGAGCGCTACGAGTCACCTGGCATGACCAGGTTGCAGCACGAGGTGGCGGAAGCACTCGGGATCAGCCTGCCTGCGTGAAGACGGCCCAGCTTGAACGACTCAGCGCAGGACGATGCTGAGGAACGCGTCGGCGTCGAAGCGTTCGGAACCGGGCGGCACGAGCCGGTAGGTGGCGTCGAGGAACTTCCGCAGCGTCCCCGTCGGCACCCGGAACACGGTCACCTGCCGGTCGGAGATCAGCTCCAGCACCAGCACCCGGCCGGCGTGCGGTCGCAGCCGCACGTCGCCGTCGCCCGCCGGCATGGTTATGCCCTCGGCGAGCAGGTCCCTGCCCATGATCCAGGTGGCCACCGCGCCGCCGGCGTGGAAGTTCATCGTCACCGCGAACGGGTCGTCCGCCTGGTAGAGCAGTTGCGTCTCCACCGGGGCGGTGGCGCCGTCTGGGCGGACGAAGTCGAAGACGGTGCGTGACGCGACCCGCATCGGGACTCCCTGAAGTGTTCGCCTATGTTCAGCAGTTCTCACGCAGGGAACGCCGAATCGGTTCAAAGTCGCGTATTGCCATTACCAATTGATTCGTCGAGCAGTTTTGTGCGAACGGGCAGACCTGCGGAACTTCTGCCGGTGCTTCTGCATGGTCCTTCCCGCCCGCTGACGATTTGCTGGTCGGCATGGTTGCCCCACTTCGCCCAGGCCTCGTCGGCACCGTCGTGCGCGAGGCAGGTGGCCTGCTCGTGGGCCGTGACCGGGAGATCGCCGTCTTGACAGACGCGCTCGGTGGTGGTGCGCGGTCGTGCGTCGTGCACGGTGCGACGGGGATGGGCAAGAGCGCCCTGCTGTCCGTCGCGTCGTCGATCGCGGTGCGCAGCGGGTTGCGGCCGGCGCGCGGTCTTCGGGCGTTGTCCGGCGTCGACCGCCACACGGTGCTCGTGGTGGACGACGCCGAGCAGCTCTCCGCCGAGGAGACCGAGCGGCTGTCGCGGTTCCGGGGCGCTGTGGTGGTCGGGCGGAGACTTCGACCCGGACACGTTCGCGGTGGTCGACGCCGTGCGGGTCCCGGTGCGGCCGATCGAGGCCGCGTCGGTGGCCGAGATGATCCGGCGCCGGGTCGACGTCGAGGCCTCGCCTGAGCTGACCGCGCTGTGCCTGGAGTACAGCGGTGGCGCGCCGGGCGTGTTGAGCGATGTCCTGGACGTTGTTCCGGACCTTGCGGTGAACTCGTTGCGCGGCATGCTTCCCGGGCTGCGGCTGCCACGGCTGCTGCGGGCCGTGCGGCGGCACTGGCAGGTGCTGGACGCCGACGCGGTGACCGTCGCCCGTGCTCTCGCCGTGCTGGGCAGTGCGCCGCTGGACCTGCTCTGCGAGGTCGCCGGAATGGGGTCGTTCCGCACGCTCGCCGCGTTCGAACGCCTCGTTGACGCACGCCTCGCCGCCGACGAGCCGATGCGCATCCAGTCGCCGGCGTTGAGCCACGCGATCCGGCACGAGACGGCGCCCGAGTCCAGGGAACGCCTTCACCGTGCGGCGGCAGCCGTCATGCATCGGCGGTGCGACCCACCGGCCGCTGTCGCCGAACACGTCATGGCGTGCGCCGAACCCGTTGGGACGCAATGGGCAGCACCAGTGCTGCACAGCGCGGCGCGGCTGCACCGGGCGGCAGGACGGCCGGAGAACGCGGCGAGGTGCCTGCGCGCCGCTCTCCGCGAGCCGTTGAGCAAGCCGGTCGCCGCACAAGTGGTGGTGGGGATGGCGGATCTCCACCTGCGCTGCGGAATCCCGCCGCGGGCCGACGAACTCGCACGGTGCCGGCTTTCCGCCGAGGGCGACGCGGCGGAATGGCTCGCCGCGGTCGTCCTCGACTGGCAGTGCGACGAGGACGTTCTGGGTGCTTCGGGGAGTTCGCCGGTCGTTCCCGCGCATCCCGAGCAGGTGCTGCGCGATCTCGCGGACGGCACGCCGGAGAGCGGGCCGAGGGTGCTGCCGTCGCTCGTCCTCGCCGGGCTCGGACTTCTGCGGACCGGATCTGCCGCGGTGCTGGATCTCGCGCCGCGGCTGCGGGCCCGTCTCGTCGGCGCGGAGAACGACTGGCTGGTGGCCCTGGAAATGTGGGCTCACCACGAGAACGGTGACCACGCCCAGGTTGCCCGGCTCATGCGTGACCTCGCCCGGACGTCACCCGCGAGAGGCTGTGTGGCGTTGGGAGCGGGAGCGTTCGTCGCATCCTGTGTGGACAGAGGACGTCCAGGTGAGGCGCGGGAGATTTTGGTGCGTCTCGGTTACACGGGCACGTTGGCAGCGGCATGGGCGTGCACTTTGCTGCTGCACCACCGCGCACGCATGCACCTCGCTCTCGGCGCGCCGCGGGCCGCGTTGGCTGACGCCGAAAGGGCGGGGGCGACCGAGTTGCGGGAGCAGGCGCGGGCGGCGTTGGCCGAACCGATCCGGCCTGTGCGCGGGGCGGCCTGGGAGAAGCTGACGCCGCACGAGTCCCGCATCGTGCGGCTGGCGCTGGACGGGGAGACGAACCGGGCGATCGCGACGCGGTTCAACGTCACGCAGCGCGCCGTTGAGCTGCATCTGACCCGCGTCTACCGGAAGGTCGGGATCAGCAGGCGCGTGCAGCTGTCGTCGGTTTTCGGTCCTGTTTGACCTACAACAGGCCGGAGCGCAGGGCCCACGCCACGGCGTGAACGCGGTTGCGCAGCCCGAACCGTTCCAAAAGCTGGTGCAGCGCGTACTTCACGGTCCGCTCCGAGCAGAACAGCCGCGCGGCGATCTCCGCGATCGTCGCGCCGTCGGCCAGCAGCCGCAGCAGCTGCAGATCGCGGTCGTTCAGCACCGGCGACCTGTCCTGCACGTGGTGGCCGCCGACGAGCAGCTTGATCAGGCGTTCGGCGTTGACGTCCGCGCGCCGCAAGGGAACCGCCAGCCCGGCCTGCGCGGCGATCGACGGTGTGAGGTCGTGCACACGTGCCGCGATCACCACGATCCTGGAGGAACCGCAAGCCCGCAGCCGTGCCGCCTGTTGCGCGCACAGTTCGTTGACGAGAGCCAGCAGGACATGCGCGTCTGTGCGCTCTTGCACCACTCGGACTCGGGGCGAGTTCTTCAGCAGGTGCGTCACACCGGCCGCGCTGATCAGGTCGCGGGACTCCACCGCTACGCGCACCGGTTCGATTCCGGAGTCCACGGTCGACAGGGCAGTACTCATGTGTCCGATCGTGCGGACGTTCAGCGGCTGTCCACTTCGGAAAACCGAACCGATCCGATGAGAACCTGCTGATCGCCGGCGAACGTGCGGAACTCACCGGTCGGCCAGTGCTCGATCCTGAGCTCGTCACCGGGGAGCACCGGTGCGGTGAACCGGGCGTGCAGCTCGGTGAAGTCCTTGCCGCGCACGGTGATGCCGAGCGTGCACAGGCCGTGCAGGATCGGCCGGTCGAACCCGGCGCGAGCGGCGAACTCCGGGTCGTGGTGCATCGGGTTCACGTCACCGGTCTCGGCGTAGCGCAACGCCTGGTGCGCCGAGGTCTGGAAATAGCTGACCTCAGGCTCGGTCTCCGGAACGGTGAACTTCCGCGTCTCGCCCCGTTCGCCGCCGAAACCGCCTTCGCCCTTGATGAAGCACGACGACCGCGTTGACGCGTACTCCGACTCCCACGTGCTGACGACGAGAGCGCCGGAACCCTTGTCGTAGATGCCGGTGACGGTCTTGGTGACGACCGTGGAACCGTGTGCGGGGAGCCTGCGGTGCAGCCACAGCGACTGTTCGGCGTGCAGGACCTGGGTCATGTCGGCGCCGGTCAGTCCCAGCTGCGGGCCGCCGTGCTGCAGCAGCGGGATGGCGAACGCGGGGGAGTAGGCGCCGACGGCCGCCCCGTACACCTCGGCGTCGTCGGCCGACCAGGTGCGGACCTGTCGTTCGACGACGCCGAGGATGCTGTGCTGGAGCATCACCCCAAGATACGTGCTAGCCCAGTGAGCCCCGGATGTTCGCGTGGCCCTTGAGCAGGTTGCGGGCGATCGTGCGGCGCTGGATCTCGTCGGTGCCCTCGTAGATGCGCAGCAGCCGCAGCTCGCGGTACCAGCGCTCGATCGGCAGCTCGCGGGTGTAGCCCATGCCGCCGTGGATCTGCAGCACCCGGTCGACGATCTCGTTGGCCTTGATGCCGCCGTAGAGCTTCGCGATCGACTGCGCCTGCCGCGAGTCCTGCTTCTGGTCGACGAGCCACGCGGCGTGCAGCACGAGCCAGCGCAACGCCTCGATCTCGACCGCGGAGTCGGCGATCATCCACTGGATGGCCTGGTACTCGGCGATGGGCTGGCCGAACGTGACGCGGTTCTTGGCCTGCTCGATCGCCATCTCGACGAGCCGCTCGACACTGCCCAGCGCGCGGGCGGGCAGCAGGTAGCGGCCCTGGCCGATCCACTGCATCGCGAGGTGGAAGCCCCTGCCGACCTCGCCGAGGATGTTCTCCTCCGGCACGCGGACGTTGTCGAACACGAGCGCCGCCGGACCCCACTGGCCCATGGTGGGGATGGGCTCGGACTTCCAGCCCATGTCGCGGTCGACCAGGAAGCACGTGACGCCGCCGTCGGCGCCTTTCTCCTTGTCCGTCACCGCGAACACCATCACGAAGTCGGCTTCGTTGCCCTGCGTGATGAACGTCTTCTCGCCGTTGATGACCCACTCGTCGCCGTCCTTGACGGCGGACGTGCGGATGGCCTTGGCGTCACTGCCGGCGCCGGGCTCGGTGATCGCGAAGCACGACACACGTTCGCCGGAGATCGTCGGCAGCAGGTAGCGCTGCTTCTGCTCCTCGTTGCCGTGGAACAGGATGTTGTCCGCGTACCCGCCGAACCGGAACGGCACGAAGCTGCGGCCCAGCTCGGCCTCGATGAGCGCGGTCATCATCGCGCCGAGGCCCATGCCGCCGTACTCCTGCGGGGTCAGCACACCGAAGAACCCGGCCTGCTTGGCCTTGTCCTGCAGCGCCTTCAGCTCGTCCTTGGGCAGGCCGGGCTGGCCGGCGCGTTCGCGGCGCAGCACCTCCGGCTCCAGCGGAATGATCTCCTTGCGCACGAAGGTCCGCACCCAGTCGCGGATCTCCTTCTGCTCGGCGTCGAGCGTGAAGTCCATGTTCTGCCCCTTAGACGAATGCGTTGATGCCCGTCAGCGCACGGCCGATGAGCAGTTTCTGGATCTGGCTGGTGCCCTCGTAGAGGGTGGTGACACGGGCGTCCCGCAGGTACTTGCCCACCGGGTACTCGTCGATGTAGCCGTAGCCGCCGAAGACCTGGATGGCGTTGTTGGCGACTTTGACCGCGGCCTCGCTCGCGAAGAGCTTGGCCATGGAGGCTTCGGTGCCGAACGGCAGGTTCCGGTCCGCGAGGTCGGCGACGCGCCACGTGAGCAGGCGCGCGGCGTCGGTCTCGACGGCCATGTCCGCGAGGAGCTCCTGGACGAGCTGGAAGGCCGCGATGGGCTTGCCGAACTGCTCGCGTTCCTTGGCGTAGGCGAGCGCGGCCTCCAACGCGCCTCTCGCCGCACCCACACAGCCCGCCGCGACGGACATGCGGCCCTTGTCGAGCGCGCCCATCGCGAGCTTGAAGCCTTCCTCGCTGAGCAGGGCGTCGTCGCCGACGTGGACGTCGTCGAGGGTGATCTCGGCGGTGGCCTGGCCGCGCATGCCGAGCTTGCCCTTGATCTCGGTGGCGGTGAAGCCTTCCTGGCCGGTGGGCACGAGGAACGCGCTGACGCCCTTCGGTCCAGGTCCGCCGGTCCTGGCGAAGACCAGCGCGACGTCGGCCCACGTGCCGTTGGTGATGAAGACCTTGCGGCCGTTGATCACCCAGCCGTTGCCCGTCTTCGTGGCCTTCGTGGCGAGGCTGCCGGCGTCACTTCCGGTGCCGGGCTCGGTCAGTGCGAAACAGCCCAGTTCGGCGCCTGCGGTGAGGCCGGGCAACCAGCGTTGTTTCTGCTCCTCGGTGCCGTGCTTCGCGATCGACTTCGCGACCAGCCCGAGCGAGACGGAGATGATCCCGCGGACGGCCGAGTCGCCGCGGGCGATCTCTTCGAGGACCAGGCAGTAGGCGAGGTTGTCGCCACCGGATCCGCCGTAGGTCTCGTCGATGCCGAGCCCGAGGAACCCGACCTGGCCGAGCGCAGGGACCAGGTCCCTGTCGATCGCCTCGTCGCGGTCCCAGCGCGTGGCGTGCGGGACGATGCGCTCGTCAGTGAAGCGCCGGGCAAGCTCCCTGAGCTGCCGGTGTTCGTCCGAAAGCGTCAAGTCCACGGGTCCTCCCGATTAACCGAACAGTGTTAGGTTAACCCACATGCCCCGGCCGAGCACCCCCCTGCTGAGTCCCGACCGCATCAGGTCGGTGGCTCTGGCCATCATCGACCGGGACGGCCTCGACGGCCTGTCCATGCGCAAGCTCGCCGCGGAGCTGGGCGTGCAGGCCGCGTCGCTGTACGGGCACGTTCGCACCAAGGACCAGCTGCTCAACGACATCGCATCCTCCATATTGTCTACAGTCGACGTGTCGGGGTTCACTGTCGACTGGCGGGAGGGCCTGATCCGGTGCGCGCGCTCGTACCGCACGGCGCTGTCGTCGCACCCGAACATCGTTCCGTTCCTCGCGTACGGCCCGGCCGGTCGCGACGAGTCGCTTCAGCGGCTGGACCTCCTGCACGGCGCGCTGGTCGACGCCGGCTGGTCGCGCCGAGAGGCCACGATGATCGCCGCGGGCCTGATGTACATCGTGTTCGGCTCGGCGCTGAGCTCGTTCTCCAGCGGCTTCTCCGCGGACCCGGCCGACTACTCCGGCCGCTATCCGCACCTCGACCGCGCCCACCTCCTGCCCGGCGTCGCCCGCGAACTGGACCGCGACAGCTTCGAACTGGCGCTCGCGGCGTTCGTCCGCGGCCTTTAGTGTTCTGGCGTGGCTGCTGCGAAGGCGAAGGCGATCGAGCTCGAAGTCGGTGACCAGCTGGTGCGGGTGTCCAACCCGGACAAGCCGTACTTCCCGGCGCGGGGCATCACGAAGGGCCAGGTGGTCGAGTACTACCGCACCGTGGCCCCGGTGCTGCTGTCGGTGCTGCGAGACCGCCCCGTCGTGCTGAAGCGCTACGTCGACGGCGTTGAGGGCGAGGCGTTCTACCAGAAGCGCGTGCCCAAGGGCGCTCCCTCGTACGTGGAGACCGTGCAGGTCAAGTTCCCCTCCGGTCGCCCGGCCGACGAGATCTGCCCGACGTCGGAGGCCGTGATCGTGTGGGCCGCGAACCTCGGCACGTTCGACTTCCACCCGTGGCCGGTGCGGCGTCCTCTGGTCGACCTCCCGGACGAGCTGCGCATCGACCTGGATCCGCAACCGGGCACCGACTTCCGCGACGCCGCTGCCGTCGCCGCTGTGTTGCGCGAGGTGCTCGCCGACGCCGGTTTGGTCGGCTATCCGAAGACTTCGGGTGGTCGCGGCATTCACGTCGCCGTGCGGATCCGGCCGGAGTGGGACTTCATCGACGTCCGGCACGCGGTGATCGCGCTGGCTCGTGAGGTCGAGAAGCGGGCGCCGACTTTGGCCACTTCGGCCTGGTGGAAGGAAGAACGCGGCTCTCGCGTCTTCATCGACTTCAACCAGGCCGCCCGCGACCGCACCATCGCCTCCGCCTGGTCGGTGCGAGGGACCTCTCGCGCGACCGTGTCGACACCGGTCACCTGGGACGAACTGTCCACTGTGGATCCCGACGACTTCGACGTGCTGACCGTGCCGAAGTACCTTGCCGAGCGCGGAAACCCGCACGAGGGACTGGACTCCGAGGCGTTCGGGATCGAGACGTTGCTGGAGTGGTACGCGGCCGATCCGCGTGGCGAGATGCCGTACCCGCCGGACTACCCGAAGATGCCGGGCGAGCCGATGCGGGTGCAGCCTTCGCGCGCCCGCAAGCAGGAGTGACCACGCTTTCGCACCACGACGCCGAGCAGCTGCGCGACCGCCTCGGCCTGCGTGGCGACGTGGTGCGGTTCGAAGAGGGCTCGCTGCCCGTCTTCGCCATCGGCGACGACCTGGTGCTGAAGCTGTGGCCGCCGGAGCATCACGACGAGGTGCCGACCGAGGTCGCGGTCATGGAGGCGTTGTACGGCAAGCTGCCGGTGCCGACTCCGCGGCTGCACGACACGGGTCTGCTCGACGACTGGGCTTATGTGCTGATGTCACGGCTGCACGGCTCGGAGCCCGATGTGCCGGACGTCGAGATCAGCGTTCAGGTCGGGGAGATGCTGGCGGCGTTGCACGAGGTCGAGCCACCGGACGTGCTGGAGCCGAAGGACTGGGCGGCGTTCGTGGCTGAGCAACGCGCTGGATGTGTTGAGCAGCAACGGAAACGCGATCTGTCCGAGCACTGGTTGGAGCAGATTCCCGAGTTCCTGGACGACGTGGATCTCGGTGACGTGCGACCGGTGTTGCTGCACACCGAGGTGATGAGCGTGCACCTGCTGCAGCAGAAGGGGAAGCTGTCCGGGCTGTTCGACTTCGAGCCGGCCATGCGCGGGGCGTTCGAGTACGAGTTCGTCGGCGCGGGCATCTTCGTGACGAAGGGCGACCAGAGGTGCTGGAAGGCGATGATGGACGCGTACGGGCGCACGCCGGATCCTCGGCGCGTGATGGCGTACGCGTTGTTGCACGTCTACTCCAACATGTCGTGGTTCATGGGTGAGATGCCGGAGGCGGATTCTCTGGACGAGCTGGCTGTGCGGTGGTTCGGGGTGTGAGTGAGCCGACCGGATGTATCGGGAACGGATCCAGTGACCGACCTCGTAGAATGAGACGAACGCGAGAGGAGGTCGGCGTGTCCCAGCCCTATGTCGTGCGGTACGTCGGCGGTCCTCTCGACGGCCGGGTCGACTCGCTGCCGTCCGCACCAGAGGACCCGAAGCAGACCGTGACGCACGTGCATCTGCACGGCGGCCCCAAGATTGTTCACGTCTACGACCTGTCGTACGCGGTCGAGTACGGCTGTGAGTACCGGCTGCGCGCCGAAGAAGCCTGAGCAACCCTCACGTGGACACGCACTGGCAACAGGGTTTACCGTACCTGTCATGAGAGCGCTCTCACGCAATGTGGTGCGAGAGGAGTGTCCATGCACGTGCGGATTCGAGGAGCGATCGGCATCGCGGCGGTGGCGGTGGCGCTCGTGGCGGCGGGACTCGTGGTGGGGCAGCGGACGGCCGTGTCACACGCGGGGCACAGTTACATCTACAGCGCTGAACAGGCGCGGGCGATGGTGGAGCAGCAGGCGGTTCCTGGGTCCGAGTTCCGGGTGACCTGCTCGTCGAGTCATCGCGGGCAGGACGACCCGATCGTGTTCCAGAACCGGTCGGGCGTCTCGCACATGCACGAGTTCTTCGGCAACCGGACGACGAACGCGTTCTCGACGCTCACGTCGTTGCGCGCGGGGTCGACGAACTGCAACCCGGTGTCGGACAAGTCGGCGTACTGGGTGCCGACGCTCTACAAGAACGGTCAGCCCGTCGCGCCGGACAGCGTGACGATCTACTACCAGGGCATTCACGACCGCACGCGTGCGGTCGCGCATCCGCAGGGGCTGCGGTACGTGGTGGGCAACGCGAAGGCCGCCTCGCCGGCCGAGAACCCGGCGGCGCGGTGGTCGTGCACCACGCAGTCGCCGTCGAACCGCGACTTCCTGAACTGCCCGGCCGGCACCAAGGTCGAAACCTACCTGGACTTCCCGACGTGCTGGAACGGCAGGGATCTCGACTCGGCGAACCATCGTGACCACATGGCGTTCGCCATCGGTCTCGTCTGCCCGTCGTCGCATCCGGTGGTGGTGCCGCGGCTGGAGTTCCTGATCACCTATCCGGTGAACGGCACCGGGTTGTCATTGGCAGGCACGCTCAACGGCGTGAACGTGACGAACGCGCCCGGCTACACGTTCCACGGTGACTTCATGAACGCGTGGGAACCGACCGAGCTGGAACGACGTGTCCGCAACTGCATCAACGCGGGCTACATCTGCGGGACCGACGGCAATCCGTAACGATCTTGCTGCCGACCCGGTACTCAGAAATGTCAGGGGTGTAGGGCATGCTGGGGCACAGGTGTTCGAACGTGGGGAGGCAGCGCGATGGCGAAGAAGAGCGGGCTGTCGGCGGAGGACGTCGACAGCCTGCGCTCGCAGCTGGACGGAGGAACCCAGCCGCTGGTGTGGTTCACAGCGGCCGCGGTGGGCATGGAGGCGGGAAGGTCGGCAAAGCTGCTGGCGTTCACCGATCCTCCCGAGGGCGATTTCATCCAGGTCCGGCCCACGGGCTCGAAGGACGAGATGTCCTTCTCCCCGGCGGAGCTGACGCTGGAGAAACCCCCGCCGCGCAAGAAGCCGGCGGCCCCACCTCCTGCGCCACCTGAGCCGCCGCGCGAGACTGAGATCATTCATCCCTACGTTCCGGAGGCGCCGGTGAAACCCGCGGCCCCCAAGCCGAAACCCGCGGCCGCTCCTGTCGAGCCCGCTGCCGTGAAACCCGCGCGCAAGCCCGCGTCGAAGGGCGCCACACCCGAGGTCACCGTGACCCTGGTGTCGATGGGCGATGGCGAGTGGACCGTGGAGGTGCTGCAGGGCACCCGCAAGACCGTTCGCCCGACCCCGGTCTCCCCGGCCGCCGTGGCGCAGGCCTCGAAGCTGCTGACCCCGGAGGTCGCCGAGATCGTCGAGGGCGTCCTGAACGCGGCGCGTGCTCAGCAGCTGGCCCGCGTGGAGCAGTTGCGCGCCGAACTGGAGGCAGCCCAGAAGGCTTTGGACGACCTGGGCGCGTAGCGCGGTCACCTGCTGCGACGCCTCGGTGGTTGTCCGGACGCGTTCGGGTGAGAGGGCTTCCCAGGTCTGGTGCCGGGGCGGACCGTGGGATGCGCGGATGTCCCGCGCAGGTCCGGCTTGGAGGACGGGGAGGCCCTGATGGGTACGTGTGGATGCTGTTCCGGGTGCACGGGTCCCGGCTGCGGCTGCTGTTCCAGCTGCTGACACCAGAATTCGGCCGGGGAGCTTTCCGCGTTGTGGTCACGCGGAGGCTCCCCCTCGCCGTGTGCGAGGCGCTGAGCGTCTTGGGACGCAAGGGTTTCCAGCGCCACCCGATCAGGGCGGGCAGACGGTGCCGTTCGACGGAACCTTCGCGTCGATCAGGTAGTCGCGCACGGCCGTGGTGGCGCAGCCCGACAAGCCCAAGGCCCCGTGCCCGCTGCCCTGCCACCCGATCAACGCCGACCCCGGCAGCCGCTGCGCCGCGTGCTCGGTGCCGGATGCGGGCGTTGAAGGGTCGTTGGCCGTGCTCAGCACCACGATCGGCGGCGCGCTCTTCAAGGCGTCGAGCTTCTCGGCCTTGGGTGGCGGGAACGGGTTGCAATGCAGCAGCTGGCGGGCGAACACGGCACCGAACATGGCGTGCTTGCTCTGCCAGTCGGCGGCGAGGGCCTTCACGCGGTCCGGCGGGATGCGGGTGGCGGTGTCGTTGCAGCCGATCACCAGTCCGGCGTCGAAGCGCGGCGGGTTCTCGTCGAGGTCGTTCACCAGCGGGTCGAGCAGGGCGAACAGGCCGCTGCCGTCGCCGGCACGCGCCTTCACCAGTGCGTCGGCCAGTGCTGGCCAGCGCGAGCGATCAGCCAAACCGATCAGGATCGCGTTCAGCGCGGAGCCGGGCGTCAGGTCCACGTACTCGCCGCGAACGCGCCCGGAACGCAGCTGGCCCAACAGCGCCTGGACGTCCTCGCGGGGGTTCGCCAGGGCGCAGCTGCGGATCTTGCAGTCGCGGGCGAACGCCTCGAACGTCGCCTCGGCCGCGACGGCACGGGACTCGAGC
>NZ_VSRL01000170.1 GCF_012184385.1 Lentzea indica
GCCGTGCGGCCCGTCCCAACGCATTGACCGCCGGCCGCAGCGCCACCAGCCGAAAGCGCCCGGTCGGCCGTCTTCTCCAGCAGGCAGGCGACCTCCTCGTCGTTGCCCGTCACGGCAGCGGCGAGATGCCACGCCCTCCGGTCCGGCTCGTCCGTCTCGGCGGCCAGTCGTCGATGGGCGTCCTGACGTTCGGCCGCACTCGCCGCCCGCACGATCGCGGACCTGATCAACGGATGCCGGAACGCGCCGTCTCGATCGACCAGCCGTGCCTCGACCGCGGGCTCCAGGCCGGCGAGCGCTCCGCCGAGGGCCGTCATGAGCAACGCCGTCCGCACCTCGTGAGGCAACGTGGCGGCACGCGCCGCGAACGCCTCCTCCAGGGAGTTGCCGCCGAACGGCAGTTCGTTGAGCGCCAACGGGTTCCCCGCCGCCTGGGCGAGCACCCGGGATCGGCGCTCGGCGTCCAGGTCCGGTGCGACCGCGGCGAGCAGCGCGTCGGCGTCGTCCTCTGCCAACGGTTCCAAGGAGAGCGTGGGAACACCCGCGAGCACCGGCGTTCGGGCGGTCGCCACGAGCACGGCGCCGGACAACCTCCGAGCCACGAAACCGAGGACGTCCCGGCTCGCCTGGTCCAGCCAGTGCGCGTCGTCCACCAGGACAATGGGCCCTGCCGCGCTCAGCAGCTCGAGTGCGGCCAGCCCGACCAGGTGCACGGGTGGCGCAGCGCCGTCGGACAGCCCGAAGACGACCTCCAGTGCTCCGCGCCGCACCTCGGGCAAGGTGGACAGGTCGAGGAACGGATGCAGCACCTGGTGCAGTCCGGCGTACGGCAGGTCCTGCTCAGCCTCGACACCGACGACCAGGTGACCGTCGAGCGAGGCGAGCAGCGCCGACTTGCCGACGCCGGGCTCGCCGACGATCTGCAGGGACCCGCCCGCCTCGGCCAGCGCGGCCAGCAGCTCCCGTTCCCGCTCTCGTCCGACGAGCGACACGACACCCCGTTCGTTGATCCGTACGGACCAAGAGTGTCAGAAAGTCCAGACCGCGCGCTTGCCAGGACCCACGACCAGCGTCGAGGTGCCAAGCCGCTCCACGTGCCTCGCCACCACGCGGTTCAGCTCGAACTCGACGTGCTTGAGCCCGGCCTGCCCCTGCGGCGCCTCGTCGAACCGCATCGTCGTGCCACCCCGCGTCGCCACGACCGTGCCCGGCTCGGTCCACAGGGAGAACCCGCCAGCCCGCAGCAACGGGATGGTGTCCGCCAGGTCCCCGGCGGTGACGGTGATGCGGATCAGCGTGATGTTGCGCATCAGCTTGTTCTTGTACGCGTCCGGGAGGTAGCGCTCACGGCTGACGTCACCGGGGAACCGTGCGGGCCCCACCTTGCTGCGCGGGTCGTTGAGGTACTCGTCGCGGTACTCCATGGCCCAGGCACCGAACCTGTCGTACTTCTCGACCAGGAACACGGAGTCGAACCACGGCACCGGCTTGCCGTCACCGAAGTCGCGGGTCTGCAGGAAGTCGATCGGCTTGTGGCCGGCGGCGTGCAGCCGTGACCTCACCGCGTCGATGTCGCCGTCGCGTTCGGTCGAAAGTCCCAGACCGGCGGAGCCCGGTTCGCCGTCGCGCCCGGGAACGTCGCCGGGCCCGAAGATCTCCAGGTAGGTCTCCTGGCCGCGCAGGTAGCGGCCTTTCCACACCTTGCCGTCGGCACCTGTCGTGGTGCGGACCTCGAAGTCCGCGAACTCCTTGAGATAGGCGGAGTGCTCGACGGCATCCGCGGTGGCGCGGTGGAAGGTTGCCCAAGCGTGGTTGTAGTACAACAACTGCCGTTCTCCAGCCTGTGCCGGTCCCGCGCCCAACAGAACCAGAAGAACGACCGAGATCAGGCACGACATACGTCGATTCCCCATGATTCGATCCTAGAACGGGCGGGCTCAAGCCAGGCTCAAGTCACATGGGCTCTTTTAGCTCAAGGCAGCCATCCGGTTCCACGCTGGCGACGAGGCTCCTGCCGCGGACATCGCCAGCTCGGTGATCTCCGGATCCGCCACCGGCATCTCGGGCCTGGACGACATCCACGCGGCCGCCCGCCTCGCCAGCGCCGGCAGCCGCGGGTCGTCCGGCGACCAGTCGAAGGCCTCGTCGTGGGCGAGGTAGATCTGCTGGAACTCGGGGTCGTCGAGTGCCTCGGTCTTGTCCGCGAGCCACACCGACGCCTCGTCCGGCGCGACGGTCTGCATGAGGACCCACACCTCGCGTTCCATCCGCACGCCCCGCTCACTCACCCCGAGCCGCCGCAACCGTTCCAGCATCGCGGCCGCCTCCGGGGTCAGGAACAACGCGTTGCCCGCCCGCAACCGCACGACCCGTTCGCGAGCGAGCCGGATCTCCTCTTCGCGGCGGCGGAGCGCCTCGTCGATCTCGGTGATCGACGAGGCGAACTCCTCCTCGTCCGCCACAAGCAGTTCCTTCACACGGGCGAGCGGCACCCCGGCCTCGGCGAGCGTGCGGATCTTGACCAGGTCGATCGCGTCCTGCGCGCTGTAGCGCCGGTATCCCGAGTGGTCACGCGCGGGCTCCTGCAGCAGCCCCACCTTGTGGTAATGGCGCACCGCTTTGATCGTCACGCCCGCGTACCGGGCGAGCTGGCCGATCGTGATCATTGCGCCATCATCACACTCGGCCGAACATCCGACCGGCGAGATCGACCCCGATGATCACGCCGTCCGCGTCGCGAGTGAAGAACCCGCGCTGCCCCGTGAACGCGCCGTCCGTGATCACGTACTCATCGCGAGGCAACAGCCCCATCGGGAACGGCGCGTGGTCGGCCGGCAACTCCATCTCCGCGGACTCCCGGATCTCCGGCCGGAGCAGCACCTCCAGCACCAGACCCTCGCCGGTGTCGTCGATGGTCATCACCATCGCGTCGTTGTCGTAGTCACCCGCAACCTCCCGCGCGGCAACAGCGTTGTACGGCAACGGCTCCGGGTCGCGGTCGAGCACACCGAGGTGGTGTTCCAGCGCCTTGCGGACCACGGCCTGGTTGAACGGAATCCCGTCCGGCCCCTGGTTCGCGATCGACACCACCGCGAAGTTCCGCTCAGGAACGATCAGCAGCTCGGCGAACTGCCCGTTGGACGAACCGCCGTGCCCGATCGCCTGCACACCGTCGATCTCCCGCAGGAACCAGCCGACGCCGATCGCGTCACCGAGGTTGCTGCCGCGCAACACCGCCGTCGGCCTCCGCATCTCGGCCAGGTCCACGCCGTCACCGTCACCCAGGTGGAAACGGGCCCACGCAAGGAGATCCTTGGCCGAGGCCGCGATGCCACCACCGGGGTTGTTGGCGCGCCAGTGCCGCCACGGCCGCGCGATCTCGCCCTTCTCGTGCCCGACGGCGAACCGGCGCGTCATCACCGCGTCCCGGTCGAAGTGCGTGTTGCCCAGCCCGAGCGGTTCGAGCAGCAACGACATCATCGCCTGCTCGTAGGTCTGCCCGGTGACGTTCTCGATGATCCGTCCTGCCAGGTTGAAACCGGACTGGCTGTAGGACGGCCGCTCCCCCGCGGCCCCGATCAGCTTCAGCGTTTCGAGCTCGGCGACGTGCCTGGCGAGCGCGTCGTCGCCCTCACCGGTGTCGGCGAGCGTGCCCCAGTCGAGGCCGGACGTGTGGTTGAGCAGCTGCCGCACGGTGAACTCGCGGTCGTCCATCAACCGAAGCTCCGGCACGTACTTCCGGACCGGCGCGTCCAGCGAGACCCGGCCGTCGGCGACCAGGCGCATGATCGCGGTCGCGGTGTAGGTCTTGGTGACCGAGCCGAGCAGGAAGAGCGTGTCCTCGTTGACCGGCAACGGGTTCTCGACGCTGGTCACGCCGTGGCAGAAGAAGTGCTCTTCGCCGTCGTGGAAGACGCCGGCGGCGGCGCCGGGGATGTCGAAGCGGGTGGCGGTCTGTGCGATGAAGTCGTTGTCCATGCCGGAAATGCTCGGACCCTGCCCCTGGGTCAAGGTCAACGCAGGGGCAGGGTGACCTGGGTCACGGAATCCAGTGGTTCCCACTCACCGTGATCATCACCTGGAGCTGGATGCTCGCGCCGAAGTACGTGTTCGTGTCGATCGGCGTGGTCAGCATCTTGTTCCACAACGCGTCCAGCCAGGCCTGGCTGCCCGAATCCGTCGTCGCCGCGACCGCGAACGGCGCGACGAACGCCGCGTCGCTGCCGCTGCCGATCTGCGTGCCGTTGAGCTGGTAACCGACCGCGATCCTGTTCGGGTCGCCACCGGTCTTGCCCTTGATCCACGTGTTCAGCTTGCGCGCCGCCGCCAGCGACTTGCCGTCACCGGTCACCGCCGCGTCCGCACCGATGCGCCACGGGTCGCGGCACGCGTTGTACCAGTACTTGCCGTCGGTCGCCTCTTCTTCGAGCATCTTCCCAACGGCGGGCTTCACCGTGGAGTTGGTGTCCTGCACGAAGTCCGGCAGCAGGCCGGTGCTCGCCGCGTACTTCGACTGCAGCAAGGCGATCAGGTCCTGGTGCTTGGTGCGGATCGTGTCCCACGCCGAGTCGCCGGTCGCCCTGCGGAACGCACGGAAGTGGTCAGCCATCCAGTCGGAAGACCTGGAGCCGTAGTACTTCCTGCTGTCGTCCGGGCCGGACCAGTCGCCCATCAGCAGCAGGTTCGTGTCCGGGTTGATCAGGCTCGTCTTGATCGCGTTGATGTTCCTGACCGCGATCTGCTTGTAGTTGTAGGTGCCGGAACTGCCCCACTGGCGGTCGGCCAGCAGCAGCCCGTAAGCCGTGTCCATGTCGCCATCGGTCGCGCTGTCGCTGCCGTTGACGCTTCGGCAGGCGGTGTCCTGCTCAGCGGCCAGCAGGTCGGGGTTGTTGACCGACGGGTGGGCGAGCTTGTACTTCAGCAGGCCGTCGACCAGGCACCGGTGGGGGCGTGGTCGTCGTGGTCGTCGGCGGGTTGGTGCCGCCGCCCACGCCGTAGACCTCGAACTCCCACAGCGAATAGCCGTACGTCGTTCCGCGCGCCGTGCCGTAAACCCGCACGTACCGGCCGGAACCGGACACGGTCAGGTCGTCGACACCACCGTCACCGGCACTCGTCGAGTAGACGTCGGTCCAGGTCGAACCGTCGGAGGACGTCTGCACGCGATACGTCTTGGCGTACGCGACCTCCCAGTTCAGCTTCACCCTGCTGATCGTGTGCGTCGAGCCGAGGTCGACTCGGAGCCACTCCGGATCGTGCCCTTCCACCGAGGCCCAGCGGGTCGACGTGCTGCCGTCGACCGCCTTCGCCGCCTCGAACCCGAGCCCCTCGATCGAGGAGGCCGTCACCGCCTTGCCGCCGGAGACCAGTGGATCCGCCGCCGAAGCACTGATCGTCCCTGCCGCGAGGAGGCCGAGCACGAGCCCGAGCGCCCCCAACGCGGTTCTTCTGCCGACCACGACCGCCTCCAGCAATTGGTTAACAAAGCTGTCAATGCGAGTGGTTGGCGACGGTAAGCAGGTCAGACCCCATGGACAAGAGGTATCGGCCAGTTGTTGCGCGTTCGGACAGTGATCAGTTCCAGACCGCGCGGACGGCTTCGGCGACCGACGCGGCCTGCGCGCGTCCGGCTTCGGCAGCGGGCTTTCGACGTGCCGGGTCCAGCAGGTTCGACCCGATCGCCGCCAAAGCGGCCCTGTCCGGGCTCACCACGATCGACGGCACGCCGAGCTTCGCCGCCTGCGCTCCAGGGGTCGCCCGCCAGACTCGCCGAACGCGTCAGCGGCGCCACGACCACGACCCGCGAGCACCCGGCCGCGAGGTCCACGTTGGCCACGGACCGCATGCCGCCGTCCATGTACCGGCGGCCGTTGATCGTGACCGGCGGCCACACCAGCGGCACCGCGCAGCTCGACGCGACTGCCTCCACCAGCGGTACCCCGCTGTCCCGGTCGAACGCCACGAACTTCCCGTCCGCGGTGTCGACGGCGGTGACCTTCAGCGCGCGCTCCGGCCAGTCCTGAATGGACAGTCGATGGGCGAACACCGCGAGCCGCGACTCCTCGGACGGCGTGCGGGCCCTCAACGCCGCCCGCCCCAGCCGGGCCCGCTTCGCCGCCGGGGACCCCGGCATCACGTAGGAGAGCACGTACCTCACCACCATCCACCGGGTCAGCCGCGCGGGGATCTCCCCATCGGGCGGCAACAGCTGAGCCGCGTAGAGGTCAGCGAGCGCGGTACCACCCGCCAAGTGCGTCGCCACCACGGACCCAGCGGACGTCCCCACGAACAGGTCGGCATCTGTCAGGTCGACGCCCGCTTCTGCGAGTCCGTGCAGAATCCCTGTCTCCCAAGCGATTCCGGTGACACCACCGCCGCCGAGGACCAACGCCCGTTGTCCGCTCACGGAGACCATCCTAGGGAGTGAGACGAGTTCCTGGTCCATGGTCGGCGTTGGTAGCCTGGGACGCGAGGCCGAGAAGCGCTGCAACGGGCCACCACGCCTGCCACGCTCGGCTTCGCACCACCACGAAACAAGGGCGCTTCCGACTTTTCGGGAGCGCGCGTGGGTGGTCTCAAGTCCCTGCTGAACCAGCGGATCGCCGTGCTCGACGGTGCATGGGGAACGATGTTCCAGCAGGCAGGGCTCTCCCCCGCCGACTACTACGGCACCGAGTTCGGCGACCACCACCTCGACGTCGCGGGCGACCCGGACCTGCTCAACCTCACGCGCCCGGACCTGGTGCTCGACGTGCACCGGCAGTACCTCGCGGCGGGCGCGGACATCACGACCACGAACACGTTCACCGCCACGTCGATCGGTCAGGCCGACTACGGGCTCGAACACCGCGTGCGCGACATGAACCTCGCCGGCGCCAGGATCGCCAGGCAGGCCGCCGACGAGTTCGGCGGCAGGTTCGTCGCCGGGTCGGTCGGGCCGCTCAACGTCACGCTCTCGCTGTCCCCCAAGGTCGAGGACCCAGCGTTCCGCGCCGTCACGTTCGACGAGGTCAAGGCCTCCTACGCCGAGCAGATCGCGGCGCTGCACGAGGGCGGCGTCGATCTGCTGCTGATCGAGACGATCTTCGACACGCTCAACGCCAAGGCCGCCATCACCGCAGCCCGCGAGGTGGCGCCCAACCTGCCGTTGTGGATCTCGGTGACGATCGTCGACCTGTCCGGCCGCACGCTGTCCGGCCAGACCGTCGAGGCGTTCTGGGCCTCGATCGAGCACGCGAAACCACTGGTCGTGGGCGTGAACTGCTCGCTGGGCGCCGAGGAGATGCGCCCGCACGTCACCGATCTGGCGCGCCTCGCGGACACCTACGTCGCCTGCCACCCGAACGCCGGCCTGCCCAACGCGTTCGGCGGCTACGACCAGGCCCCGGACGAGACCGCGGCCTTGCTGCAGGACTTCGCGGGCAAGGGCATCGTGAACGTCGTAGGCGGCTGCTGCGGCACCACGCCCGCACACATCAAGGCCATCGCCGACAGCGTCAGGAACACGACCCCGCGCGAGGTCGTCAAGCCCCGCAACACCACCAGGTTCAGCGGCCTGGAGACGTTCGAGATCGGCGCCGACACCGGTTTCGTAATGATCGGTGAGCGCACCAACGTCACGGGCTCGGCGAAGTTCCGCAGGCTGATCGAGGCCGACGACCACCAGGCCGCGCTCGCCGTCGCGCTCGACCAGGTGCGCGGCGGCGCGAACCTGCTGGACGTCAACATGGACGCCGACCTGCTCGACGGCGAGCAGGCGATGACGACGTTCCTGAACCTGATCGCGACCGAGCCGGAGATCGCCCGCATCCCTGTGATGATCGACAGCTCCCGCTGGGGCGTGCTGCGGGCCGGTCTGCGCTGCGTGCAGGGCAAGGGCGTGGTCAACTCGATCAGTCTCAAGGAGGGCGAGGGCCCGTTCCTCGAGCAGGCGCGCACGATCCGCGACCACGGCGCCGGTGTCGTCGTGATGGCGTTCGACGAGCAGGGCCAGGCCGACACGACCGAACGCAAGGTCGCGATCTGCGGACGCGCGTACGACCTGCTGACCCAGAAGGCCGGTTTCCCCGCCGAGGACATCATCTTCGACCCGAACGTGCTCGCCGTCGCGACCGGCATCTCCGAGCACAACGGCTACGCCAAGGCGTTCATCGACGCACTGCCGCTGATCAAGCAGCGATGTCCTGGCGCCCGCACCAGCGGTGGCATCTCGAACCTGTCGTTCTCGTTCCGCGGCAACGACGTCGTCCGCGAGGCGATGCACTCCGCGTTCCTGTTCCACGCCGTTCGCGCCGGCCTGGACATGGGCATCGTCAACGCCGGCCAGCTCGTGGTCTACGAGGACATCCCCGCCGACCTGCTCGAACTGGTCGAGGACGTCATCTTCGACCGCCGCGAGGACGCGACGGACCGTCTCGTCTCGCACGCCGACACGGTCAAAGGCCCCGGCACGAAGCGCGTCGTCGATCTCGCTTGGCGCGAGGGGCCGGTCGGCAAGCGGCTGGAGCACGCGATCCTGCACGGCGTAGTCGACTTCATCGAGGAGGACACCGAGGAGGCCCGCCAGGCCCTGCCGCGTCCGCTCGACGTGATCGAGGGTCCGCTGATGGACGGCATGAAGATCGTCGGCGACCTGTTCGGCGCGGGCAAGATGTTCCTGCCCCAGGTGGTGAAGAGCGCCCGCGTCATGAAGCGCGCGGTCGCGTACCTGGAACCGTTCATGGACGCGGAGCCCAAGTCGACGGCGGGCGGCAACGGCAAGGTCGTGCTCGCCACGGTCAAGGGCGACGTGCACGACATCGGCAAGAACATCGTCGGCGTCGTGCTGGGCTGCAACAACTACGAGGTCATCGACCTCGGCGTGATGGTCCCGGCAGCGAAGATCCTCGACACCGCGATCCGCGAGCACGCCGACGTCATCGGCCTGTCCGGCCTGATCACGCCGTCGCTGGACGAGATGGTCTCCGTCGCCGAGGAGATGCAGCGGCGCGGCATGAAACTGCCGTTGCTGATCGGCGGCGCCACGACGTCCCGCCAGCACACCGCCGTGAAGATCGCGCCGGTCTACGACGAGCCGGTCATCCACGTGCTCGACGCGTCACGGGTCGTCGGCGTCGTCTCCGACCTGCTCGACGACCGGCGTGGCCACGAGCTGAACCTCACGAACCGCGCTGAGCAGGCGCGACTGCGCGAGCAGCACGAAAACCGCAAGCAGCTCCCGTTGCTCAGCCTGGAAGCCGCGCGCGCAAACGCGGAAAAGGTGGAATTCTCCGAACTGCCGGCCCCGGCATTCACCGGCACCCGCACGATGACTCCGTCACTGGCGGAACTGCGCGAGTTCATCGACTGGACGTTCCTCTTCCTCGCGTGGGAGCTCAAAGGCAAGTTCCCGGCGATCCTCTCCCAGCCGGTCGCGCGCGAACTCTACGAGGACGCGAACACGTTGCTGGACGAAATCGTCGCGGGAGAACTCTTTGAGGCTCGCGGTGTCTACGGCTTCTGGCCGGCGCATTCCGCAGGTGACGACATCCAGCTCGACAACGGTGTGCTCATCCCGATGCTTCGGCAGCAGACGCGGAAGCAGGTGTCCCGCCCGAACCGCTCGCTGTCGGACTACGTGGCGCCGGAAGGCGATCACCTCGGTGGCTTCGCGGTGACGATCCTGGGCGCGGAGAAGCTGTCCGCCGAGTACGAGGCCAAGAACGACGACTACCGCGCCATCATGGTGAAGGCACTGGCGGACAGGCTCGCCGAGGCGTTCGCCGAGTGGATCCACCTGCGGGCGCGCCGCGACTGGTTCGAGCCGGACGCCGAGCCGGTGCTGGCCGACCTGCACGCCGAGAAGTTCCGCGGCATCCGGCCCGCGCTGGGTTACCCGGCCTGCCCCGACCACACCGTCAAACGCGAGCTGTTCGACCTGCTCGGCGCGGAGGATATCGGCGTCGGTCTGACCGAGTCCTTCGCGATGAACCCCGCGGCGAGCGTGAGCGGCCTGATCTTCCAGCACCCGGACGCGAAGTACTTCACGGTGGGAAGGCTCGGCCGCGACCAGGTCGTGGACTACGCCCGCCGGTACGGCAAGCCGGTGGCCGAGGTGGAGCAGTGGCTGCGCCCCAACCTCGGATATGAACCGGCCTGACGCTTCCGCAACGTGAAAGCGCTTCCCGGTATTGGCAGGCGTTATCCCGATTTCGCACCAAGCGATGTAGCATCGGCCGCTCTGGAGATCAATCACCCGTCGGTCGAGCGAGCCCGAGGTCATCCATGCGAGCTGCGGCGCTGGTGCTGGGTCTGGTGCTGTTATGCAGCTGTGGCGGTGCCGCGAAGTCAGAGGCGCTGCCACACGTCGGTTTCGTGGTCAAGCGCACAGGCGGTTCCTTCGCTCAGGAGATGACCAGCGGGTTCCACGAAGGCGTCGGCCGCATCGGTGGTGTCAGCGCGACGGTGACAGGCCCGCCAGGGCAGGACGGGCACAAGGAAGTCGAGTTGTTCCGCGATTTGACGCTCGCCGCGAAAGGCGGAATCGCCGTCGCCACGTCCGAACCGGCGCTGATGGCACCGTCCATCGGTGAGGCCCTGAGCCAGCACGTCGCCGTCATCGGCGTGGACATGCGACTCACCACGAGCGCCGGGGTGAAACTCCACATCGGTAACGACAACTACGAACTCGGCGAAAAGCTGGCTGACGAGTTGATGCGCCGATTGCCCTCGGACGCGACCGGAACAGTGGTGCTGGGAAACACCGCGCCGGGACTCCCCGGGTTCGACGACCGGGCCGAAGGGATTCGAGGGCGGTTCGCGGAAAAGCTACCGGGAGTACTGGTGCTGGGGCCGTTCGACACACAGCGCGACGACGACGCCAACCGGGACGCGTGGCGCAGCCTGGTGGCCGCGAACCCGAACGCGCTGGCGTTCGTTGGGACCGGTGACTGCGACGGGGTCAACCTCGCAGCGATCAGAACCGAGAAGTCGGCGAGGTGGCTGGTGGGCGGTTTCGGGGTCGACCCGAGAACGTTGCAGGCGGTGCGGGACGGCGCCATGGTGGCGACGATCTCGCCGGAGCACTACCTCAAGGGCGCCGTGGCCGGCTGGCTGCTCGCCAGGCACGCGACAGGCGGAGCGGCGCTGCCGGAGGGCTGGGTCGAGACGCCCGGGCTGACGGTGACCACCGCGAACCTCGAGCAGATCCTGCACCGGCAGGAGTCCGAGAAGGCGCGCAGGGAGTTCTTCCAGCCGCAGATCGACAGCTTCGTCGGCGATCCGGCGAGCTGGGTGCGACCGTTGGAGCAGGCACGGTGAGCTTCTGGGAAGGCCGCGCCACCGCACGGGTGGCGACGGCGGGACTGACGGCCGGGCTGCTGGTACTGGCGGGACTGGCGCTGTGGAGCAGCGTCAGCGCGCAGGCCACGACCGCGCACGTGCGGGAGCTCAACGAGACCAGCGAGCGGTGGAGCCGCGTGCTGGAGCACATCAACGTCGCCGACAACGCGTTGCGGGACCTGCAGGTCGCACGCACCGAGCGGACCATCGAGCCGTTGCGGAACTCGGTGGGCTCCGCGCGCGGTGAGCTGGAGTGGCTGCGCACCAGCGGAACGCAGTCCGACACCGCGGTCGCCGGCAGGCTGCTGCCGCTGTACGACCAGACCACGGACATCCTGCGCAAGGTGATCGCCGGCGAGGACCCGCTGCAGGCGGACCAGGCAAGCCTCGCGCACTCGTCGTTGCGCCGCCAGATCTCCTCGACGATCGGCGCCAAGCGCCTCGACACCACCGAGTACCTGCGCGCGGCCGATGAGAAGAACGCGCAGCTGCGGGTCGCGCAGATCGTGGCGTTCGTGCTGGACGCGTTCCTGGTGGGGCTGTTCGGCATGGTGTTGCTCGGCTACCGCCGCAAGATCCTGCGCCAGGCAGCCAAGAACGAGCACGAGGCCCACCACGACGCGTTGACGGGTCTGGCCAACCGGTCGCTGCTCGCGCGCCGGATGGAACTGGCCGTGACGAAGGCGCGCAAGAAGGACGAGCCGCTGGCGTTGCTGATCGTGGACCTCGACAGGTTCAAGGAGGTCAACGACTCGCTCGGGCACCACTCCGGTGACCTGCTGCTGCGCCAGGTGGCCAACCGCCTCTCGTGGGCGGTGCGCGACACGGACCTGGTGGCCCGCCTGGGCGGCGACGAGTTCGCCGTGCTGCTGCCCGGCGTCGGCTCTGCTGAGAACGCCCGCATGGTCGCGGACAAGATCCTTTCCGCGTTGGCCATGCCGGTCACGCTGGAGGGTCTGGAACTGGAGATCGCCGGCAGCGTCGGCGTGGCACTGTGCCCTTCGGACTCGGGCGACGGCCACGAGTTGTTGCGGCACGCGGACATCGCGATGTACGCGGCCAAGCGCGAGAAGTCCGGTGTGGCCGTGTACGACGCCCGCTTGCACGAACGCGGCGCCGCGCACCTCACCGCCGTGACGGAGCTGCGGCACGCGATCGACCGCGGCGAGCTGTTCCTGCACTACCAGCCCAAGGCACTGGCCGACACGGGCGCGGTGTGCGGCGTCGGAGGCCCTGGCGCGCTGGCAGCATCCGACGCGCGGCCTGGTCCGTCCCGACGAGTTCATCCCGATCGCCGAGGAGAACGGTCTCATCGAGCCGCTGACCCGCTACGTGATCGACGCGGCGTTGCGCCAGTGCCGTGCGTGGTCCGACGCGGGCTGGGAGGTCCCGGTGTCGGTGAACGTGGGCGCGGCCTGCCTGCACCACACCGAGTTCCCCGGCGACGTGGCCGACCTGATCAAGCGGCACGGGTTGCCCGCGCGGCTGCTGACCCTGGAGATCACCGAGTCCGCGATCATCTCCGACCCGGACCGAGCCGTGGAGGTGTTGCGCGGCTTGACCGAGCTCGGCGTGCGACTGTCCATCGACGACTTCGGCACCGGATACTCGTCGATCTCGTACCTGCGCAGCATGCGGGTGCACGAGATGAAGCTCGACCGTTCATTCGTCACGCACATGTGCACCGACGCCGGCGACAGCGCGATCGTGCACGCCCTCGTGGCGCTGGCCCGCAACTTCGGGCTGCAGGCCGTCGCGGAGGGCGTGGAGGACCAGGACACCTGGACCGCGCTGGCCGAGGCCGGGTGCGACGTCGTCCAGGGCTACTTCCTCAGCGAGCCGTTGCCCGCCGAGGACATCGTTGCCTGGCTGGGAGATCGGGCGGCCGCTCACGCGTAGGGATCGGTGTCCCGCCACTGGTGGAGGAACGGCTGCATGAACTCGACCATGGCGGGCAGCTGGTCCGCGCACGACAGGTACGCGATCACCCGGATCGCGCCCACCGCGTTGACGAACCTGAGGACTTCCTTGTCGAGGGTGCGCAGCCCGTTCCTGGTCGCGCCGCGGTCGTAAGCGGCTTCGAGCTCCAGGCCGAGGCCGCCCAGGTCCCACTCGACCGGGCCCCTGGTGATGAGCTCGAAGTCGGAGAACAGCGGACCGTTCGTGCCGGCGAAGATGTTCGCGGGCGGCGAGTCGCCGTGGACGGGCTGCAGCTCGATGCCGGGGAAGGCCTTCCGGAACTCGCTTTCGTCGCTGACGAGCGGCTCCAGGATCTCCCACTCCTGCTTTGCTCGGGCGAGGTCGGCCGGGTCGACGATGTCGGGATGGTTTTCGAGCTTGGTGAGGGCTTCCCTGACGAACCCCGGTTCCGCTGAGGACAGGAAGTCCAGCTCGCCGGGGTACGCCCTGAGCGCCGCGTGCAGGTCCGCGGTGAGCTCGGAGTTCTTGACGTAGTCCGGTTCCTTGCTCTTGTCCTCGTCGGTGAACGGCCAGAACGTGATCGAGAAACCGTCCTTCTGGACGGGCTTGCGCGGCACCTCGGAACTCGGTGGGATCACCGGCGTGCCCTGGTCGTGCAGCCACTGCGCCACGTCGAGTTCCTGCTGCTGGCGCTTGGCCAGGGATTCCGGAGTCGTCGTGTGCGGCAGGACGGTGGGAATGCGAGCCACCACCGGCGACGGTGCCAGGTGCACCACGACGGAGAACAGCTCGTAGAGCACCTTGCCTTCGGTGATCTCCAGGCCGAGCTCGCGACCTGCCGCCACCGCGGCTTCTTTCGCCGCGTTGGTGCGGTTGGCGATGTCTTCGGGGGTCGCGAAGTCTGTCATGGCACGATCGTGTCACAACGACTTGGGTGGGCGCAGATCATTTACGGTGAGCCGATGGCCGACCGCCACCTGATCGACGTCCACGTGCTGCTCGTCCGCGACAGCGAGGTGCTGCTCACCCGGCGACGCGACCCGGATCCCCGGTTCGACGGTCTCTGGCACCTGCCCTCCGGCAAGCTCGACGCGGGCGAGTCCGTTCTCGACGGCGCCGTGCGCGAGGCCGAGGAGGAGGTCGGCGTGCTGATCGAACCCGGAGACCTGCGGCACGTGCACACGTTGCACGCCAACGGGTCCGGTCTGGAACCACGGCTCGGTCTGTACTTCGAGGCCCGGCGCTGGACCGGTGAGCCGGTCAACCGCGAGCCGGAGAGGTGTTCGGAGGCGCGGTGGTTCCGGCTCGACGCCCTCCCCCGCGACACCATCCCCTACCCCGCCGCTGGGATCGCCGGCTACCTGACGGGCACCTCGTTCGGCGTGCTCGGGTGGGACCTGCGGTAGGCGGTCGGCGTGGTGCCCACCTCGCGCCGGAAGATGGCGCGGAAGTTCGACCCGGTGCCGAAACCCGTGGCGGCGGCGATGCGGTCCACGGGCCAGTCCGAGGTCTCCAGCAACCGCCGGGCGCTCAGCACCCGCTGCATCGTCACCCACCGCATGGGCGAGTATCCGGTCTCGCGTTCGAAGTGCCGGATGAACGTCCGGCGGCCGAGGTTGCAGCGCCCGGCCAGCTGGTCGACGGTGATCGCCTCACCGAGGTGCGCCATGGCCCACGACCGCACCTCGGACAGGTCGGCGCGGACCGGGCTCAGCACGTCGACGTACTGCGGCTCCGCCCCGCCGCGCACGGGGGACGCCACGACCTCCTTGCCCGCCTCGTGCGCCGCGGCCACGCCGAAGTCGCCCAGGATCAGGTGCAGGCACGCGTCGATGCCCGCACCCCCGCCGGCGGAGGTGAGGAGGTTCCCGTCCTCCACGAAGAGCCGGTTCTCCAGCACGTTCACCCGCGGGTGCAACGCGCGCAGCGGTTCCAGATAACGCCAGTGCGTGGTGGCGTCACGGCCGTCCAGCAGGTCGGCGGCGGCGAGCGCGAACGTGCCGGTGCAGATGGCCGCGATCCGCGCGCCGCGGTCGGCGGCATCGCGCAGAGCGTCGAGGTAGGCATCGGCGGGTTTGGTCTCCGGATTCGCGTAGCCCGGCAC
This sequence comes from Lentzea indica, assembly GCF_012184385.1. GTDB lineage: Bacteria > Actinomycetota > Actinomycetes > Mycobacteriales > Pseudonocardiaceae > Lentzea > Lentzea indica. The sequence continues at coordinate 15,344 of NZ_VSRL01000170.1, forward strand.
CACGACGATGTCCGCGCGCTTCAGCCCCGACGGCTCCTCGCACACCCGCATGTCGTAGCCGGGCTGTGTGCCGAGCACGTGCGCGGGGATGCTGAGGTCGAGCGGGTACACGTCGGGCAGCGCCAGGATTGCGACGGTCAGCACGGTTCCGACCGTACTCCCGGTGTCACGATCCTTGCGATCGAAGGCATCAACTCGGGTGGAGCTCGCTCGGGAGAGTCGCGAAGCTCGACGTCATGGAAACTCAGAACCACGGTGTGCCATGGGAAACCGAGTACGGGTACGCGCAGGCGGTCAAGCGCGGCGACACGATCTACATCTCCGGCCAGCTGTCACACGACGGCGCTGATCTCGTCGCGCCGGCACCGGTCGGCGTCGACGGCAGGGTGACGGACTTCTCCGCCATGGAAGCGCAGATGCGGCAGACCTACGCCAACGCGGCGGAGTTGCTGGGCCGGTTCGGCGCCACGCTCGCGAACGTGGTCGACGAGGTCGTGTACGTGCTGGACATCCCGGCGGCGTTCGCGGTCGCGGGCAAGGTGCGCAAGGAGGCCTACGGACGGCCCGATCCGCAGGTCGCGAGCACGCTGGTCGGCACGACCGGGCTGGCGTTCCCCGAGCAGCTCGTCGAGATCAAGTTCACCGCGCGCGTCTGACCACGGGTTATCTTGGACGGATGGCATCCGTGCACCCGCCCGGCCTCACGAGGTTCCGGACGCACGACCTCCCGTGCCCGCACAGGCTGGCGGGCTGGGAGGAGCACAACGCCCGTTCCCTCGTGGGGCTGCGGGCGCAGCCCCTGGGCGGCAGGCCGTTCGACGGCGCGGAGGTGAACCTGACGCTCCCCCGCCTGCAGGTGGCGAAGGTGAGCGGGACGCCGCACGCCGTCGAGCGGGACGTCCGGCAGATCGCGGTCAACCCGGCCGACGGCGTGATCGTCTACTTCGCGCTGGCCGGCGAGAGCCGCTTCGACCACCGCGGCGGCCGGGAGCTGGTCGTCCCGGGTCAGGCGCTGGTGCTCGACGGGGACCAGCCCTTCCGGCGGGACTTCGCCCACGGCCTCACCGAGCTCGTGCTGAAGGCCCCGCGCTCCCTGTTGCGCGAGATCAAGCCCGGTCCGGTGAAGCCCAGGGTGTTCGGCTTCGCCGAGAACGCACACGCCCAGGCGCTGGTGACGGCGTTGTCCGGTGCGTTGCGCGGCGGCCAGGCCGACTGGGACGGCCTGGAGAACACCGCGACCGACCTGCTGGGCACGCTGCTCGGCGGATCCCGCACACCGGCAGGTGACCTGGCGGCCGCCCACGCCTTCATCGCCGCCCATCTGCACGAACAGGACCTGTCCGCGAGCCGGATCGCCGCCGCGATCGGGTACTCCGCACGTCACCTCTCACGCCTGTTCGCGGGGTCTGGGCAGAGCGTGCCGCAGGCGGTCCTGAACGCACGGCTCGACGCCGCCCGTCGCGTGCTCGCCGAGCCCGTCACTCTGGCCGAGATCGCCGCACGGCACGGTTTCGTCTCACAGGCGCACTTCTCCCGCACCTACCGGGCGCGGTTCGGCACCACGCCACGGCAGGACCGCGCAGAACTCCGCGCCTGAAGTTTTTGCCTGTTTCCGCCACGTGTGGCGCGCGGCACGAAACGGCGAAACCTGGCTGTCACCGTTTCGCCATGGTGACTTTCCACGACGGTCTCACCGACACGTCCCCACCGGCGCACACAGCGGTCGAGACCGATGTGCTCATCGTGGGGTCGGGTCCGGCAGGGGCCTCCGCAGCGCTCTTCCTGTCCACCCTGGGCGTCCCGAACATCATGATCACCAAGTACCGGTGGACGGCGAACACCCCTCGCGCACACATCACCAACCAGCGCACGATGGAGATCTTCCGCGACGTCGGCATCGAGGACCAGGTGCTCGCGGACGCCACCCCGCACCACCTGATCGGCGACACGGTGTTCTGCACCGCGATCACCGGTGAGGAAATCGGCCGCATCCTCACGTGGGGCAACCACCCCGCTCGTCATGCCGATCACGAGCTCGCGTCGCCGTCGCTCAACTGCGACATCCCGCAGACGTACCTGGAGCCGATCCTCGTCCGCAACGCGACGGCACGTGGTACGCAGACGCAGTTCAGCACGGAGTACCTGGGGCACGAGCAAGACGACGACGGCGTGACCGTGCGGGTGCTCAATCGGCTCACCGGTGCCGAGTACACGATCCGCGCGAAGTACCTCATCGGCGCGGACGGCGCCCGGTCCGCGGTGGCCGACGACCTGGACCTGCCCTACGAGGGTCAGATGGACGTCGCCGGGTCCATGAACATCACGTTCAAGGCTGACCTCTCCGACCTCTGCCGGCACCGCCCCTCGGTGCTGTACTGGGTGATCCAGCCCGGCGCGAACGTCGGCGGGATCGGCGCGGGTCTCGTGCGCATGGTCCGGCCGTGGAACGAGTGGCTCATCGTGTGGGGCTTCGACCTGGCACAGGGCGTGCCAGAGGTGACCGAGGACGACGCGCTGCAGATCGTGCGCAACCTCGTCGGCGCCCCTGCTCTCGACGCGGAAATCACCGGAATTTCCTTGTGGGGCAACAACGAGCAGTACGCCACCCGGTTGCAGCGCGGCCGGGTGTTCTGCGCGGGGGACGCGGTGCACAAGCACCCGCCGAGCAACGGGCTCGGCTCCAACACCTCGATCCAGGACTCGTACAACCTCGCGTGGAAGCTCGCGGCCGTCCTCAACGGACAGGCAGGGCCCGCTCTGCTCGACACCTACACCGCGGAACGCGCTCCCGTCGCGCGGCAGATCGTCGTGCGGGCCAACAAGTCCGCCCGTGAATTCGGAGCGTTGTTCGAGGCGCTCGGGCTCGACGTGACCCAGTCGGCGGAGGAGATGAACGCACGGATCGAGGAACGCAAGGACAGCAGCCTCGCCGGTGCCGCCAAGCGCGCGGCCGTGCAGGAGGCCATGGAACTCAAAAACTACGAGTTCAACGCCCACGGCGTGGAGATGGGCCAGTCCTACGTCTCCAGCGCCGTCGTCGCCGACGGCACCACCCGTCCCGCGCCGACCCGCGATCCGGAGCTGTACTACGAGCCGTCGACCTGGCCGGGAGCACGGCTGCCGCACGCATGGGTCGGCGACAGCAGGAGCAAGCGCTCCACCCACGACCTGGTGCCGTACGGGCGGTTCACGCTGTTGACCGGTATCAACGGCGAGGCGTGGGCCGACGCGGCGCAGAAGGCGGGCGACCGGCTCGGCGTTCCTCTTGAGACCGTCGTCATCGGTCCTGGGCGCCCGGTGACGGACCTCTACTTCGACTGGTCGCGACTGTCCGGTGTGGACGAGGACGGTGCCGTGCTGGTGCGTCCGGACAAGCACGTCGGCTGGCGCAGCCACTCGCTTCCCGCTGATCCGGAGGCCGAGCTCATGTCCGTCCTGACCGCTGTCCTCAGCCGGGAGGAAAGCGCATGAGCTGGCGGTTCGAGCACGTCACGCTCGGCCAGCGGGTGCGGTTCGGCACCGGCGAAGCGGCAGACAACCTCGCCGCCGAGGTCGCGCGGCTCGGTTCGAAGCGCGTGCTGCTGATCGCCGGCAAGTCCGAGGAGGCCATCGCCGCGGCCGTGACCTCGAAGATCGACGTGGCGGCGCGCTGCACCGACGTGGCCCCGCACGTCCCCGTCGACCGCGCCGAACGTGCCCGCGCGCTG
>NZ_VSRL01000171.1 GCF_012184385.1 Lentzea indica
GGTTCGGCGGCGCGCGGCGGTACCTGCGGGCGGCGGGGTTGCCCGCCTGCGGACGCGGGGTGGCGGAAGGTCGCCTGGGAGTACCGTTCGGTTCTCCTGGCCGCGGCGGCCGGTTGTCCACACCCACTCCTCTCGGCGCATTCGGGTACCCCAAGTAGACGTGCGGGGACTCCACTCGGTTGTACCAAGCGTGACACAGTGGCGCAGGCCACCGGACGCAGGCCCCTTGACCAGCGGTTTCGTCCGTTTCGTAGACTCGTCGCCGTGTTGACGATGCAGGACGCGCTGCTCGCGCTGACCAAGTACTGGACCGACCGAGGCTGCATCGTGGTGCAGCCCTTCAACACCGAGGTCGGGGCGGGAACGCTGAACCCGGCCACCGTGCTGCGCGTGCTGGGTCCCGAGCCGTGGCGCGTCGCGTACGTCGAGCCGTCCGTGCGGCCCGACGACGCCCGTTACGGCGAGAACCCGAACCGCCTGCAGACGCACACCCAGTTCCAGGTGATCCTCAAGCCGGATCCGGGCGACCCCCAGGAGCTCTACCTCGGTTCGCTGGAGGCGCTGGGCATCGACGTGCGCGCGCACGACGTCCGTTTCGTCGAGGACAACTGGGCCTCGCCGGCCCTGGGCGCCTGGGGCCTCGGCTGGGAGGTCTGGCTGGACGGCCTGGAGATCACCCAGTTCACCTACTTCCAGCAGGCCGGCGGCATGACGCTCGACCCGGTGTCGGTGGAGATCACCTACGGCATCGAGCGGATCATGATGGCGCTGCAGGGCGTCGACCACTTCAAGAAGATCGCCTACGCGCCCGGCATCTCCTACGGCGAGGCGTTCGGCCAGGCCGAGTACGAGATGTCGCGGTACTACCTCGACGACGCGGACGTGGAGGCGAACAAGCGCCTCTTCGAGGAGTTCGCGGCCGAGGCGCGGCGCATGCTCGACGCCCGCCTGCCCGTTCCGGCGCACAGTTTCGTGCTGAAGTGCTCGCACATCTTCAACGTGCTGGACGCGAGGGGTTCGATCTCCACGACAGAGCGCGCCCGTGCGTTCGGCCGGATGCGCGGCTTGGCGCGAGAGGTCGCGGGTCTGTGGGCCGAGCGACGCGCGGAGCTCGGTCATCCGCTTGGTGTGGCTGACGTTCCCGCTCTCGCTGTTGCGCCTTCGTCCTTTGAGGACGTTGTCGCGCCGGCGACCCTGCTGTTCGAGATCGGCACCGAGGAACTGCCTCCCGCTGAGGTGCTTCGGACCGTTGACGCGGTGCGTGAGGCCGTTGCCTCGAAGCTGGGTGCGACTCGTCTGACGCACGGCGAGGTGACCGTGCACGGCACGCCACGCCGGATCATCGTGCTGGTGCCCGCGGTGTCGCCGCGTGAGCCGGATGCCGAGCGCACGGTGCGTGGTCCGCGTGTTTCCGCTGCTTTCGACGCTGAGGGCAACCCGACGAAGGCCGTGCAGGGCTTCGCTCGCGGCCAGGGTGTCGAGGTCTCGGCGCTGGGCCGCGTCGAAGAGAACGGTGCCGAGTTCGTCGCGCTGACCAGGACGGACGCCGGACGTGGCGCGGTCGAGGTGCTGAGCGGGCTGCTGGGCGAGGTCGTCTCGGACCTGCGCGCCGAGAAGAACATGAAGTGGAACGACCCGAAGCTGTCGTTCACCCGGCCGATCCGCTGGCTGCTCGCGTTGCTCGGGTCGACGCCAGTTCCGGTCGCTGTGTCGTCGCTGGCTTCCGGCACGGTCACGCGCGTGCACCGGACTGCTTCCTCGCCGGTGGTCGAGGTGTCCACTGCGGACGGTTATCTGGAGTTCCTCGCGGGGCACGGCATTCAGGCTGATGCCTCTGTTCGCGCCGCTTCGATCGTGGAAGCTGCGCAGGAGCTCGCGGCCTCTGTCGGCGGTGTCGTGGAGGTCGACGGCCTGCTGGACGAGGTGACGAACCTGGTCGAGTGGCCGACACCGATCCTCGGCTCGTTCGAGGAGCGCTACCTGGAGCTGCCGGGCCAGATCCTCACCACCGTGATGCGCAAGCACCAGCGCTACCTGCCGGTTCGTTCGTCCGATGGTGCGCTGCTGCCGCACTTCGTGGCCGTGGCGAACGGTTCCGTCGACGCCGACCTGGTGCGGGCGGGCAACGAGGCGGTGCTGCGCGCGCGGTACGAGGACGCGGCGTTCTTCTGGCGCGCGGACCTCAAGACCCCGCTGGAGGAGATGAAGTCCGGTCTCGCGAAGCTGACGTTCGCGGACAAGCTGGGCTCGATGGCCGACCGCGCCGGTCGCATCGCCGCTCTGGCCGGCCGGTTCGCCGGCGTGGTGGAGGTGGACCGCGAGACGCTGGACCGCGCGGGCGCGCTGGCCAAGTTCGACCTCGGCTCGCAGATGGTGATCGAGCTGTCGTCGCTGGCCGGCGTCATGGCGCGCGAGTACGCGTCGCGCGCGGGGGAGACCCCGGAGGTCGCGCAGGCGTTGTGGGAGATGGAACTCCCGCGTTCGGCCGGTGACGCGCTGCCTTCGTCGGTGCCGGGTGCGCTGCTGTCACTGGCGGACCGGTTCGACCTGCTCGCGGGTCTGTTCGGCATCGGCGCGCAGCCGACCGGCAGCTCGGACCCGTTCGGCCTGCGTCGTGCGGCTCTGGGCGCGGTGACGGTGCTGCGGGCGTTCCCCGACCTGCGGGCGATCACCTTGCCGGTGGCGCTTTCGCTTGCGGCAGAGGGACTTGACGTGTCCGCAGAGGCGCTGGAGACGGCGCGGGAGTTCGCGGTGCGCCGCTACGAGCAGGCGTTGCTGGACGCGGGCCACGAGCACCGGTTCGTCCAGGCGGTGCTGCCGCTGGCCGACTCTCCAGTGCTGGCCGACGAGACGCTGGCGCAGCTGGAGTCGTTGGCAGGCAACGATTCCTTCGATTCGCTCGTGGCCGCATTGCAGCGGGTGCGGCGGATCGTGCCGGCCTCCGTTGAGGCAACGTATGACGCCTCGGTGTTGTCCGAGCCGGCGGAAGTGGCGCTGCACAAGGCGTTCGAGGGTGTGTCGCGGGATGTTGCCGGTCTCGCGGCGTTCGTCGGTGCCGCTGAAGGGCTGACCGCGCCGATCAACACGTTCTTCGACGAGGTGCTGGTGATGGCCGAGGACGAGAAGGTGAAGGCGGCGAGGCTCGGGCTGCTGGCGTCGATCCGCGACTTCGCGGCGCCGGTGCTGGACTGGACGCAGCTGTAGTTCGAAAGGGCGTCTGCAAATACCACCAACCAGCTCGTTGGTGGTACTTGCAGACGCCGGTCCGGTTACTTGATCTCGAAGCTCTCGCCGTAGACCTTCCACCTGAGCGGCGTCTTCAGGTCGAAGTTGCCGTTTTTGAGGAACACGCGCTGCGCCGTGTCGACGCGGGTGGTGTCCTCGTGCTCGGGCTCCTGCTTCATGGCCCACACGCGAGCGTCCAGGAAGGCGTTGAGCCACGTGGTCTCGTTGCCGCCCTGCGACGGCGGCTTCGCCTTGCCCAGTGCGCGCTTGCGGATGCTGCTGAAGCTCAGCCTGTCGCCACCGTCGCCGTGCATGACGATCGCGTCGTAGTACGCGAACTGCCCGAGCGCACGCACGCCGTCCGCCTTGGCCTGCTTCACCGCCGGGTTGAAGTAGACCCGGTCGCGCTCGGACTCCTGCGCCGCCTTGAACACGGAATCCTTCGCCGCGGTCTTCCAGTCCTTGGTGTAGTTCGGGTCGAGGCCTGCGTGCGAGGGCGTCCCGTTCACCTTGCGCAGTGCGGGCAGGTACTTCTCCAGCACGTTGCCGGGCTTGCGCTTCTTGTACAGCTCGACCAGGTCGAGCATGTCACCGGTGCCGGAGCAGAAGCCGATGATGCCGGCCGTGTACCCGCGACCGTCCTTGATGTCCTCGATGTAGCCGAACTGGCCGCGCCAGTTCAAAGACGAGTTCTCCGCGCTGGACACGATCTGCATCGCGATGTCCTTGAGGCGCGGGTCGTTCAGGTCGGCCGCAGAGGCGGTCGTCGTGGTGGTGGTGATGAGCGCGGCGCACGTCAGCAGTGCGGCCGCGAGGCGACCAGAGAGTTTCACGAATCTCCTCCGGGGCAGGGATGGGGGTCCCAGGCGGCGTGGGAGCAACGGTAAGGGGTCCATACCTTTATTGGCAAGAGGGTTTACTATTTCGCGAAACGTTCTATCGGATCTCGAAGTAGTCCCCGTAGACATGCCACTGCAGCGGGCGTTCGAGGTTGAGCTTGCCCTCGTTGAGGAACCGGCGCTGCGCCGTGTCGACGCGGGTGGTGTTCTCGTGCGCCGGCTCCTGCTTCATCGTCCACACCCGCGCGTCCAGGAAGGCGTGCAACCAGCTGCGTTCGTCGCCACCCAGTGCCGGCGGGCGGGCGCCGGTGTTGAGGGCACGCCGGCGAATGCCCGAGAAGTCCAGCTCGCCCCAGCCGTCACCGTGCATGACGATCGCGTCGTAGTAGATGAACTGGCCCAGCGCTTGGACGCCGTCCTGCTTCGCGCGGTCGACTGCCGGGGTGAAGTAGACGCGGTCGCGTTCGTGCTCCTGCGCCCCCTGGAATGTGCCGTCCTGCGCGGCTCGGTGCCAGTCGTCCTGGAACGTCGGGTCCAGACCCTCGTGGGACGGGGTGCCGTTGACGCGTTCGAGGGCGGGGAGGTACTTCTCCAGGACGTTGCCGGGCTGCCAGTCGCGGTAAAGGCGGACCAGGTCGAGCATGTCGCCGGTGCCGCTGCAGAAGCCGATGATGCCCGCGGTGTAGCCGCGGCCGTCCCCGATGTCCTCGATGTAGCCGAACTGGGCGCGCCAGTCCAAAGAGGAGTTCTCCGCACTGGACACCAGTTGCATGGCGATGTCCTTGAGCTGCGGGTCGTTCAGGTCCGCGGCGTGCGCGGTGCCGGGGGTGACGAGGGCGGCGGCGCACACAATGGTCGCGGCCAGCTTTGTAAACGTCTTCATGTCGTTCCGTTCCGGTGAGGAATCGGCGGCGACAGGCGCACCGTAGCGTGGGAGCGATTCCAGCCACAAGGGCCGACAAAAGACAACGGCTCCCGGTCGAAACCGGGAGCCGTTGCGGTTCAAGCGAAAACTACAGGAACTGACCGCCGCGGGTGACCGCGCCGTAGGCGTCCACGATGCCGTGACCGTAGAAACCGTTGAACTTCGAGTCACCCTCGCAGAGCGCGTCGAACTCCGCGGAGCGGCCGACGGGCACGTACGAGACGAGACGCGGGTTCGGGCAGGCGCGCTGGATCGCGGTCTTGTAGAGCACCTTCTCGACCTTGTCGGGCGCGAGGGTCAGGCCGGGACGGCCCTTGTCCTTCTTGCCGTACTGGCTGACGATCAGCGCGGCGACACCGGAAGCGTGCGGGGCGGCCATCGAGGTGCCCTGCAGGAACTGGTAGTAGCCGACCTTGTCGCCCTGCACGGCCTTCTTCACACCCGCGGCCTCGCCGGCCGGGGTGATGTTGCCGGCCTCGTCGATCGCGCCCTCGACGAGAGCGACGTTGCGCGGGTAGGTCGACAGGATCATGTTCTCGTTGGTGCGGTACCACGGCGTGCCGAGGCCGTCGCGGAAGTAGCCGCCGGGAGCCGAGATCGCGGTCTGCTCGAGGCCGTAGTTCGAGTAGTCGGCCTTGGCGGTCGACGGGCCCAGAGACGACACCGAGATGACGTGGTTGCCCTCGGTCGGCAGGGTGAGGCAGGTGGCGTTGTCGACCGGTCGCGGGCGGTTGTGGCCCGGCGGGTAGTTCGGGCTCACGGTGTCCTGGCGCGGCTTGCCCAGGTCCTCGTGGTTGTTGCCGGCGGCACCGATCAGCGTGACGCCCTTGCGGTGCGCGTAGTTCAGGGCGCGCTGCACGGACGCGATGATCGTCCGCTGCTCCAGCTGCTCCTCCGGCGTGGCCGTGGAGTCGTTGATGCAGTTCATGTACCAGGGGTCGACGTAGAACGACATGTTGATGACGTCCAGGCCGATGTCGGCGCCGTAGGTCAGGGCGTCGACCACGGGCTGCAGGAAGAACGAACCGGCGTCCTGGCCACCGCGGATGTTCACGAGCGACACGTTCGGCGCGACACCGGAGATGCCGAAGCCGTTGGCAGCGGCGCCGATGGTGCCGGCGACGTGCGTGCCGTGGCCGCCGTCGTCCCAGTTGGCCGGGTCGACGCAACCGCGGAACTCGCACGGGCCGTCGAACACGCCACCGTCGGAGTCGTTGGGCATGTCGACGGTGAAGTTGCGCGAGAGCTCGTTGTTGAAGTTCGGCGCGATGTCCGGGTGTGAACCGTCCACACCGGTGTCGAGAATGCCGACGTACACGCGCTTGTCACCGGCTTGCTTCGCCCGCGCGATGTTGGAGCGGACGAGGTTCAGGCCCCACAGGTCGCCGTCGAGCGGGTCCATGCCGGCGGTCGACTTCGACGCGGCAGGAGCCTTGTTCGGCTGTGCGGCCTTGTTCTCCTTCTCGACGTTCTCCCGCTTGGCCTTCTCGGCCTTCGCCGCGGGAGCGTGACCGATCGGCTTGGTCCGTGCGGCACCGACGACAGCGCTCGATGCGGAAACCTTCTCCACGAACCCGTTCGCGGGCGCCTTCACGGTCAGCAGACCGATGGCCTTGTTGTCCCGCACGACCTCGCCGCCCGCCGCGTGCACGGCGTCGATCGCGAAGTCGCGGTTTCCGGGGTCCTCCAGAAGGACCGTGTACTCCGTGTCCTGCTGGCCCGCGGTAGAGGCCGGCGCTGCCCCCGCCGCCGAAGTGCCCGCGGCGATCAGCGACACCGTTGCCGCCACCGCCATCACGGTTCTGCGCGTTCTCACCTAGCTGTCTCCTCACACCCGGTCAGGGCTGGATCGAACAACATGAAGCGGCCCCCGATTGCCGCCCAAGTCCGACACACTGACACGAAAATTCGCCATGCATCAGCGCCTTTCGTACGGAATCGAACTGTAGCCGGTCGGAAGCGGAGCGTGATGGGTGAGAAGAAATCTTGACTTAACAACATTCAAGCGATGAACTCCGCGTTTATGCGAAGACGGGTAATGGCATCGTCGGCGTGCCTGCTCTTTCTCCTCTCTGCCTGCGGTGATGCAGGTCAGGGTTCTCCGACGCTGCCCGCGCGCGGACCCAAACCAATCGTCGGGGTAATCCTTCCCGACCGAACGACTTCCACGCGCTGGGAAGAACAAGATCGGCCGCTGCTCACGCAGGCGTTCAACTACGCGGACATCGAACCGTTCATGGAGAACGCGGAGGGCGATGAGGCGAAGTTCGCCCAGATCGCCGACGAGATGATCCGTCGCAAGGTGAAGGTCCTGATGATCACGCCGTTGTCGGCGGCGGGCGGACTCGCGGTGCAGAAGAAGGCGAAAGCCGCCGGCATCCCGGTCATCGACTACGACCGTGTGACGCTCGGCGGCCAGGCGGAGTACCACGTCGGCTTCGACAGCGTGAACGTCGGCCAGCTCCAGGCGGACGGCCTGCTCTCCTGCCTCGGCGACAAGGCGGGTGCGCAGATCATCGAGATCGAGGGCGCGCCGACCGACCACAACGCCACGCTCTTCACCCAGGGCCAGAAGTCGCGGCTGTCCTCGAAGTACGACAGTGGCGCGCTCAAGCTCGTGAAGTCCCAGCCGGTCGCCGACTGGAACAACGAGCTCGGCGGCCAGTTGTTCGAGCAGATCCTCAACGAGAACGGCGGCAAGGTCGACGGCGTGGTCGCGGCCAACGACGGCCTGGCCGGCGCGGTCATCGGTGTGCTCAAGAAGAAGGGCCTGGCGGGCAAGGTCCCTGTCACCGGCCAGGACGCCACTGTGGACGGTCTGCGGGCCGTGCTGCGCGGCGACCAGTGCATCACCGTCTACAAGCCGGTGCGCGACGAGGCAGAGGCCGCGGCCAGGCTGGCCATCGCGGTCGCCCGCGGTGACCTCGAGGGTGCCGACGACCTCGCCACCGGCAACCTGCGGGACCCCGTCTCGCGGCGCGACATCAAGTCGGTGCTGCTCGGCGCGACGTTGATCAAGAAGGACAGCGTGCGCACGCTGGTGACCGAGGGCATCGTCAAGCCGCAGGAGCTGTGTGCGGGCGACCTCGCCCAGGCGTGCGTTCAGCAGGACATTCTCGGAGGGTGAAGCCCTGTCACGACCTGCCTAGTCGGGCAGGTCGTGACGTCCGGAGATGAACTCCTGCACGGCGATCTTGGCGCGGATGATCGGCTGCCGGATCCGCGCCTCCCTGCGGTATGCGCGGCTGAGCTTGCGCGAGCCCTCCCGGTAGCGCCAGCGTGCCCACGGCGAGCCGGGCCTGGCCAGCCGCACCGCTCCCACGGCGGGTACCACCGGCACCAGCAAGCCGAGCAGCCCTGTCCAGATCTTGCCCTTCAGCAGCGCCACGATCGCGAAGCACAGGTTGACCCCGATGGCGATCAGCCGGATCGTGAACGTGTCGCTCGGCGTCGTGTCCGGGTTGAGCTGCAGCACGTCGTCGTAGCCGAGCGGGCGGGCGCCGAGCAGGAACAGCCCTGTCAGGCCGACGGCGAGGAACACGGCGTCCACGGACAGACGCCCCGCCTTCGTCCAGTACACGTCCCTCAGGTGCAGGATCAGCGCGAACTCGTCCAGCACGAGCGCCGCGCCCACCCCGAGGCCGGCCGCGGCGGCCAGCCTCGCGCCGTACAGGTCGTCCGGGATGACGAGGCCGGTGACGCTCGACAGGAGCAGAAGCACGGTGCCGAACACGACGTGATGCACGTGCGTGTCGCCGTGCACGATGTTTCGCGGCCACCAGCGCACCTTCGCCCTGATCATGCGCACGCTGATGCGGATGAACACGAACGTGGTCACCAAGCCGACGAAGAAGAAGAGCAGTCTTTCGCTGCCGGTCAAGCACGGCCCCCTGGGTCAACGACCCTCCAGGTTACCGGCCCCGGTTGTCGTTGACCTGTCCGTGCACCTTGCCGACCTGAATCACGGTGTCGTGCGCGGTGCCGGAGAAGGTGTTCGTGATGACGTCCCCGGTCCGCCGGCGCTCGTTCGGGCGGGCTTCGGCGAGGTGTTTCTGGACGAGCGCATACAAGCCGTTCGCGACCTGCGGTGCGATCGAGACCTTGATCGACATCGTTGTCTGCTCGGGCACGAGTACCTCCGCTCGGTCCTCCAGGATCCCACGGTAGCAGTGAGATTCATGGCTCGACTGAGGCTGGTGCGTCATGGTTGACTGTCCAAGGTCGTACGTTTCGTGTTCGTGGATTACCCCGCTCGCGGAACGAGGTCGCGAGCGTGTGGCTTCTCCAGGTTCCGGAGAAGGCGCAGCCGTGACTTGACCCGGTGGTCGCGAGCGCGATCCGGCACCTGTTGGAGGAGAAGTAGCAAGATGGCAGTACAGGGCACCGTCAAGTGGTTCAACGCGGAGAAGGGCTTCGGCTTCATCTCCCCTGACAACGGTGGCGCCGACGTGTTCGTCCACTACTCTGAGATCCAGATGAACGGCTACAAGGCTCTCGAGGAGAACCAGCGGGTCGAGTTCGAGATCGGTCAGGGCCAGAAGGGCCCGCAGGCCCAGGGCGTTCGCGCCGTCTGAGTCTGACTGGTCAGACCATCTGATCTGAGACAAGCCGCCTGTCCACTATCGGACAAGCGGCTTTGTCGTATCTTGTGCCCGATGAATCGCGATCAGTAACTTCAGAGCATGGGGAGACTGTTCGTAGCAGCGCTGTTGCTCTTCGTGGCCGGGTGCGCTGGCGGCGAGAACGTGGTGCCGGGCGTCGGCGGCGGCAAGTTCGCCGTCCTGCTCGGCAAGGCGCCCATGTACACAGGTCAGGTCACTCCTGGCTCGGCCGTCGACCGGATCAAGAAGCGCGGCAAGCTGATCATCGGCGGTTCCCAGGACGCGCCCCTGCTCTCCCAGCTCGACCCGACCAGCGGCGAGCTCACCGGCTTCGACGCCTACCTCGGCAAGCTCCTCGCCCAGTACATCATCGGCAGTCCGCAGACCGAGCTGCTCAGCGCCACCTCGGAGACGCGCGAGCCGTTGCTGGCCAACGGCACGGTCGACGTGATCATCCAGACCTACACGATCACGCCCGCGCGCAAGGAACGCGTGGCGTTCGCCGGCCCGTACTACCAGTCGGGGCAGTCGATCGCGGTGCGCAGGGGCACGTCCGGCATCACGAAGCCCGCTGACCTGGCCGGCAAGACCGTGATCGCGGGCGCGAACACGCCGGCGATCGGGGCGATCAAGGCGGTGGCACCGACCGCGCGGGTCGTCGAGTTCGGCTCCGACCCCGAGTGCCTGACCGCGCTGAAGCAGGGCCGCGGCGAGGCTTACGTGCAGGACCAGGCGATCCTGGTGGCCGACGCCTCGAAGGACAGCGAGCTCCAGCTCGTCGGTGAGCCGTTCACCGAGGACCCGTACGGCATCGGCATCAAGCACGGCGACGCGGAGTTCACGAAGTTCGTCAACGACTGGCTGCGCGAGATCGGCAAATCGGGGCTGTGGCAGGACGTCTGGAAGCAGACGATCGGCACCGTGGTCACCGGCGACGCCCCGTCGCCCCCCGCGATCGCCTCATGAGCCTGGTCCTCGAAGGTTTTCTGAACACCGTTGCCCTGACTCTGCTGTCATTCGCGGGCGCACTCGTCGTCGGTCTTGTCGTTGCGGTGCTTCGGATCGTGCCGGTGCCGCTGCTGCGCGGGGTCGGCACGGCCTACGTCGAGGTGTGGCGGAACATCCCGTTGCTCGCGTGGCTGGTGCTGTTCGTGTTCGGGCTGCCCGAGGTCGGCGTGACGATGCCGCTGTTCTGGACCGCCTTCACGGCGATCGCGCTGTACGAGGCCGCTTTCGTGGCGGAAGCGCTGCGGTCGGGAGTGCGTTCGGTGGCGTCCGGGCAGGGGGAGGCCGCACGGGCGTTGGGGCTGACGGTCCAGCAGTCGTTGCGGCACGTGATCCTGCCTCAGGCAGGACGTCGCGTGGTGCAGCCGCTGGCGAACATCGCGATCGCGCTGACGATGGCGACGGCACTGGCCGGCGTTGTCGGCGTGGTGGACATGACCCGTGCGGCGCAACGGATCAACCTGGAGCTCGCCCAGCCGTTGTTGGTCTTCACCGGTGCCGGGCTCTGTTATCTGGTGATGGCCGCCGGTATCGGGTTCGGCGCGCGTGTGCTGGAACGGCGGCTGGCCTGATGTTCGACGCTCCTGGTCCTCGTTTCCGTCGCAGGGTCTTCTGGGTCTCCGTGGTGTCGGCCGTGGTGCTGGCGGGGCTGGTCGCGCTGGGGTTGCGGCAGTTCGCGGCCAACGGGCAGCTGGACCCTGTCCGGTGGAGGCCGTACCTGACCTGGCCCGTCTGGCGTTATCTGCTCAACGGCCTGTGGTCGACGGTGGTGGCGGCGTGCGCGACGGGGGTGCTGGCGATGGCGGGTGGCTTGCTGCTCGCGTTGCGTCCCAACCGGTTCACGCGGGCGTACGCCGAGGTCATGCGCACGGTTCCGGTGCTGCTGCTCGTGTACGTGATGCTGTTCGTGCTGCCGTCGTTCGGCGTGAACCTGCCGCTGTTCTGGAAGCTCGTGGTGCCGCTGGCGTTGTCGCACGCGGCCTCTTACGTGGTGATCTTCCGGGCGGGCGTCGAGTCCGTCGATCCCGGACAGCGCGAGGCCGGGTTGTCGCTGGGCATGCCGGACGGTGTGGTGACACGGTTCGTGGTGCTGCCACAGGCGGTTCGGCACATGACGCCGTTGCTCGTGACCCAAGCTGTCAGTCTGTTGAAGGACACCTCGCTGGGATATGTCGTGTCCTACACGGAGTTGTTGTTCAACGGGCGAGTGCTCGCGAACTACAACGGTCTGTTGATCCAGACTTTCATCGTCGTCGCGTTCGTCTACCTCGTGGTCAACCTCGCGCTGTCGAGGTTGTCTCACCGCTTGGAGGCTCGTCGTGCCCGCACTGCTCGCTGAGGTCACGCGGTCCGGCTTCGTGGAGAGCCTGCACCACGGCAGCGTCGTCGGGTTGCTGCCGTCCGGCGCTGTCGGCGTTTCCGTTGGCTCCGTTGAGGACCCGGTGCTGCCGAGGTCGTGCATGAAACCGTTCCAGGCGCTGGCGTGCCTGTCAGCGGGGGCGCCACTCGAGGGGCCCGCGCTGGCGATCGCGGCCGGCTCGCACACGGGGGAGGACCGGCACGTCGAGCTGGTGATGCAGCTGCTCGGCGGAGTGCAGGCAGGGTTGCTGCAGTGCCCGCCGTCGTGGCCGGAGGACGAGGAGACGCGGCAGCGGCTGACCGAGCCGTCGCGGGTGCGGATGAACTGTTCCGGCAAGCACGCGGCGATGCTGGCGGCGTGCGTGGCGGCAGGGTGGCCGACGCGAACCTATTTGGAACCCGCGCATCCGTTGCAGCAGTTGGTGTTGCGAACGATGGAGGAACTCTCCGGCGAGACCGTTGCGCACACGGCGGTCGACGGATGTGGTGCGCCCGTGTACGGGTTGTCGTTGCACGGCCTGGCGCGGGCCATGCAAGGGCTCGTGCGTACGCCGGTCGCTGACGCGATGCGCGGGTTTCCCGAGTACGTCGGGGGAACCGGGCACGTGAACACCGTGGTGATGCAGCTGCTGCCCGGCGTGGTGGCCAAGGGAGGCGCGGAAGGTGTCCTCGTGCTGGCGACGGCGGCAGGTCACGCGGTCGCGGTGAAGGTGCTGGACGGGAATCCTCGTGCCACCACGGCGATCGGGCTCACGGCGCTGGCCGCGCTGGGCCACGACGTGTCACCGGCCAAGGAGCACCTGTCCGTGCCGGTGCTCGGCGGTGGCCAGGTCGTCGGCGAAGTGCGAGCAGCGTTCTAGAACGCTTCAGGGAGGTCGAGCATGCCGAGCTGGCTCATCACGGTCGCGCTGTCGCCGTACACCCGTTCGCAGACCAGCACGTCCTTGTCGAACAGGAAGAACCCGACCATTCTGACCTTGAACGTCCTGCCGGTCACCTCCTCGCCGGTGAGGCTGCCCAGGTGCGTTCCCTGCAGTTCGAACTCGACGACCACCGCGTCATCGGCGTGGTGCACCTCGATGACCTTGTTGCGCTGGTCCGGGAACGCCGCGCGGGTGCGCAGCCAGTACGCGCGCACCTCGTCCACGCCGTCGAGCACCTGGCCGGACGCCATGATCTCGTACCGCGGGTGCGGAAACGCGTTCAGGGAGGTGTCGAAGTCGAAGTCGTTCTGGCATTCCATGTGCTCCAGGACGATCGCCTCGCGCAGCGCTCTGAGCGCCTTGGACTCGGTCATGCCGGCCGACCCTCCTACGTACGCCGTACGTCGCAGGGAAGTTACTCCACGTCGTATGGTCTCCGCCAGTGTCCTCCTCACGTGAACCGCTGACCCGCGCCCGCATCGTGGATGCGGCGGTGCGGTTGATCGAGCGTGAGGGCGTGGAGGCCGTCTCGATGAGGCGCCTGGCCGCCGAGCTGGGCGCGGGCACGATGTCGCTGTACAACCACGTGCCGAACAAGGCCGTGCTGGTGGACCTCGCCGCTGAGCGGATCATGGCCGAGGCCCGGCCGTACCACGTCGACAGCGACGACTGGCGTGATCACATCCGAGCGCACGCGCACGCCGTGCGGGCGTTGGCGCGGCAGCATCCCCGTGCGTTCGTGATGCTCGCGACGCGCAGGCTGAGCTCGGAGGCGGGGTTCCGGACCATCGAGATCGGCCTGATGAACCTGGACAAGGCGGGCTTCCGGGGCAAGATCGCGGTCGGGATGATGCGGGCGATGGTGTCGTACCTGCTCGGCACGTTGATGCGGGAGGTCGCGACGTCGCCGGAGCTGGGCGGGATCGCGTTGTCGCCGTACGAAGGTGTTGACATGTCGGCGTTTCCGTTGTCCGCCGAGGTGCTCGACGAGCTGGGCACCTACGACCACGATCACGAGTTCGAGTTCGGTCTCGAACTCATGATCGCGGCCTTGGAGCGCTACCAGGAGGATTAGCAGGTGATCTTGAGGTCACCCCAGTCGGCGTGGTCGTAGGACTTGCCGTTGCCGCCGTCGAGCACGATCAGGCGCACGACCGTCGCGCCGGACACAGCGGCCTCCAACGACTTCGCGGCGTCCGTGCCGGAGACCGGTCCGCTGTCGTAGACCTTCTTGTTGTCGGCCCACACCTCGTAGCTGACGAGGCTCAGCGGGTTGACCTTCTTGTCGTCGATGCCGATCGTCGCGGTCACCTTCGAGCAGTTGCCGCCCGTGTAGTACTCGACGTGCGCGGGGGCGTGCGTGCCGAGGCCCTTCGTGAAGACCTTGCCGCGGATGGTGATCGGGCCGCCGTCACCCGCCTTCGCCTCGCCGTTGGTGGTGTCGACCTCGACCGGGCCGTGGCCGTTGGCACTTCGCAACCACTTGAGATCGCTGACGAAGAGGTCGCCCTTCGGTGCTGCGCCGGGCACCAGTGCCTCGGTGGAGTACTGCCGGGTCACGGGGTTGTTCTCGTGCGGGCTGTGGAAGGTGAAGCTCGCGTTGATCGGGAACCTGCCGGCCTGCGCGTTCTGCGGGACAGTCACCTGCCACGTGGTCTTGAAGCTCTTCTGCCCTGGCAGGATCGCCTTGAAGCTGCCGGACGTGGCCTTGGCGGTCCAGCCCTGGGGGACGTTCAGCGTGGCTTGGACCAGGGCGATCGGCAGGCGGCCGGTGTTGCTCACCGAGGTCGTGTAGGTGACGGACTTGCCGGGCTGCACGATCGGCAGCGCGCCGGGATAGAGGACCTCGCCGTCCGCGGCGGTGGTGACGGCGGGCGGGTAGAGGTACCAGTCCTTGGCCGCGCTGACGCGGAACATCGCCGAGCCGTGCGGCGGGAGTGCGGCGCTGATGGAGCCCGCGGTGTGCGTCGTGGTCTTGGCCCACAGGTCGCGGACCTTGTAGCCGCCCGCGTTGGTGAGGCCGAGTTCCTGTGCTGTCACGGAGATGTTGGCGGCGCTGTCGTTCTCGTTGAACAGCAGTACGGCCTTGTCACCGTTGCTGAGCGGCTTCACGAGGACGTACGTGCCGCCCTGGTCGCGGATGGGCTTGGCCTGGACGCCGAGCTTGTCCTGGTTGACCGCGATGACCTCGCGGTTGTTGAGGATGTCGAAGGTCTCCGGGGTGACCTTGCGCAGGTCCGAGCCGATCAGCAGGGGTGCCGCCATGATCGCCCACAGGCTGAAGTGGCTGCGGTACTCCAGGTCCGTCATGCCGCCGTTGCCGACCTCGAGCATGTCCGGGTCGTTCCAGTGGCCGGGGCCCGCGTACTCGTGCAGCACCATGTTGCGCTTGGCGATCGACACCATGGAGTTCCAGTTGTCACTGATGTCGCCGGTGGTGCGCCACAGGTGGCCGACGTCCTTCGCCCACTCCCACGGCTTGTTCTGGCCCCACTCGCAGAGGCTGAACACGATCTTGCGGCCGGTGGCGTTCAGCGCGTCGCGCATCTTGGTGTAGCGCAGCTTCGCGTCGACGCCCTGGTTGTTGCAGTTGTCGTACTTGAGGTAGTCGACGCCCCAGCTCGCGAACAGCTTGGCGTCCTGCTCTTCGTGGTCGAGCCCGCCGGGGAAGCCGTTGTCGCGGTTGCAGGTCTTGGTGCCCGCCGACGTGTAGATGCCGAACTTGAGGCCCTTGCTGTGCACGTAGTCGGCAACGTGCTTGATGCCGTTGGGGAAGCGCACCGGGTGGGGGACGAGGTTGCCGTCAGGGCCGCGCTCGGGCAGCGCCCAGCAGTCGTCGATGTTGACGTACTCGTAGCCCGCGTCCTTCAGGCCCTTGTTCACGAAGATGTCGGCGATGCCCTTGACCATCTCTTCGTTGAAGTCGTTGCGGCAGTGCGTGGTGTTCCAGTTGTTGAAGCCCATCGGCGGAGTCAGTGCGAGGCCGTCGTCCTTCATCGCCTGTTGCGCTTGGGCTGGTGCGATGAGGGTGCTGGCGGCGATGAGGGCGGCGACTGCGGCTGTGCGCCATCTGCGGTGTTCCACGTGCACGCGCTCCCTTGTGGCTGTGGAGGGCGGCGGCGTCTCATGTAAACGTTTGTGGAACAGATACGTCAAGGGGGCAAAGCATGCCGCTTTGCCCCCTTGTGTCCCGTTTGGTTCTTTAGGGGCGCATCTCGTACTGGCCGGAGAGCGCCACGACCTGCTGCCAGACGGCGTCGAAGCGGGCATGGTCGACGTGCGGCTTGCGGATCTGGCTCACGGCCCACTGCTGCTGGGCCTCGGTGCTGCTGGCCTTGCCGTGCAGCGCGGTCGCGTAGCCGGCGAAGTCGCGGACCAGGACGTCGAAGATCTGGTCGAGCACGGTGGAGTCGGTGCCGGTGATCTTGGCCTGCTCCAGCACCAGCTGGCCGTAGACGACCAGGGTGAAGAGGTGGCCGAGGTTCAGCAGGAAGTCGAGGTCCTTCTGCTGGTCGGCGTCCGGTGCCGCGGTGGTGAGGAGAGTCTTGATGGCGTTCGCCTGCTCGTGGAAGAGCTGCACGTTGGGCAGGTGGGCGTGCTCGGTGTAGATCGGCTCCCAGTCGTGGAACTGGATCTTGCCGAGGCCGCGCGCGGGGCCCTGGTGCCAGAAGAAGTCGTCATCCGTTGCGTCGTGGCGCGTGGGGACCTCGTCGTAGGCCTTGGGGTTGAAGAGGTAGTTCGGCATGAACTTCAGCACCAGGGCCAGGTTCACGTGCACGGTGCCTTCGAGCTTGGGCAGCGCGCGGATGTCGGCCGTGGCGCGGGTGAAGTAGGTGTCCTTCTCGAAGCCCTTGGCGGCGATGACGTCCCAGAGCAGGTCGATGACCTGCTCGCCCTCGCTCGTCACCTTCATCTTGGTGATCGGGTTGAAGAGGAGGTAGCGGCGGTCGTTCTCGTTCGCGCTCCGGAAGTAGTCGACCGACCTGTCCGCGAAGAGCTTCATCGCGGTGAGGCGCGCGTACGCGTCGACGAAGTTCTGGCGCACGTGCGGGAAGTTCGTGACCGGGTTGCCGTAGAGGATCCGGTTGTGGGCGTGGGTGATCGCCTCGTAGAAGGAGTGCTCGCAGATGCCGATGCTGGCCGTGCAGAGGTTGAACTTGCCGACGTTGACGGTGTTCAGCGCGGCGGAGAAGGCGTCGGGGCCGCGGTGCAGGATGTCCGCGTCGGTCAGCGGGTAGTCGTCGAGGCGGAACTCGCTCACGAACATCTGGCTGTCGACGACGTTCTTGACGAGCTTGAAGTTCTCGTGCTGGCTGTCGACGGCGAAGAAGACGTACTCGTCGCTGTCGCCGAGCTTGCCGAAGACGCTGACCATGCCGGCGACGTTGCCGTTGCCGATGTAGTACTTGCCGCCGTTCGCGCGGTAGCCGTCCTGCGTGCGAGTCACGATCATGTCGGTGCTGTAGACGTCGGCGCCGTGCTCCTTCTCGGAGAGGCCGAACGCGAACACCGCGCCGCTGTCGAGGAGGTTCGCCGCCTTCTGCTTGGCCTCCTCGTTGCCGCTCATCCAGATCGGGCCGAGGCCGAGCACCGTGACCTGCCAGGCGTACCAGTACTGCAGCCCGTAGAAGCCGAGCACCTCGCTGAACGCGGCGTTGCGGGCGGCGTCCCAGCGCTTGGTGCCGTCGACGCTCGCGGGCGTGCAGAAGGTGGCGAAGAGCTTCTCGGTCTTCACGAAGTCCAGGAACTCGGTGTACCAGACCTTGTCCTGCGCGTCGGCGATCAGCTGCCGCTTGCCGCGAGCCTCGAACCAGTCGATCGTCGCCCTGAGCAGGCGGCGGGTCTCGTCGTCGAGGTGGGCGGGGTCGTAGTGGTTCGGGTCGAGCAGCACTGGCGCCTCCTTCGTCTCCGTTCGGACGCTACCAGTGAGTAACTTGCGGGTCTACGTGGGGTTTCCTGCACAGTCAGAAATTGTCAGACCCCCGGCGTAACGTGCCCTGCATCACATTCCGGCACTGGAGGCTGTGTTGCGATGACGGTGGTAGTGGCGATCGGTACGCGCAAGGGGCTGTGGCTCGCCCGCAGCGAGGATCGGGTCACGTGGCAGGTCGACGGACCGCATCACGCGATGCAGGAGGTGTACGCGGTCGCGTTCGACACCCGGTCCGGTGTGCGCCTGCTGGCAGGCGTGACCTCCCCGCACTTCGGGCCGGGCGTGTCGATGTCGGACGATCTCGGGGCGACGTGGGAGGAGCCCTCGGAGCCGCCGATCGCGTTCCCGGTGGACGACGCCGCGCTGGAACGCGTCTGGCAACTCCAGCCGGCTCCTGCGTCGCAGCCGGGTGTGGTGTGGGCGGGCACCCAGCCCTCCGCGCTGTTCAAGTCGTCGGACGGCGGCCGCTCGTTCGAGTTCGTCGAGGGCCTCTGGAACCATCCGCACCGCCCGGAGTGGGGGGCGGGCTTCGGCGGCCAGGCCGTCCACACGATCGTGCCGGACCCGGTCGACCCGGACAGGGTGCTGGTGGCGATGTCGACCGGCGGCGTCTACCGCACCGCCGACGGCGGCAAGTCCTGGGAGGCGCGCAACAAGGGCATCAAGGCCTACTTCTTGCCCGACCCGTGGCCCGAGTTCGGCCAGTGCGTGCACAAGGTCGCCCAGCACCCTTTGGCGCCCTCGCGCTTCTACGCCCAGAACCACCACGGCGTGTACCGCAGCGACGACGGCGGCGACTCCTGGCAGTCCATCGCAGAGGGCCTGCCCACCGACTTCGGCTTCGCCATGGTCGTCCACCCGCACAACCCGGACACCATCTTCACGTTCCCGATCGAGGCGGACGGCCGCCGCTTCCCGCCGGAGGGCAAGTGCCGCGTCTACCGCTCCCGCGACGCTGGTTCGTCGTGGGAAGCCCTCGGCGCCGGCCTGCCCGACGGCTTCTGGACCGCCGTGATGCGCGACGCGATGTGCACCGACGACGCCGAAGTTCCCGGCGTCTACTTCGGCTCCCGCTCAGGCGAGGTCTACGCGAGCCCGGACGAGGGCGAAACCTGGCACCAGGTGGCCGCCGCCAGCCCGGCGGCCAGAATGTTGCGTGCCGCGTTCACGTCCTGGTCATGGGTCGCACCGCAGCCACACGTCCACGTACGCACGCGCAACGGCATCG
>NZ_VSRL01000172.1 GCF_012184385.1 Lentzea indica
CAGGCCGTCCGCGACCGCCGCGACGCCGCACGGGCCAAGCTCACCGGCTGGGTCCGCGCGCACGTGATGGACCTGATGTTCATCCCGGTCATCGTCGTTCCGGCGGTGCTGGCCTGGACGGCGATGGCCGTCTACGGCGTCAAGATCTTCGGACCGGCCGGGGTGCTGCTGCCGCTGTTCTCCGAAGGCGCCATGTGGGTCTTCGCGTTCGCCGTGCCGATCGCGGCACGCGCCGGCCGATCCACGGCGTGGCTGCACACCGGCACGTGGGTGTTCGCCGCCATCGCCGCAGTGCTCAACTTCGTGCACGGTGCCGAACAGTCCGGCGGCATTGGGCACGGCGTGGTGATGGCGCTGGTGTCGATCGGCGGCGTGGTGGTGCACCGGGGCGCTGAGGCGTTGGTTCGCTGACTGTCAGCCAGGTCGGGGCAAGCCGCCGCTGCCGACCCGGCGTGGCAACCGCGCGAGGACGCACAACGGGGCGGGATCAGCGCTCGTCCGGCGATGACGGCCGGTCGGCGAGCAGCGGCAGTGACGGGTCCCAGCGGGTGCCGTCCGTGGCGTCACGGCGACGGCGGGCGATCGCGGAGAGCGCTTCCAGCACCACGCGGTTGGCGAGCGCCGCCGTGATGTCGGCGTGGTCGTAGGGCGGACTCACCTCGACCACGTCGATGCCCACGACAGGCAGCTCCAGGCAGATCCGGCGGACCGAGTCGAGCAGCTGGCGCGCGGAGAGCCCGCCCGGTTCCGGTGTTCCGGTGCCGGGTGCGTGGCCGGGGTCGCACACGTCGATGTCCACGGACAGGAACACGCCCTCGCACTCGTCCAGAGCGATCCCGAACGCCTCGGTCAGGCAGGCGTCGAGGCCACGGTGCCCGATCTCGGTCATCTCGTAGGACCGCATGCGTTGCGCCGCCATCCAGTCCAGCGTCTCGGGCGGGGGCCAGTAGCCGCGCAGCCCGATCTGCAGGAACCGGTCTCCGCGCAGCGCCCCCGACTCGATCAGCCTGCGCATCGGCTGGCCGTGTCCCCACAGGGAGCCGAACTCGATGTCACCGGTGTCGGCGTGCGCGTCGAAGTGGAGCATGGAGATCCGGCCGTGCCCGATTACGTTGGCGATGCCCTTGGCGTCGGCGAAGGCGATCGAGTGGTCGCCGCCGAGGATGACCGGGATCGCACCGGAACGTGCCACGGTTTCGACCGCCCTCTCCAGGGCCGACAGGGCGGTCGTGATGTCACCGGAGTACATCTCCACGTCACCGGCGTCGAGCACGCGCAGGTCCCGCAGCCCGTCGGTGCGCAGCGCGAGGCTGGGGCGCGACCCGTCGTGGGGGAGGTAGTCGGTGGTGCGGATGGCCTGCGGGCCGAAGCGGGTGCCGGGCCGGTGGGAGGTGCCGCCGTCGAAGGGCGCGCCGAGGACGACGACATCGGCTCCTGCGAAGGAGTCCGGGTCGTCGAGGCTGCACCGCTCGACGCCCAGGAAGGTGACGTCCGGCCCGAACTGGGCGCCGTAGCGGCTCATGGCGTCTCTCCTGTCAGGACTCGATGTTGGCCATGACGTGCTTGACCCTGGTGTACTCCTCGAATCCGTACAGCGAGAGGTCCTTGCCGTAGCCGGAGTGCTTGAAGCCACCGTGCGGCATCTCGGCGACCAGCGGGATGTGCGCGTTGATCCACACGCACCCGAAGTCCAGTCGCTTGCTCATCCGCATGGCGCGTCCGAAGTCGCGGGTCCACACGCTCGACGCGAGGCCGTAGTCGACGCCGTTGGCCCAGGCGACGGCCTGGTCCTCGTCGGTGAACCGCTGCACGGTGATGACCGGGCCGAAGATCTCCCGCTGCACCATCTCGTCGTCCTGCCGCAGTCCCGTCACGACGGTGGGTTCGACGAAGAAACCCCGGTCGCCCTGGCGGCGGCCGCCCGCGGTGATCTCGGCGTGGGCGGGCGTGCGGTCGAGGAATCCGGTGACGTGGGCGAGCTGCCGGGCGTTGTTCACCGGCGGCACGAGCGCGTCGGGGTCCTCGGCGCCCTTGAGGAAGGTGGTGGTCGTGCGCCTGGCCTGTTCGGTGAGTGCGGCCACGAAGTCGTCGTGGACGCGCGGTCCGACGAGCACCCTGGTCGCGGCGGTGCAGTCCTGGCCCGCGTTGAAGTACCCCGCCGTGGCGATCCCGGCGGCCGCGGCCTCGACGTCGGCGTCGTCGAACACGACGACCGGTGCCTTGCCTCCGAGCTCGAGGTGCACCCGCTTGAGGTCGCGCGCGGCCGAGGTCGCCACCGCACTGCCCGCCCGCACCGAGCCGGTGATCGCCACGAGCTGCGGGATCTCGTGCTCGACCAGGGCCCGCCCGGTTTCCGGCCGCCGCACACGACGTTGAACACCCCGGCCGGCAGCACCTCGGCGGCGAGTTCTGCCAGCCGCAGCGTGGTGACCGGGGTCGTGTCGGACGGCTTGAGCACGATCGTGTTGCCGGCCGCGAGCGCGGGGGCGATCTTCCAGACCGCCATCAGCAACGGGTAGTTCCACGGCGTGACCTGACCGACGACGCCGATCGGCTCGCGCCGGACGAAGCTGGTGTGGCCGGGCAGGTACTCGGCGGCGGCCTTGCCCTCGAGCACCCGCGCGGCGCCCGCGAAGAACCGGAGATGGTCCACGGCGGTGGGCAGTTCCTCGCTCGCCGTGAGCCCGATCGGCTTGCCGGTGTTGCGGCTCTCCGCCCGCACGAGCTCGTCGGCGTGCTCCTCCACCAGGTCCGCGAACGCGAGCAGCGCCCGCTGCCGTTGTGCGGGAGTCCACTCGCCCCAGGTCTCGAACGCCTTCGCGGCGACGTGGCAGGCGCGGTCGACGTCCTCGGCGCCGGAGACCGGCGCACTCCCGAACACCTCACCGCTCGCGGGGTCGATCAGGTCCGCGCGGTGGTCCTCGACCGTGCCGGCGTGCTCGCCGCCGACGAAGTTGCGCAGTTCCAGCCTGTCGCTCACGGTGCTTCTCCTCGGTCGGCGGGCATGTTGACAACGGATTCGGTAGGATAGATGTGCTCAAGCTACCGGAACCGTAGCTTGATTGCGATCGGTGCGGCCGGATCCGTCGTCGACGCCGTGTCTGGAACGTGCGGGTGATCTCGCGTGGTCATACTTGTGCCCGTGAAGAGGACGAGCCCCGCGGACGACCGCAATCAGCTGATCATCGACGACGTCTCGAAGGCGATCATCGAGCAGCTCCAGCAGGACGGGCGGCGGGCGTACGCGACGATCGGCAAGGCGGTGGGACTGTCCGAGGCGGCCGTGCGTCAACGCGTGCAACGCCTGTCGGACGCCGGCGTGATCCAGATCGTCGCGGTCACCGATCCGTTGCAGGTCGGGCTGTTCCGCCAGGCGCTCGTCGCGGTCAACGTGCAGGGCCCGATCGAGCCGGTGGCCGACGCGCTCGCCGAGATCGACGAGGTCGCGTACGTCGTCATCTGCGCGGGCCGGTTCGACGTGTTGTGCGAGGTCGTGTGCGAGGACGACGCCGCTCTGCTCGACCTGATCTCCCGTCGCGTGCGGACGTTGCCGGGCGTGGCCGACACCGAGGTGCTCGTCTACCTCTCCCTGCGCAAGCAGTCCTACCAGTGGGGCACCCGCTGACTGCGGATTTCGTTGCGCTTGGACGATACTGCTACTGATTCACTTGCTATCGCACGTTCCATGTGCGATAAACGTAGGCATGCCGCTTGACAATCTCTGGTTGCACTTCACGCGCCACTCCGCCGCCGACGATCACGCCGTGCCCGTCATCGCGCGCGGAGAAGGCGCGTACGTCTGGGACACCGAGGGCAAGCGGTATCTCGACGGACTCGCCGGCCTGTTCGCCGTGCAGGTCGGCCACGGCCGCGAGGAGCTCGCCGAGGCCGCGGCCCGCCAGACGAGGGAGCTCGCCTACTTCCCGCTGTGGTCAGCCGCTCACCCGAGGGCGATCGAGCTCGCCGAGCGCCTGGTCGCCGAGGCGCCGGGCGACCTCAACCGGGTCTTCTTCACCGTCAGCGGCGGCGAGTCCGTCGAAACGGCGTGGAAGCTCGCCAAGAACTACTTCAAGCTCACCGGCAAACCGACCAAGCACAAGGTCATCAGCCGGTCGCTCGCCTACCACGGCACCTCGCAGGGCGCCCTGTCGATCACCGGTCTGCCCGCGCTGAAGAAGGACTTCGAACCGCTCGTGCCCAGCACGATCCGGGTGCCCAACACCAACTTCTACCGCGCCACGGAACACGCCGACGACTACGAGGCGTTCGGCAGGTGGGCCGCGGACCAGATCGAGCAGGCCATCCTGTTCGAGGGCGCGGACACCGTGGCGGCCGTGTTCCTCGAACCGGTGCAGAACACCGGCGGATGCTTCCCTCCGCCGCCCGGCTACTTCCAGCGGGTCCGCGAGATCTGCGACCGGCACGACGTGCTGCTGGTCTCGGACGAGGTGGTCTGCGCGATCGGCCGTCTCGGTCACACGTTCGGTGCCCAGCGCTACCGGTACCAGCCCGACATGATCACCACCGCCAAGGGGCTCACGTCCGGCTACGCCCCGCTCGGCGCCGTTCTCATCGATGAGCGGCTGATGGAGCCGTTCCGCAAGGACGGCACGGTGTTCATGCACGGCTCGACCTACGGCGGCCACCCCGTGTCGTGCGCGGTGGCGCTCGCGAACCTCGACCTGATCGAGCGTGATGGCATCTACCAGCACGTGCTGTCCGAGCAGGACGCGTTCAAGTCCACTTTGGACAAGCTGCGGGACCTGCCGATCGTCGGCGACGTCCGAGGTACGGGCTTCTTCTACGGCATCGAACTGGTCAAGGACAAGGACGCCAAGACGAGCTTCACCGCGGAGGAGTCCGAACGGATCCTCAAGGGGTACGTGTCCACCACCTTGTTCGACAACGGTCTGTACTGCCGTGCCGACGATCGCGCCGAACCGGTTGTTCAGCTCTCGCCGCCGCTGATCTGTGAGCAGGCCCAGTTCGACGAGATGGAGCAGATCATCCGGCACGCGCTGGAAGGTGCCTGGAAGCTGATCTAGTGCGTCATCTCGCACAGAGCCGGGCTCACCGGGATCGCGGAGAGTGCGCTCCGGTCATCAGCGCGGCCAGGTCGTCCGGGTGCAGGAACGACGGGGGCGGTGGCGGTCCCCACGCGTAGAGGCCCTGCAGACCGTGCAACACCTCCGGGGTCCACAGCTCGTCCTCCGGGATGCAGTCCATGTCGGAGTAGTACTCGGAGAAGTTGCCCGCCGGGTCGCGCAGGTACCAGAAGAAGTTGGAGCCGGCGTAGTGACGGCCCAGGCCCCACACGTGGCGTTCCGGGTTGTCCTCCAGCATCGCCTGGGCGCCGCGGCCGACCTCGTCGATGTCGTCGACCTGCCAGCTGGTGTGGTGCAGGAACGTGACAGGGGAGGCCATCACCAGGACGTTGTGGTGGTCGGCCGAGCAGCGCAGGAACGCGGCCCTGTCTTCCACGTGGTCGCTGACCTTGAAGCCCAAGCCGTCGGCGAAGAACGCCATCGTCGTGCTCAGGTGGGTGCTGCCGAGCACGGTGTGGCCGAGCTTGCGCGGCTGCACCCGTTGAGGGCGTGTGGTGAACGGAGCACGGCCCCATCGTTCGATGCGGCGGGACCGTTGTACGGGGTGGCGGCGACGGGTGGATCGAACGCCACACGGGAGCGCACCTCGACCCGTACCGCGGTGCCGGTGGCGGGATCGTTGGTGTGCAACGAGGTCATGTCGGCGGTCAAGGGTACGTCGAGGCGGCGCAGGCGTGCCGCGATCGCGCCGATGTCGTCGGGGTCGTCGGCGGCGACGGTCAGCAGCACCAGGCGTCGCAGTGGCGCGGCGACGATCTCCAGCTGTTCGCCGCCGTCACGCGTGGCGAACCGCCCGTCGCCCAAGCGTTCCAGGCCGAAGTCCTCGTAGTAGGCGATGGTCTCGGCGACGTTCGGCACGCCGATGGTGACCTTGCCCAGTCCGTGCAGTGCCATGTGATCACTTCCTGTGGGTGGCTTCGACGAAGTGCTGGTGCAGCTCACCGATTCCCTCGACCCAGCTGTGCAGCGTCTCGCCCGCGCGGAGGAACCGCCGGGGCTCGCGTCCCATGCCCACGCCGGCCGGGGTACCGGTGAAGATCACGTCGCCGGGATGCAGCGTCACGGTGCGGGAGAGCTCCGCGACCAGCCGGGGCACAGGGAAGATCAGGTCGCGGGTGCGGGCCTTCTGCACCTGCTCGCCGTCGACAGCGCAGCCCAGCTCCAGGTCGTCCGGATCGGCGAACTCGTCAGGGGTGACGAGCCACGGACCCTGTGGGGAGAAGCCGGGAAAGGACTTGGCCAGACCGAACTGGGGCGCCGGCCCGCGCAGCTGGGAGATGCGCTCGGACAGGTCCTGTCCCGCGGTCACGCCCGCGACGTGCGCCCATGCGTCGGATTCGGCGACGTTGTGCGCCTCGCGGCCGATCACCACCACCAGTTCGATCTCCCAGTCGACGTTGCCGGCGGGCAGGGTGACGACGCTGTCCGGTCCGGTGAAGCTGGAGACGTACTTGGTGAACACCGGTGGGAGTCCGGCAGGGGCGTCGAGGCCCGATTCGGCCGCGTGGGCGCGGTAGTTGAGGCCTACCGCGAACACCTGGCGAGGGGACGGTGACGGCGGGCCCAGCACTGTCCTGTCCAGACTCACCACCTCGGTCTCGCCGAGAGTGGCGGCCCAGGCCACGACCTGGTCCCAGGCGTCGTACACGGCAGGGAGGCCGGGGCCGAACCGCCCGTTCGAGGCGGTGGCGATGTCGACGGCGTGCTCGTCGTCCAGCACGAGCACGGCGCGGTGGTCGAGGTTGGCGATGCGCAAGGGAAACTCCCCGGGATCAACGAAGGCGGTCGGCGAAACAGGCGGTGAGCCGGGTGGTGCCGACGAGGTCGGCCACCGTGCCGTAGAGGTAGCGGTCGGGACGGAGCAACGCGGCCGCGATGCCGTGCGCGCCGAACCAGGAACTCCACGCACCGGTCGCGTCGGGCGTGCCGGTCGGGTCGAGCACGCACACCTGGCCGCCGATCTCCTTGAACCGCGGGTCGATGTCGGTGGCGGACAGCGTCAGCAACACCGGGCCGGGGCCGGTGACGTCGTCGAGCAGCACGGCCCGGCCGTCGCGCAGCACCGGGAACTGCGGTGCGAGGGTGCCCGCCAGCGGACATCCCGGGAACTTCACTCCGTCCCCGAGCAGCGGCAACGCCGTCACCGGCAGCACCGCGGCGGGATCGGCGCCACCCGCGATCATGCGGGCGTCGCGCTCGGCCGCCTGCTGGTCGTCGAGCACGCAGATGACCCGTCCCAGCTCGACCGACAGCGAGATGGCGTGCTGGAGGTGGACGCTGCGCTCGCTGGTATAGGTGTCGAGGAGTGCGCGGCCGGACTCACCGCGCAGGACCAGGTCGAGCTTCCACGAGAGGTTGGCCGCGTCGCGCAGACCCGAGCACATGCCCTGGCCGGCGAACGGTGGCATCTGGTGGGCCGCGTCACCCGCGATCGCGAGCCTGCCCGCCTGCCACCGGTCGGCCCACCTGGCCGCGAAGGTGTACACGGCGTGCCGTTCCAGCGTGGTGTTCTCCGGGGTGCGTCCCCAGGGCTCCAGCAGTTCCCACGCCTTCGCGGCGGAGTTCAGCTCTTCGCGCGACTCGCCGGGCAGCCGCATGAACTCCCACCGTCTGCGGCCGGGACCACCGGACACGACGGTGGTGGGGCGGCGCGGGTCGCACAGCTGCCAGTTCTGCGGCGACCACTCGCGCCGGTCGAGCGGGACGGTGTCGACGATCAGCCAGTCGAAGAAGAACCCGAGGTCCCGCACCGTCGCACCCATGCGCTCGCGCACGAAGCTGTTGGCGCCGTCGCACCCCACGACGTACCGGGCGAAACTGCGGCGTTGCTTGCCGTGAGTGACCACGACCTGGTCCGGAAGTTCTTCGATGCCAACGACTTCCGCGCCGCGCAGCAGCTTGACGTTGGGCAGATCCTGCACCGCGTCGGTGAGCACGCGCTCCAGGTCGGGCTGGGAGAAGAAGTTCGCCACAGGCCAGCCGTTCGGCCCGGTGCCGGACCAGTCGATGCGCACCAGCGTCTCTCCGGCGGCGTTGCGCCACTCGTAGTGGTCCGGCACGGCTTGCGAGATCGCGCGGACCTCGTCGGTGAGGCCCATCGACCCGAACACGCGGCCGATCTCGTCGTCGAAGTGGACGGCGCGCGGCAGGGGATAGGGCTCCGGCCACCGTTCGAGGATCAGCACGTCGTGACCGCGCAGACCGAGCATGCGTCCCAGGGCCAGGCCCACCGGCCCGGCGCCGACGATCACCACGTCGTGATGTGAGTCCGGCATGTCTCCTCCAGACGTCGGGACCTCATGACTACGCGGCCCAGATTCGACTTGTCAACAAACTTTCGAAAGTCAGCCCGAGACTCGTAACTCTCTCGGAGAGCCGGTATGGTCGGCCGCATGGCCAGCACCAGGGCGGACGACGTGTATCGGCGGCTGCGCACCGACATCCTCGGCGGGCGGCTCGTGCCGGGGCAGCGGTTGAAGTTCCCCGAGCTGTCCCAGAACTACGAGACCAGCGTCGGAGCGGCGCGTGAGGCGCTGACCCGGCTGGTGGCCGACGGATTCGTGCGGACGCAGGCGCATCAGGGTTTCTGCGTGACACCGCTGTCGTACGAAGGTCTGGCCGAGCTCACCCAGGCCAGGGTGGAGATCGAACCTCTGGTCCTGCGGCTGTCGGTGCGAGAAGGCGACATGACGTGGGAGGCGGGCGCGGTGGCGGCGCATCATGTGCTCGAACGCACGCCGTTCTTCGCCGCCGACGATGACACCCATCCTTCCGATGCGTGGTCTTCGGCGCATGCCGCCTTCCACGCCTCGTTGCTCGCCGGCTGCCGCAACCGGCGCATGCTCGCCATTGCGCGGTCGCTGCGCGAAGAGGCCGAGTTGTACCTCCAGTGGTCGGTCGCGTTCGGCCGTGAACGCGACGTGGCGGGAGAGCACCGGGCGCTGCTGGACGCCACGATCGCCCGTGACGCCGATCTGGCCGCTGAGTTGCTGCGTGATCACATCGCTCACACCGCTCAGTTGCTGATCCGTGGCGCGACGGACGGGCCGGAGGCCTGACGCCGGGAGGCTCCTGCCTCAACTGAAAACAGTGGATGCGGACTCGATCACCACGGTGGTCGAGCCCGCATCCATTGTTCGTGCGCGGGACAGCCAATTGATTTGATTGATTTTTGGGCGATCGATCCTGCCCGCTGTCCAGTGTTGGGTGCGGAGCTCGTGTCGGGCATCAGGGTTCTCCCTGATGTGACCCTGAGTCGACTGACTGCAAATGTACGACAGGCGCGTCGTTGACGCGTCCAGTCGACTTCGGTATATCTAGTTGTAGAGCTATTGAGGTGAATCGAAACAAGCGGAGGTGCACTTTATGGTCGAGCTCAAGGACATTGATCCGGCTCATCCTTTCCTCGCTCAGCTCGACGAGGCGGACTCGGGTCCGGTCGTGGTGATCAACACCATGGTCCACCCCGACGGTGCGCACGAGGGAGTGGTCGAGGCGTGGCGCCTGGACTCGGAGGTCATGAAGGCCTCGCCCGGTTACGTCTCGGCTCAGCTCTACTGCGGGGTCGGCAGCAACGTGGTGACCAACGTCGCGGTGTGGGAGTCCGCCGCGCAGCTCAAGGCCGCTTTCCAGAGCAAGGCCTTCCAGGACATCCTCGCCCTGTACCCGGACGGCACCGTGGCGTACCCGCACCTCGAGCGCAAGATCGCCGTCCCGAACGTGTGCGTGGCGTGATGGCCGCCCAGGACCCGTCGCCAGCCGAGATCGGGCACGCGATCACCGAACTGCTGCGCGAACAGGAAATCGTCACCCTGGCGACGGTGGCGTCCGACGGTTCGCCGTCCGCCTCGGTCATGCACATCGCCGCGGATGGCTTCAGGGTTTACATGCACACGTTCGTGCGCACGCGCAAGTACGGCGAAATGCTCGCGAATCCGCGCGTGAGTTATGCGGCCAGCCATTTGCCCGCTCGTGGCTACGACGAACGCGAACTGACGCGTTCGCTTCAGGTCAAGGGGCGCGCCGTGCTCGTGGATGATCTCGGCGAGATCGAGCACGCTATCGAGCTCAGCCGGGCCCAGTTTCCCTGGGCGGACAGGTCGGGTTTGTACACCAAGGCGAAATTGCCGGCCGAGAGCCAGCAGATCTTCTTCCGGATCGACCCTGACGAGGCCGTCTGGGCCGACAACCGGGTGCGGATGAGGTGGCGGGTGGTCGTGGACTTCGCCGAGGACGGTTCACAGATCACCGCGGTGCGCCCGTACGGCGACCTGCTCGCCGTACGGGGATGACTCACTCGTTCAGCTTCTCGACCAGTGCCCACAGATCGGGAATGGCCGCGCGGATCCGCTTGGCCGCGGCGGCGGGGAGTTCGGCGAGTGCGGCAGCGATGTCGTTGTGCAGTTCCGCGTCGACATAGGACCGGGCTCGGTGCATCTGCTCCGTCGGCTGCAGGCGGATGAGACGGCGGTCGGCGGGATCGGCCACGCGCTGCAGGAAACCGTCGTTCACGAGGACGCTCACCAGGCTGCTCACGTTGTTGGGTTGCATGCGCAGCGTCTCGGCCGCCTCTCGCACGCTGATGCCCGGCTGGTCGGTGACCAGTTGGAGGAGCTCGACCTGGGCCCTGGGACGCACTTTTTGTCCCTCTGGTGGCTTTCTTGCCTTGAGCAGCGTCCGCTGCAGTGTCCACACGAGACTGGCGAGATCCCCTGGGAGCTCGGTGTCGGGCAGAAGTCGTGTGGTGTCCATGGAAGTAGACATATCACAGGCGTGAAAAGGATGACTGCCGGTGACTCGCCCAGAAGAACCGAAGATCGATCGACCGCTGACCCTGCACCTGCGCGGTGACTGGGGAACGGCGAACCTGCACCGGATCTGCGGGTGGGTCGCCCAGGAGCTGGCCGACAGGGCCGGGCCGGGTACCCGGATCGCGACCTGGAACAGCCGCGGCAGCGCCGACGCGGTGCGCGCGGTGGGGCACGGCGAGGTCGACATCGCGTTGACCACGCCGGCGGCGTTCGTGACCGCCGCGCTTGACGGGCGCGGCATCTACGCCGAGGAGAAGTTCCCGCAACTGCGTGCTCTCGGCGTTCTCCCGCAACGGGATCGCCTGGTCGTGGCGGTGCACCGGTCGCTGGAGATCACCACCTTCGCACAGCTTCGGGAACGCGAACCCGTACTGCGGCTGGCCACATCGGTCAACGACGGGATCAACCACGTCGGTCTGGCGGCGCACGCGATCCTGGATCGCGCGGGCGTCGACGTGGTCGGCTGGGGCGGGCGGTTCCTGGAAGACGAGCGGCCGTTCGAGTCGCTCGACCACGTGCTGGAGGGCCGGGCGAACGCGATCGCCCACGAGGCCGTGATGTTGCCGCACTGGCAACGGTTCGCGCCCGACTACCGGTTCCTCCCGGTCGAGGACGACGTGCTCACGGCACTCGAGTCGGACTACGGCTGGCCCGCGGCGACCGTCGCCGACGGGTACTTCCCCGGTGCGGACGCGTTCCGGACGCTCGACTTCTCCGACTTCCTGGTGGTGACGTCGAGAGATCTCGACGAGGACGTGGCCTACGCGGTGGCGTGGGTGCTCGGGGAGACCCGGCACCTGCTCGAGGCCCAGTACCACCACCTGCCGCCGGAGCGCAGCCCCGTCACCTATCCGCTGGATCCGCCTGCGATGGGACGAACCCCGATCCCGTTGCACCCCGGCGCTGCGCGCTACTACGAGGCGCTACCCGCCGCATGACCCGAAGATCAACCAACGAAAGGAGGTCGCTGTGCAGCCAGTCGTCGAAGACGTGATGGTCATGGCGCGGGAACAGCCGTTGCGTAGCGTGCTCCGGGACGAGTACTCGTTGCTGTCGCCCCCGCACGCATCGAAGGTGCCGATCAAACTGTGGCGCGACCACGAACTGTTGCCGGTCGTGCACTTCCCTCAGCAGTACTGCTCCCAGCCCTTCGCACCGCCGCGCGGCGTCTACGAGAACGACGAGATCCGGGTCGAGTGGCAGACCATGGACAGCCGTCAGCCGTTCTACCACCGCAACTGCGACGTGGACGAGCTGTCGTACCAGATCGACGGTGAACGCACGCTGATGACCGAGCTCGGCGTGATCGAGCACCGGCCTGGCGAGTTCTCCCGCATCCCGCGCGGCGTCGGCCACGACAACTACGGCCGGGCCGAAAGCCACCTGGTGTTCTACCTGCCCGCGCCGGTCACCGAACTGGTGCCACCGGTCCGCGAGTCCCAGCCGGTGTTCCCGCCGTTCGAGGGATGGCAGCCCGGTGCGACCAACGAGGCCATCACCCAGTGCATGGGCGCGGTCGGCCACGACATCACGGTCTTCCCCATCGACGAGCAGCGACTGCTGGACCACGTCCACCGCGAGGACGCGCGCATGAACGTGCTGCGTGCCGAAGGTGGTGGCGTCACGTGGTTGTACAGCACCGAGCGCACTCGCCTCGGCATGGTCAGGGTCACGCCGGGGAAGCAGCGGCGGTACCGGCGCACGCTCGACGCCGACGAGATCCAGTACCAGGTCAGCGGTCACCGGACGCTGCTCACCCAGCGCGGTGTCGCCGAACTCGGGCCGGGCGACTTCGTCCGGATCCCGCTCGGCCTCGCCCACGCCAGCGTGACGCACGAGGCGGGGGAGTACATCAGTCTGCTCTCGCACAACGAACTCCCACAGGTCGCCGAGACGGCGCGCACCGCGCAGCCGTACACGGCCGAAAGCCTTGCCCGACTCACCGAGGAGGTCCACGCGTGACCACGATGCTCGCCCTGCGAGCCCATCGCGATGCCGATGAGCTCGTCCTGGAAGAAGTTCCCGTTCCCGAACCCGGTCCGCTCGACGTGGTCGTCAAGGTGGCGTCCGCCGGACTGGCGCCAGGGATGATGCGCCTGTTGCAGATGGGCGCGTTCAAGCACCTGCCCACGACGCTGGGACAC
Organism: Lentzea indica; assembly: GCF_012184385.1. GTDB lineage: Bacteria > Actinomycetota > Actinomycetes > Mycobacteriales > Pseudonocardiaceae > Lentzea > Lentzea indica. The sequence goes on from NZ_VSRL01000172.1 coordinate 13,060, forward strand.
GAGGCCGCGGGCACGATCGCCGCGGTCGGCGGTGACGTCCCCGGTTTCGCCGTCGGCGACCGGGTCCGGGTGCATCCGAACCTCAACTGCGGGCGGTGCGAGTACTGCCGCAGCGACCGCGACATGATGTGCCGTGAGCAGTCCATGCTCGGCCACGCCGCGTTCGGCGACATCGCGATGCCGCTCTACAACGAGTACCACAACGGCGGAATCGCGGAGTACGTGCGCATCCCGCACTGGCTGGCCGACCGGGTACCCGAGTCCGTCGGCTTCGACGTCGCCGCCAAGGTCCACGACATCGCGAACGCCTTGCGCGCCTTGAAATGCGCCGATCTGCCCTCGGCGTCGACCGTGGTGGTCACGGCGGCGACCGGGACCATGGGCACCGCGACCGTCCGGCTGGCCGGGCACTTCGGCATCGCCCGCCTGGTCCTCGTGGGACGTGACGCGGATCGGCTCGCCGCCGTGGCCAAGCTCGCCGGTGGGATCTCCACCGACGTCGTTGCGCTGGACGAGCTGCCGGGGGACTGGGCGGTGACCGGCGGGCTCACCCGCAGGCTTCGCGAACTCGTCCCGGCCGGTGCGCACGCCGTCCTCGACTACATCCCGGACGGACCGGCCACCGCACAGGCCATGGGCGCGCTCGCGACCGGTGGCGCGTTGGTCCACATGGGAGCCAACACCACACCGTTGCAGTTGCCGTCCATCGCCCTGATGATCAACTGTTCTCGGTTCGTGGGAACGCGCGCATGCACCCGCAACGACGCACAGGAAGTGTTGCGGCTGCTCGAAACCGGCGCACTGGTCGCCGACGACCTCATCACCCACCGGTTCCCGCTCACCGACGCGGTCAAGGCCGTCGACCTGATGCAACGCCGCGCCGAACCGATGTGGATGACCGTCGTCCACCCCTGACCTTGCGGAGCAGCAATGCGTCTGACGCACTACGGACACGCCTGTGTCCTGCTCGAACTGCCGCAGCGAGTCCTGATCGACCCCGGTGGTTACTCCATCGGGTTCGAGCACCTGACCGGTCTCGATCTCGTTCTCATCACCCACAGCCACGCCGACCACCTGGACGTGGACCGTTTGCGCTACCTGCTGGAGAGCAGTCCACAAGCGACGGTCGTGCACAGTCCCGGTGCCGCGCACGTGCTTGCCGGCATGAACACGACCGTCGCGGAACCGGGGGACGAGCTCTCGATCGCCGGTGTCGGGATCACCGTGACCGGAAGCGGCGTCCACGCCTGCATCCACCCCGATCTGGCGGTGTCGGACAACAACGGCTACCTGCTCAACGGTGCAGTGCTGCACCCCGGCGACGCGCTCGACCCGGTCGACGGACCGGTCGACGTGCTGCTCGTCCCCGCAGGGGGACCGTGGATGAAGATCCGCGAGGGCATCGACTACCTCCGTGCGGTGTCACCTCGGGTCGCCGTCCCGATCCACCAGGCCGGCCTCGCGCCGGTGCACCAGCGGTTGCACCAGCAGCTGCTGGCGAACCTCGCGCCACGAGGGACCAAAGTCGTCGTTGTCGACCACGCCGTCCCGCAGGAGCTCTGATGGCAGAGGCCGTGCGGGAACTCGTGACGCAGGCGAGCCATGCGCTCGCCGCGGCGGGACTGGGCGACATGGTGTGGGGACATGCCTCCGTCCGCGACCCGGACGGCCGCGGTGTCTGGATGAAGGCGTCGGGATGGGGATTCGAGGAGGTCGACCAGGACCGCGTCGTTCTCGTATCTCCACAAGGGACGGTGCTCGACGGAGCCGGCCGGCGGCATCTGGAGTACCCGATCCACACCGAGATCGTGGCGAGGCGCCCGGACGTGCGGGCGGTGGTGCACACCCACGCACCCGCGCTCGCCGCGTTCGCGTCGCTGGACCGCGCGCTGAAGCCGATCTCCCACGACGCCGTCCCGTTCACACACCCGCAGCTGCCGAGGTTCCTCGGTACCGGCGCGCTCATCGCCACTCCGGAACTGGGGCAGGCGCTCGCGCACAGCCTCGCGGAGGCGAACGCGATCCTGATCCCCCACCACGGCGCCGTGACGGTGGGTCCGGACGTCGAAACCGCTGTCATGTACTCGGTTCTGCTCGAACGCGCCTGCCGCACGCAGCTGCTCGCGATGGCCGCGGGCGGACCGGTGACGTGGTCCGACGAGGCCGAGACGGTGTTCAAGCGGGACCAGGTGTGGAACTCCGAGCAGCTGCACGCCGGCTGGCGCTACCTGGTCAGGCGGGAGGTGAGTCCACCGCGTGAAGGAGTCGCTTGAGCTCACTGCGTTCGGTGGAGCTGAGCTTCGACAGCAGTAGCTCGTCGGCTGCCTGCACGGCGGCCTCCGCTCGCTTGAGCAGGGCGTGGCCTTTGCGGGTCAGCCGGGCGGGGAGCGCCTTGCCCGACGACACCGAGACCGGCCGGGTGATCACACCCAGTTCCTCCAGGCCGCGCAGCACCATGTTCATCGCCTGCGGCGACACGCTGGCCCGGCGGGCGAGTTCGGCGTTGGACTGCTCAGGCCAGATGGACAGGTTTCGCATGCACACGAATTCCGGCAGGCCGATCCCCAACGGCCGGAGTTCCGAGGTCACGTGGGGACGCAGTGTCGCCACCGCCTGGTAGAGCAGATAACCCAGCGGCTGGTTCTCGTAGTCGTGCACGTCAACCATGTTGACACATTGCGAATCGGAGTCGGAGCCGGGCTCGGCCGCGCAACCATCAAGCAAGTTGACACATATCAAGTACGTTGATACACATGAAGTGTGACGTCGTCACAGAAACCCACTCATTTCATCCTGATCGGGAGAGGGCTGTCCCATGTCTGAGAAGTCTCGGGTCGATTTCTGGTTCGACCCGCTGTGCCCGTGGAGCTGGATCACATCCCGCTGGGTGATGGAGGCGCGGCAGGTTCGCGACTTCGACGTGTCGTTCCACGTGATGAGCCTGGTGATCCTCAACGAGGGAGATCTGCCGCACCAGCTGAAGGACCCGGAGATGATGAAGAAGGTCTGGGCTCCGGTGCGCGTGGCGATCGCCGCCGAGCAGGCCGAGGGTCCCGAGATCCTGGGGCCGCTGTACACCGCGATCGGCAAGCGGATCCACCACGCCGGCAACAAGGGCTTCCACGACGTCGTCGCGCGGGACTTCAAGAAGCTCATCGACGAGGCGCTGGCCGAGGTCGGCCTGCCGGCCGAGCTGGCGGAGGCCGCCACGTCGGACAAGTACGACGAGCTCCTGCGCAAGAGCAACAGCGCGGGCATGGACGTTCCCGGCGCCGGTATCGGCACGCCGACGCTGCACATCAACGGTGTCGCGTACTTCGGGCCGGTGTTCGGGCGCATTCCGCGCGGTGAAGAGGCAGGCAGGTTGTGGGACGCCGCGGTGACGGTCTCGTCCTACCCCGAGTTCTGGGAGCTCAAGCGCAGCCGCGGCGATCTCGAGCCCGAGTTCGACTGAACCCCTCCCTTTTTGTTCGTCCGTTTTTCCAACCTGTAAAGGATGAGTAGGTCATGGCCACGAAAGACCGCGTTGATTTCTGGTTCGACCCGTTCTGCCCCTGGGCCTGGATCACCTCCCGCTGGGTGCTGGAGGCGCAGCAGGTGCGCGACATCGACCTGACGTTCCACCTGATGTGTCTCGCGATTCTCAACGAGGGCGACCTGCCCCCGCAGCTGGACGACCCGAACATCGAGAAGAAGGTGTGGGCACCGGTTCGCGTCGCGAAGGCCGCCGAGGTGACTGTGGGCGGCGACGTGCTGACGCCGCTCTACACCGCGTTGGGCTCCCGCATCCACCACGCGGGTAACAAGAGCTTCGGCGACCTCCTGAAGAACGACTTCGACGCGATCATCAAGGAGGCGCTGGCCGAGGTCGGTCTGCCCGCGGTGCTGGCGGACGCGGCCACCTCCACCGAGTACGACGCGGCGCTGCGCGAGAGCACCTTCGAGGGCACGGACGTTCCCGGCGCCATCCCCGGCACCCCAACCATCCACGTCAACGGGGTGGCCTACTTCGGTCCGGTGCTTTCGCGGATCCCCCGCGGTGAGGAGGCGGGCAAGTTGTGGGACGCGGTCGTGACCCTCGCTTCGCACGAGCACTTCTGGGAGATCAAGCGCGACCAGCCCAAGGACCTGAGGCCCGAGGTGGTCTGACCGGCCAGGAGTCCAGGCGACCGAGAAGGTGTCTACCGTGCCTCGAAAGAAGCCACTTCACCCTGGTGAACTCGCGCACGCGGCCGTGATGGCCGCGCTCTGCAGTGCCATCGCCGTCAGCGCCGTCGCCCTGCCGTTCGGGGCGGGGCTGGCGGTCCTCAGCACGGTGCCGATGGCGTTGGTCGCCTACCGCCACCGGTTCCGCGCGCTGGGAGCCGCGACAGTCGCGGGAATCGTCCTCTCGTTCCTCGTCGTCGGCATGGGTGGCCTGTTCGTCGTCTTCATCGGCGCTTATCTCGGTGGCCTGGTGGGCATCATGAAGCGCCGCGGCCAGGGCAACGTCACCGCCTTCGCCGCGGCGCTGGTCGCCGGCTCGCTGTTCGCCGTGGGCGGTGTCGGCCTGCTGATGGTGCTGAGCCGGTTGCGGGACCTGGTCTTCGACAACATCAGGGCCTACGTCGACGGCGTCGCGAACATCATCAGCATCGTGCCCTTGTTCAGCTCGATCGGCCGCGGGATGAGCAGTCTCGTCGCGACGTTCGAGGCGCACTGGATGGTGTTCGTCGCCACCTCGACGCTCCTGCTCAGCACCTTCGTCAGCATGGTCGGCTGGTGGGCGTTGTCGCGCATGCTCAAGCGGCTGGGCGGAGTGCCCGACGTGCACAAGCTGGACGCCGTCGCCGACGACCGGCTCGTCGCACCCGTTCCCGTCGAGTTCCACGACGTGTGTGTCCGCTATCCCGGCTGCGACCAGGACGCGGTCGGTCCGCTCGACCTGACCGTCGTTCCCGGTGAGCACCTCGCCGTCACCGGGGCCAACGGGTCGGGCAAGACGACACTCATGCTGCTGCTGGCCGGCCGCACGCCCACCTCGGGGACGGTCGTCCGCCCCGGAGCGGTGGGCCTGGGGCAGCACGGCGGTACCGCGGTGGTCATGCAACACCCGGAAAGCCAGGTGCTCGGCACCCGAGTGGTCGACGACGTGGTCTGGGGACTTCCTCCCGGTGTCACCACCGACGTCGACCGGCTGCTCGCCGAGGTGGGGCTCGGCGGTCTCGGTGAGCGGGACACCAGCGGACTGTCCGGTGGGGAGCTGCAGCGGCTGGCCGTCGCCGCGGCGCTCGCCCGCGAGCCACGGCTGCTGATCGCGGACGAGATCACCAGCATGGTCGACCAGAACGGCCGCGACACGGTCATCGACATGCTGAGCGGACTGACCCAGGACCACGACATGGCGCTGGTCCACATCACCCACTACGACGACGAGGCCCGCACCGCTGACCGCGTCCTCAACCTGACGGGTGACGACAACCTCGACATGGTGGTCACCACGCCCCGGCCGCAGACCGGTCCGGCACCCGTCGTCCACTCAGGAGCCAAGCTGCTGGAGCTCAACGGCGTCGGTCACGAGTACGGCAGCGGAACTCCTTGGGCCTCAACGGCCTTGCGCGACATCGACCTCGTCATCGGTGAGGGCGACGGAGTGCTGATCCACGGGCTCAACGGGTCGGGCAAGTCGACGCTCGCGTGGGTCATGGCCGGTCTCCTGGAGCCGACGACAGGCAGCTGCCTGCTCGACGGCAGGCCGATGTCGGAGCAGGTCGGGTCGGTGGCGCTGTCGTTCCAGGCCGCGCGCTTGCAGATGATGCGCGGGCGGGTCGGACACCGAGATCGCGTCCGCGGCCGGGTTCGACCCCGGCGACACGCCCGCGTGGAGGAGGTGCTGGCCAGCCGTCGGCCTCGATCCCGCGCTCGGACGGCGGCCGGTCG
>NZ_VSRL01000173.1 GCF_012184385.1 Lentzea indica
GGTTCCGCACGGCGGCACGCCTCGTCCGGCTGGCGACCGGCTCGGCCTCCCGGTGCTGACGCTGGTGGACACGCCGGGTGCGGCCAACGACGAGGCCGCCGAGAAAGCGGGTGTGGGCGCTGCCATCGCGGACATGTTCACCGCCGTCGCGGCCGCGCGCGTGCCGGTGACGACACTGCTGATCGGTGAAGGCGGATCCGGTGGCGCACTTGCGTTCGCCGCGCCGGACCGGATGTGGGTGACGCCGGACGGCTACTTCGCGGTGATCTCGCCCGAGCTGGCGGCGGCGATCCTGAAACGGGATCCGTCGCAGGTGCGGGCGACCGCGGACCAGCTGCGGCTGCGGCCCCAGGACCTGGTCGAGCTGGGGATCGCCCGAGGGGTCGCGACAGGAATCGAGACCACGGATCAGGCGACGGCCAGGTAGCGGCGGCCCGGCGGTGTGATCGGGCTCGAAGCGACCTGTTGGGTGTGGTTACGCGCCTGTTGATGTTGAGTTGGCGGTACTTGCAGACGCCATCGGGGCCAGGTAGAGGTTCTAAGGCGTGGGCCGGTGCGGGTCGGCGTGGATGTGCGTGCGCATCCCCTGCGGGTCGAACAGGATGACCAGTTCGACGGCACCGCCGTCCGCGCTGCCCAGCCAGTGCGGCAACGACGTGTCGAACTCGGCGGCTTCGCCCGGCGGCAGCGTCAGGTCGAGGTCGTCGAGAATCAGCCGCAAGCGTCCATTGAGGACGTACAACCACTCGAAGCCGTCGTGCGTCTTCAAAGCCGGTTCAAGCGGTTCCTTCGTGGCGGGGATGAGCATCTTGAACGCCTGCACGCCGCCCGGCCGCCGGGACAGCGGCACGAACGTCATGCCGAACCGGTGGATCGGCGTGAGATGGATGCGTGGATCACCGGTGCGCGGCGCACCGACGAGGTCGTCCAACGGGACGTTGTAGGTGCGCGCCAGCGGTAGCAGCAGCTCCAGGGTGGCGCGGCGCTGCCCGCTCTCCAGCCGGGACAGGGTGCTCTCCGAGATGCCCGTCGTCGTCGACAGGTCGGCGAGGGTGATGCCGCGGTGACGGCGCAGCGCCCGAAGCCGGGGTCCCACGCCGTCGAGCACTTCCTCCGTTTCGCGGTTCACGAGGCGCCATCTTGCCAGATCGGCAAGTTTTCGTGCCAGAACGCGGTGAGGGTGCCAAGACTGGGCCCATGCGTGATCGTCCACCACCCCGCACCAGGAACAGCGAAACCGAGGTCCTGCGCGGATTTCTCGACTACCTGCGCGCCTCGGTCGTCGCCAAGGTCGAGGGCGCACCCGAACCGCAGGTCCGGACCGCGGCGGTGCCGTCGGGAACGACCCTGCTCGGCCTGCTCCACCACCTCACGTTCGTGGAGCGCGCGACGTTCCTCGGCGAACGCGTCCGTAACTGGAAGTCGACGTTCCGAACCACCGCGCCCGTCGACGAAGTCGTTGCCCGCTATCGGGAAACCGTCGGCAGAGCGAACGAGGTGCTCGACGGCCGAGACACGCAGAGCGTCCGCTGGGCGCTCGTCCACATGATCGAGGAGACCGGCCGCCACGCGGGCCACGCCGACATCCTTCGCGAACTGATCGACGGCACAACCGGCCGCTGACCCCGAGGACACCGATGAAACGCCTGCTGCTCGCCGTTCTTCTCCTGATCACGGCCTGCTCCACCGCCCAGGAAATCCCGCCGCACACCGTCGCCACCCACAACGATCCGGCTTTCCAAAGCTTCCGGCACGAGTTCACCGACGTCGACGGCGTCCGCATGCACTACGTGACCGGCGGCAGCGGCACCCCGGTCGTGCTGATCCACGGCTGGCCCCAGACCTGGTACGGCTGGTGGCCGATCATGCCCGAACTCGCCGAACACCACACCGTCTACGCCGTCGACCTGCCCGGCCTGGGCGACAGCACCGGTACGCCGAAGAGCTACGACAAGGCCACGCTGGCGCGATATGTCCACGCACTGACCAAGAAGCTCGATCTCCGTAACCCCGCGATCATCGGCCACGACCTCGGCGCCGCCGTCGCGTTCCAGTACGCCAGCCAGTTCCCCGCCGACACCGCTCGCCTCGGCTACCTCGACCTGCCACTACCGGGGCCTGGCATCGACGCGCGCACCTATCGCAGCCTCAGCTGGCACATCGCCTTCCACACCCAGCGTCAGGTCCCGGAAGCGGTGGTGGGCAACGACGTCCGCGAGTACCTCGCGCTGTTCTACCCGCAGGTCTCCTACCAGGGCACGGCGTTCGGCGGAACCTCGACGAAGTCCCCGTTCAGCGACGCCGAGATCGACGAGTACGCACGGACCTACAGCAGGCCAACGGCACTGCACGGCGGCTTCGAGCTGTACCGCGCCCTCGACCAGGACGTCCGCGACACCGAGACCGCGAAGCCGGTGCAGGTACCAACGCTGCTCATGGCCGCCCAGGGACAGGCCGACGCGATCCGGGGCACAGCGGCCCCGCGGATGACGAACATCGTGCGAGCGGTCGACGTACCGCAAGCAGGACACTGGCTCGTCGAGGAGAACCCTCGGTTCGTCACCGCGGAACTGCTGCGTTTCCTCAGGGAATGACCGGAACGCGGTCAGCCCACGGCAGCGCTTCCTCGAGCTGGGCCGCGAGCCGGATCAGCAGCGACTCGCCCGCGAGCGGCGCGACGAACTGGACGCCGAGCGGCAGGCCGTCCGCGGTCCAGTGCAGGGGCAACGAGATCGCGGGACGGCCGGTGATGTTCGCCAGCTGCGTGTACGGCACCCAGCCCAGGTTGTCCCTGATCATGTCGTCGACGAGCTTGGTGTGCCGCAGGAACCGGGCCGTGCGGGTCCTGAGCAGCGCGTCGGTGGCGCGCTGCAACGACACCGGCAGGTCGAACGCGCCGACCTTCGGCGGCGGGGTCGCCAGCGTCGGCGTCAGCAGAAGGTCGTAGGACTCGAAGAACGTGCTCAGGCGGCGGGTGTGCTCGTGCCGCCGCTGCACGGCGTCCATGTAGTCGACGCCGCTCGTGGCCCGTCCCAGCGCGGCCATGAGCAGCGTGTCGCGTTCGAACGCGATGTCAGGCGCACCGGTCAGGCGCTTGGCGTCTGCAACCTTCCACGCGACGTTGACGAACCACGTGAGCAGGAAGTCCTTGGCGAGCGCGGCGTCGTCGAACGGCGCCTGCGGCAGTTCCTCGACGTGGTGGCCGAGCTCGGTCAACACGCGGACGGCCGACGAGACGGCCGCGACCGCCTCCGGGTGCGGGTTCGGGTTGATCGCCGACGGCACCCGGACGCCGATCCGCAGCTGTCCCACCGGTTCACCGACGCACGAGGCGAACGACTCCGACGGCATGGCCGGCGAGTACGGCCCGGACGGCTCGCCGCCGCAGATGACGTCGAGCATCGCGGCCGTGTCACGCACCGTTCGCGACACGACGCCCTGCACCGCCGCGCCGTGCATCATCTCGGCGGTCTCCGGGCCGAACGGTGTGAGCCCGCGACCCGGCTTCAGCCCGACCAGGCCACAGCAGGCCGCCGGAATCCGGGTCGAGCCGCCGCCGTCGTTCGCACCGGCGCACGGCACGATGCCCGCCGCGACCGCCGCTGCCGAACCACCCGACGAACCGCCGGGGGTGCGCGACAGGTCCCACGGGTTGCGCGCGGGACCCCAGGCCAGCGACTCGCTGATCGCCTTCGCGCCGAACTCCGGCAGGTTGGTCTTCCCGAAGATCACCAGACCGGCGTCGATCCAGCGCTGGACCACGGTCGAGTGCGCGGCCACGCGATGCGCCATCAGCGACCGCGACCCGTTCGACGTCGGCAGGCCCGCGTAGTCCTGCCCGAGGTCCTTGATCAGGAACGGCACGCCGGCGAACGGACCGGTGAGATCGTCGCCGGGCTCGGCGGGGACGTCCCGGACGATCGCGTTGAGCCGCGGGTTCACCGCCGCGGCGCGTTCCCGCGCCGCAGCGAGCAGTTCGGCCGCGGACACCTGCTTGTCCGCGACGAGCCGGGCCAGCCCGGTCGCGTCGTACTTCCGGTACTCGTCGAAGTCCACGCGCTCAAGGTAACCGCTCGGCGACGATCATCCCGGTATCGAATTGCGGCGGCTGCTACCGTGGAAGAAGAGATCAACGCCCTCGAAGAGGAGCTCGACGTGCTGGTGGGTGAAGACGACATCTCCGGGTGAGCCCGCGAGGTGAGAGGCCATCGACCGCGATGGCCGTTCCGTCGTCCCCTTTTCCACTCGCGCGGGTGCTTCCGCGCGCGGCACATCCCGAGGTCTCACACCCATGTCCGACGCCTTCATCGTCGTCTCCACCCTGTCCTTCTCCTGGCCTGACGACACTCCCGTGTTCGACGGTCTGTCCGTCTCGGTGCCCGGCGGCCGCACCGGTCTCGTCGCCCCGAACGGCGCCGGCAAGTCGACGCTGCTCAAGCTCGTGGCGGGCGCGCTCACGCCAGCCGAGGGCAGCGTGTCCGTCGACGGCGTGCTCGGCTACCTCCCGCAGGACCTGCCGCTCACCGCCGGGCTGACCGTGGCCGAGGTGCTTGGCGTCGCGGACGTCCTGCGCGCCATCAGGCCGTCGAGTCCGGTGACGTCGGCGAGGAGCACTTCACCACCATCGGCAACGACTGGGACATCGAGGAACGCACCCGCGCCCAGCTCGACCGCCTCGGCCTCGGCGACCTCGCGCTCGACCGCGGGCTCGGCACGCTGAGCGGTGGGCAGGTCGTCTCGCTCGGTCTCGTGGCGCAGTTGCTCAGGCAGCCGGACGTGCTGCTGCTCGACGAACCGACCAACAACCTCGACCTGGACGCCCGCCACCGGCTCTACAGCGTGCTGGACGACTGGCGCGGCTGCCTGCTCGTCGTGAGCCACGACCGCGCGTTGCTCGACCGGATGGACCGGATCGCGGAGCTCGACGGCGGCGAGGTTCGGTTCTACGGCGGCAACTTCAGCTCCTACGAGGAGACGGTCGCCGCCGAGCGCGAGGTGGCGGAGAAGAACATCCGCAGCGCCGAGCAGGAGGTCAAGCGCGAGAAGCGGGAGATGCAGCAGGCACGCGAACGTGCCGCCCGCCGCACCTCGAACGCGCAGCGCAACCTGTCCAACGCGGGCCTGCCGAAGATCTTCGCCGGCACGATGAAACGCAACGCGCAGGAGTCCGCGGCCAAGGCGGACGGCACGCACGCGGCCAGGCTCAGCGCCGCTCGCGACAAGCTCGACAGGGCCGAGCGCGCGGTGAGGGACGAGCAGAAGATCAGCCTCGAACTGCCGCAGACCGCCGTTCCCGCCGGGCGCACGCTCTTCCTCGGCTCCGGCATCCGCGTACGGGAGCTGTTCGACGGCGTCGATCTGGCGATCCGCGGTCCGGAACGCATCGCACTCGCCGCTCCGAACGGAGCCGGCAAGTCGACGCTGCTGCGCGTCATCCACGGTTCGCTGGCGCCGGAGGGCGGTGAGGTGAAACGAGCGGACGGCCGCGTCGCCTTCCTGTCGCAGCGTCTGGACCTGCTCGACGACTCCCGCACTGTCGCCGAAAACCTGGCGGCGTTCGCCCCCGCGATGCCACCAGCGGACCGGATGAACCTGTTGGCGCGCTTCCTCTTCCGCGGCACGCGGGCACATCTGCCGGTCGGCGTGCTGTCCGGCGGCGAACGGCTGCGCGCCACGCTGGCGTGCGTCTTGTTCGCCGAACCCGCGCCGCAGCTGCTGTTGCTCGACGAACCCACGAACAACCTCGACCTGATCAGCGCGGGCCAGCTGGAAAGCGCTCTGAACGCGTATCGCGGCGCGTTCGTCGTCGTCAGCCACGACGAACGGTTCCTGAGCGAGGTGAAGATCGACCGCTGGCTGCGCCTGGACGGCGGCAAGCTGCTGGAGGCCGGCCGTGGCTGAGGCAGCACTCGTCGCGCACGAACTGGTGCGCGGGTTCGGTGGTCGTCGCGTGCTCGACGGGGTGTCGCTCACCGCGGCCCCCGGCAGGCGCATCGGCCTGATCGGCGACAACGGCGCGGGCAAGTCGACGTTGCTGCGCCTGCTCGCGGGCACCGACCAGCCCGACAGCGGCGTTGTACGGCGACCACCCGATCTGGGTTTCCTGCACCAGGAGATGCCGTTCCCGGAGTCCGCCACCGTCGCCGACGTCCTGGACGACGCACTGGCGGAGGCGCGGGAGGACCTGGCCGAACTGGACCGCCTGACTGCCCTGATCGCCGAGGGCGCCGACCTGCTCGCTGCCTACGCGGAACGACTCGAGCTCGCGCAACGGCACGAAGCCTGGGACGCGGACCGTCGCGCCGACATCGTCCTCAATGGACTGGGACTCGGTGATGTCGCTCGTGATCGGTCCCTCGGCTCGCTGTCCGGTGGCCAGCGCCGCCGCCTCGTGCTGGCCGCGCTGGTGGTCCGCAGGCCGTCCGCGTTGCTGCTCGACGAGCCGACCAACCACCTCGACGACGACGCGGCCGCGTTCCTGGAGGAACAGTTGCGCGGCCTGCCCGGCACCGTCGTGCTGGCGAGCCACGACCGCGCGTTCCTCGACGCGGTCTGCACCGACCTCGTCGATCTCGATCCCGCCGTGGACGGCCCGGTCCGGTTCGGTGGCACGTACAGCGAGTACGTGCGGCAGAAACGCGCTGATCGCTCCCGTTGGGAACGTCAGTACCTGGAGGAACAGGAGGAGCTCGCGGAGCTGCGCGAGTCGCTCGGCCTGATCGCCGGCCGCGTCGCACCGAACCGGACCATGCGCGACAGCGACAAGATGGGCTACGGCGTGCGGGCCAACCGCGTGCAGAGCCAGATCTCCCGCCGCGTCCGCAACGCCACGCGACGCCTCGAAGACCTGGAACGCTCCAGCGTGCCCGCTCCCCCGCGCCCGTTGCGGTTCGAGCCGTCCGAGCTGACGTCGTTGACCGACCTTCTGGTGTCACTGCGGGAAGTCCGGGTTCCAGGACGCCTCACGCTCGACTTCCTCGACGTGCGCGACGGCGACCGGCTGCTCGTGACCGGCCCCAACGGCGCCGGCAAGTCGACCCTGCTGCTCGCGCTGGCCGGGCGGCTGGACGTGCCGGGAGTGCGACGGCACCCCGATCTCCAGGTCGGACTCCTCGACCAGGACACGTCGTTCGCGAACCCCCGCCTCACCGCGCGAGGCACCTACGGCAGGGCGCTCGGTGCCGAACGGGTCGCGCAGGTGCCGCTGGAGTCGCTGGGCTTGCTGCACCGGTGGGACCTGGGCAAGCCGGTCGGCACGTTGTCGGTGGGCCAGCAGCGCCGCCTCGCGCTCGCACTGCTCGTGGCCTCGCCGCCGCACCTGCTGCTGCTCGACGAGCCGACCAACCACCTGTCACCCACGTTGTGCGACGAGCTGGAGGACGCACTGGGGCCAGGACCTGGGGCGATCGTGCTCGCGAGCCACGACCGGTGGCTGCGGGGGCGCTGGCGGGGAGCGGAGATCGAACTTCAGCGGTGAACCGTGTCGAAATGGCGTCAGCAGCTTCGACATGGCTGTGCAAGGAACGAAACCCGCACACCACGGAGGACAAACCATGACCGGACGCCCGCCCGTCGTCGACCTCGCCACCTGGCAGAAGGCCCGCGACGAGCTCCTGGTCCGCGAGAAAGCCCACACCCGCGAGGGCGACGCGATCGCCGCCGCCCGCCGCCGGCTGCCGATGGTGGAGTTCGACGGGAAGGTGGAGGTCGTCGGTCCCGATGGCGCTGTGCCGTTCGTGGACCTGTTCCAGGGCCGCGACGAGCTCGTGGTCTACAAGCACATGTGGCACGACGGCGCACCGCACCAGGGTCAGTGCGAGGGCTGCACCCACGTGCCTTGGCACTTCGCCGACGCCGCCTATCTCAACGCCCGCGGTGTCTCGTTCGCGATCCTGACGGTCGGCCGCTGGGAGGAGGTGGCCCCGTTCGTCGAGTTCATGGGTTACACCCAGCCCTGGTACTCGGTGCGCGGTGTGGAGGGGCCGGCCGGTGGCGAGATGGGGTACTTCGCCAGCTATCTGCGCGACGGTGACCGCTCGTTCTTGACCTACTCCACGACTGGCCGTGGCACCGAGTTGGTCAACGGGTCGCTGGCTCTGCTCGACATCACACCGTACGGGCGCCGCGAAAAGTGGGAGGACAACCCCGAGGGCTGGCCCGAGGGGCACGATGCCTGCTGGTTCTGGCGGACGGACGCGGACGGCAACCCCACCTGGGGCGAGACCGGGCGACCCGCGCCGCAGTGGACGCGGCCCGGCGCGGGTCCGGTGGAAACGCTGGGCAGGCAGAGCCACTGCCACTGATCAACGGGTCGCAGTAGCGAGGACGCGGCGCAGTCCGTCGAAGGTCGGCAGGACTCGCCGCGCCTCCTCCCGCATCGACCCCATGGCGGGGTCGCCGGGCGCGTCGACGGCGAGCGCCTCCTCCCACATCCGCCTCTCGATCGCCCGCCATTCCGGCTTCTCCACGACCTTCACGTCGGCGAACCCCGCCAGGGGAAGCTGCGCGGCCAGGTCCATCTCGCGCATCCGCGCCGGCAGCCGCTCGTCGCCGGGATCGACCGCTTCCCAGCACGTGATCACCAGGCGTCCACCTGGCCGGAGAACCCGGAAGCACTCCTTCATCGCGGCCGGCTTCGGTTCGGCGAACTGCATGGCGTCGACGACGAGCACCGCGTCCACCGACCTCGGGTGAAGGCCGGTGGCGGTCAGCGTGCCCACCCGGAAGTCGGCGTCCCGGGCGCGCTGCCTGGCCTGCGCGATCGCGACGGCCGAGAAGTCCACCCCGACGAGCCGGCACCCGGTGCGCCGTGCGATCTCCAGCCCGTACCCGCCACGACCGCACGCCAGGTCCAGCAGGACGTGCCCGGCACGCACGTCGAGCGCCGTCACGACCTCCGCAAGCCCTGCCCCGCCCAGCAGACTGGTCGACTCCAGGTCAGCGGGAAGGTCGAGCACGCGCCGCACGAGCTCATCGGCGATCGGCGACTCGCCACGGTCGGCGTACCAGCGGTCGAAGTCCTCAGCGCTCGTCACCCGTTGACCATGCCACAACGAGCCGATTCGTTTGATCCCGGCGACGGGCGACTGGTCGACCGTGCCCCGTGAAGATCCGTTCCACGACCGATCGGGACCTCGACGTCCTCGTGATGGACGTGCGCGACCTCGGTTCGGTGTACCTTGGCGGCACCGAGCCCAGCACGCTCATCAGGGCCGGGCACATCCGGGCACGCAGTGCCGAAGCGGCAGAAGAGGCTGACGCTCTGTTCCGCGCCGAACGCCCTCCGCATTGCCTGCACTGGTTCTGATCGACATCTGGACCAAAGTATGACGGCGCGTTAGGCCCAGGTATGACGACGGGCGAACGCGCGCGTCGTTATTGTCCGTTCCGGTGGTCATCAGCATCCACATCACCCCTTTTCCGCCGAAGGGACAGCCGCCTCATGAGGGAAGTTCTGCAGTCAGCGACAGACGTCCGGTCCCGCGTGACGGGATGGATGGGGCGGCGGTTCCTCGCGCACCTCAGCAAGACCGGGTTCGACCTCGGGTCGTCCTGGTTCGTGCCCTCGCGGGTGCTGGCGCCACTGCGGCGCAACGGGCTGAACCCCGTACCGGAGCTGGCGCGGATGCAGGCCAACGGGCCGGTGACGCGGCTGCCGCTGCCGGTCACCGTGTGGCTGGTGACGGGCTACGAGGCGTCGAAGCGGGTGCTGGTGGACGCCGAGGCGTTCAGCAACGACTTCGGCCACTTCAGGGAGATGGGCCTGTTCGCGGACGAGGCGCCGGGCGGGCTGGGGTTCAGCGACCCTCCGGAGCACACGCGGCTGCGGAAGGTGCTGACGCCGGAGTTCACCATGCGGCGGCTCTCCCGGCTCATCCCGCGCATCGAAGCCATCGTGGCGGACCAGCTCGACCTGATGTCCATGAAGGACGGCCCGGTCGACCTCGTCGAGGACTTCGCGATGCCCGTGCCGGCGTTCACGATCTGCGAGCTGCTGGGTGTGCCCGCGAGCGAGCGCGAGGAGTTCCAGCGGCGCAGCATGGCACGCTTCGACCTGGGAGGGGCGGCCACCACGTCGTTGTCCGCCGTGTCGGAGTCCATCGTCTACTTCCGCGAGCTGGTGCGCGCCCAGCGCAAGGCTCCCAACGACGGTCTGCTCGGCGAGCTGATCCGCAAGCACGGCGACGAGCTGGACGACGACGAGCTCGCCGGCCTGGCCGACGGGCTGCTCACCGGCGGGTTCGAGACGACGGCGAGCATGATCTCGCTCGGCACGCTCGCGATGCTGCGCTCCCCCGACCTGCTCGCCCGCGTGCGCGACGACGACGAGGCCGTGGGCGGAGTGGTCGACGAACTGCTGCGCCACCAGTCCGTCGTGCAGGTGGCGTTCCTCCGCATCGCGCGCAAGGACGTGGACATCGCCGGAACGAAGGTGCGCGCGGGCGACATCGTCGCGTGCTCGCTGTCGCAGGCCAACCGCGACCCGAGCGTCTACTCCACACCGGACGACATCCTCCCGGAACGGTCCGCGGGCCAGCACCTCGCGTTCGGCTACGGCGCGCACCGCTGCATCGGCGCCGAACTCGCCAAGATGGAGCTGCGGATCGCCTACCCGGCGCTCGTCCGCCGGTTCCCCGAGATGCGACTCGCCGTCGAGCCGGGTGACCTGTCGTTCCGCAAGCTCTCGATCGTCTACGGACTGCACTCCCTGCCGATCCACCTGGGCAAACACACCAGCCCGATCCAGCCGGGTCTGTGACAGAAGCTGATCGCACCCGAAAACGGCCACCCTGGTTTCAGGTGGCCGTTTTCCGGTCACTCGCGTAGTCCGATGGTGTCGATGGGCTTGGCGCGCAACGACATCCGCGTCGACACCGCGATCGACACCACCCCGAGCAGCGATGCCCCGGCGACCACGCCCAGGTACACCCAGATCGGTCCGGCGGGCAGCGGGACACCGGTGAGGCCGATCGCCAGCAGGCTCAGCGGGACCACGGCGACCAGGGAGCCCAGCACCGCGGCGAGCCCGACCGTCAGCAGCGCCTCCGCCCGCATCATCCGCACCACCTGCCTTCGTCCGGTGCCGACCAGGCGCAGCAGGGCGAACTCGCGGCGCCGTGCCGCTGTGGACATCACGAGCGTGTTCGACACCGAGATCGCGACGTAGCCGAGGATCACGCCGACGGCGACCAGGTTGAGCAGGAACTGGGTCCGCTGGTCCCCCTGGTCCTGCGCGGCCACGCGTTCGGTCACGGTCAGGCCCGGATACCGGCTGGTCAGGTCCCGCAGTGCCGCCGCGGCCGCGGAGTTCACGAGCACGGCGCTGTCCATCCCGGCGCTGGTGTGGGCACGGGCGTCGGCCGAGGACAGCACGTAGTCGCCGAACGCGAGGTCGTGCCGGTAGGTCGCGACCACGCGCAGACGGGCGGGCTGACCGTCGGCGAACCAGAAGTCCACCGTGTCCCCGACCTTCTTGTCCTCCCAGGAGGCGTGCGCCTCGCTCAACGCCACCGTGCCCGCGGTGAGGTCGGCGAGGGTGCCGGAGGCGACGTCGAGGTCGACCATGCCGCCGGCCGTCGCGTCGAGTCCGTTGGCCGGCCTGCGCTGCACTTCGACGCTGTCACCGGTCTCGCTGGCGGTGATCACCTGAGTGCGCACCAACGACGTCGCGCTCACACCGGGGATCTCACGTACAGCAGAGGAGATCTCGGCGGGCACACCCACCACACCGGTGATGACGTGGTCGGCGGTGATCGACCGTGCCGTTTCCTGCTGCACGGCGGCGGTGAGCGTCGTCTGGCTGTAGTAGTTCACCACGGCGAACCCGATGGCCAGCATCAACGGCGTCACGGCTGCCGCGAGCCTCCTGGAGTTCTTGAGCACGTTCGCGGACGCCAGGTAGCCGCTCACGCCGGAGAACCTGCTCAACGCCGGTGCGATCAACCGGACCGCGCCGCCCACCACCCGCGGTCCCACCAGGGTCAGGCCGATGATCAGCACGAGCGCCGCCATCACCGACATCGCCGCACCGAGCTGCCCGCGGATGAACAACGGCAACGTGGTCGCACCGAGGCCGATCGCCATGACGACCCAGCCGATGGTCAGGCGGATCCGGCCGAGGTCCTTGCGTTGCACCGCGGCCTCCCCCAGCGCCTCGACCGGGTTGATCGACGACGGACGCCGCGACGCACTCCACGCGGCCAGCCTCGCGGCGCCGATGCCGATCAACAGCGCGACGACCAGCGGAATCGGGCTGATCGAGAGGGCGAAGTCCGCGGGAACCACGCCGATGGCCGCGAAAGCGCCGCGCAGCCCGTGGCTGACCGCGATGCCCAGCAGGCTGCCGATCACACCGGCGACCACGGACACGACCGTCGTCTCGACGCCGATCAGCTTGCGGATCTGGCGCGGTGTCGCGCCGACGGCGCGCAGCAGGGCGAACTCGCGGCGGCGTTGCTCGACGGTCAGTGCGAGGGTGCTGGCCACCACGAAGATCGCCACCAGGACCGCGTATCCGCCGAACGAGCCGGCCAGGATCGCGAGGATCGACTTGGTCTGGCTCACGTCGTCGAACTCGGCCGCGCTGCGGTCGCGCCCGACGACACCGTCACGTGGTCGTTCGCGAGCACGTCCTCGAGCCGGTCCGCATCGGCTCCCAGCACGCCGATCGCGGTCACCTGGCCAGGTCGCCCGGCGAGCTCGGCCGCCTTGGCGTCGCTGAAGAACAGCGACGCTTGGCGCGGTGTCCCGGAAGCCTCGGCAACACCGACAACTCGGTAGCTGACCGGAGCCGAGCGGGTCATGACCCGCACCTCGCCGCCGACCCAGGTCCCCGCCGCGGCGGCGAGCGCCGGGTCCAGGACCACCTCGTCGTTCGTCCTGGGAGCGCTCCCCTCCATCAGCGTGAAGGGCGCCAGCTGGGCGGATTCCCAGTTGTGGCCGAAGGACGGCTTGTCCGCGAGGGGTTGCCCGTCGGGTCCGATCACGACGGCTGCGAACGTCTGCTCCGCGATCGCTGACCGCACACCGGGCACCGCCGCGATCTTGCTGACCAGCGATGCCCGGATCGTCGGCTGCTCCGCGGCGTGCTCGAACGCCAGGACGTCACCGCCGGGCGGGCGCACGATCCGATCACCGGTGACCACCACGTCAGTGGCCGCGTAGCGCTGCGTCGGCACACCGCCGCGCAAACCGGACTCCATGAGGATTCCGCAGGCCGCGACGAGCGCGGTGCCGCACAGGATGGCGACGAAAGCGCCGATGAACCCGCCGGTGCGGGCTTTGACGGTCTGCCAGGCGAGGCTCAGCACGGCTCACCACTCCCCGAGATGCGTCATGCGCTCCGCGACCTTCTCCGGCGTCGGCGAGACCAGTTCGCCGGCCAGCCTTCCGTCGGCCAGGAACAGCACGCTGTGCGCCGCAGACGCGGCGACCGGGTCGTGCGTGACCATCAGCACCGTCTGTCCCATCTCGTCCACAATGGACCGCAACAGCGTCAGGACCTGGTGCGCGGTACGAGAGTCCAGCGCCCCGGTCGGTTCGTCCGCCAGCACGACCTCGGGCCGCGACACCAGCGCGCGAGCGATCGCGACCCGTTGCTGCTGACCACCGGACAGCTCGGCGGGATGCCGGTCGAGCCGCCCGTCGAGCCCGACCCTGCCCACGATCTCGCGCAGCCATCCCCGGTCGGCGGTGCGACCGGCCAGGCGCAACGGCAGGGTGATGTTCTGCTGGACGGTCAGCGACGGCAGCAGGTTGTAGGCCTGGAAGACGAACCCGATCCGGTCGCGGCGCACCTTCGTCAGCGCCGCCTCCTTCAGCCCGCCGAGGTCGGTGTCGCCCAGCAGCACGCGGCCGGACGTCGGCCGGTCCATGCCCGACGCGCAGTGCAGGAACGTGCTCTTGCCCGAGCCGGACGGTCCCATCACCGCGGTGAAGGTGCCCCGCCGGATGCCCACGGTCACCTCGTCCAACGCCGTGACCGCGCCCCCACCCGAGCCGTACACCTTCCGCACCGCCTGCAACGACAGGGCGTCTGCCCTCATCACGTTCTCCTTGGCTCGCAACGACTTCCAGGAAGAACGTAGTTTCGAAAGGCCGCGCGGAACGATCACGCAGGCTGCCCTGACGGAGGTAGAGCCTGCTCCACCTCCGCAGCGGGTTCGTCGGGGCGGACAGATCCGGTCGGGCAGATTCGTCGGCCGCGACGAGGTGGCGGCAGGGGCGCCGACCCTAGCGTTGCCGGTGACCGGAGTCACGTCGACGTGGATGAGGCGCGGATGTCCAAGCTGAGCGAGATCAACGACTGGCTGCAGGAGAACCTCCCGCGGCTGGCGGCCGAGTACGAGGTGCCGGGCGCCACCGCAGCCGTCACCGTCGGCGACGAGGTGGTCGAAGCCGCCGCCGGTGTGCTGAACAAGAACACCGGTGTCGAGACGACGACCGACTCGCTGTTCCAGATCGGGTCGATCACCAAGGTGTGGACGACGACGCTCGCGATGCAGCTCGTCGACGAGGACCTGCTCGACCTCGACGCGCCGGTGCGCGACTACCTGCCTGACTTCCGCATCGGCGACGAGGACGCCGCCTCGCGCATCACGGTGCGCCAGCTCATGTGCCACACGTCCGGCTTCGAGGGCGACCTGTTCACCGACACCGGCCGCGGTGACGACTGCGTGGAGAAGTACGTCGCCACGTTGCACGACACTCCCCAGCTCTTCGCACCCGGCGAGATGTTCAGCTACAACAACGCCGGCTACTGCGTGCTCGGCCGGATCGTGGAAGTCATGCGCGGCAAGTCCTACGACGACTGCCTGCGCGAGCACCTGTTCGGCCCGCTCGGACTCACCCACGCCGCCGCCAGCGCCTACGAGGCGATCATGTTCCGCGCGGCGGTCGGGCACCTCACCCCCGACCCGGAGGCCGGCCCGCAGGTGGCCCCGGTCTGGGCGCTCGTGCGGTCCAACGCCCCGGCCGGCTCGATGCTCGCGATGTCGGCACGCGACCTGCTGACGTTCGCGCGGATGCACATGAACGGCGGAGCGGAAGTGCTCTCGGCGGCGAGCGTCCAGGCGATGCAGGAGGTTCAGGCGAAGGTGCCGGACCTGGCGCTGATGGGCGACTCCTGGGGCCTGGGCTGGGAGCTGTTCCACTATCCACAAGCGACGGTCATCGGTCACGACGGCGGCACGATCGGCCAGAACGCCTTCCTGCGCCTGGTTCCCGAGCACGGCGTCGCGGTCGCGTTGCTGACCAACGGCGGCAAGACGATCGACCTCTACCAGGCGATCTTCCGGCACGTGCTGCGCGAGCTCGCCGGTGTCGAACTGCCCGCGATGCCGCAGCCCGCCACGGAACCGGAACCCGTCGACGGCAAGCGGTTCACGGGTGTCTACGTGTCGTCGGTGGGCGAGCGCGTGGTCACGCAGGACGCGGACGGCCGGATCTGGATGGAGGTCGTACCCAAGGGCATCATGGCCGAGCTCAGCCCGGAGTCCGCCGGCAGGACCGAGCTGGTGCCGTGGCGCGACGACACGCTCGTCGCCGCGGAACCGGTGCTCGGGATCCACATGCCGCACGCGTTCGTCGGCGACGACGGACAAGGCCGGGCGCTCTTCCTGCACACCGGCCGCGCCGACCGGCGAGTCACGCAGTGATCGCCGAGGGGATCGCCGAGGTGTTCGCCGAGGTGTTCGCCGAGGTGTTCGCCGAGGGGTCCGTCCACGCCCGCGAGGTCGGCGTGGAGAACGGTCCCGAGTTCGCGTTCGGCGCGGACGATCAGGTGGTGCTGGCGTCGGTGTTCAAGATCCCGGTCGCCGTCGCCTACGCGGCTGAAGTGGCCGCGGGACGGCTGGACGAGACCGAGCGGACGCGGGTCACCTCCCGCTACCGCATCGGCGGGATCGGCACCGCCGGGTGCGCCGACGACGTCGAGATGAGCTGGCGCGACCTCGCGTTGTTCATGATGACGATGAGCGACAACGCCGCGACGGACGTCATCTTCCACCGCGTGGGCCAGGCCGCGGTGGACAAGGTTCTCGCGAACCTCGGCCTGCACCGCACCCGGATCCTGGGCTGCTGCGAGGACCTCTTCGCCTCGATGTCCGCGGACCTGGCCATGACTCCGCTGGAGGCGGAGGAAGCACTCGGCGCTCCGACGTGGGAACTGATCCGTGCACTGGCCATTGTGGACCCCGAGCGCACCACTTCCTCGACACCGAGGGAGATCACCTCTCTGCTGGACGCCATCTGGACCGACCGCGCGGCCGCTCCCGAGGCGTGCGAACGGGTTCGCGCGATCATGGCCCAGCAGATCTGGCCGCACCGGCTCGGCTCCGGCTTCCCCGCCGACGTCATGGTCGCCGCCAAGACCGGCACGCTGCCGAGCGTGCGCAACGAGGCCGGCGTCGTCACCTACCCGGACGGCCGCAGCTACGCCGTCGCGGTGTTCACCCGTGCGCAGTCGCTCGACCTCCGCCAGCCCGCCGTCGACGCGGTGATCGGCGCGCCGGACGCCTCGCCGTCGACCACCTCCGGAGCACATCATGAAACGTGCGGTAGCGCTGCTGGGAGCCGTCGTGCTGGCCGGTTGCGGAGCCTCGGGAGAGCCCGGTTCCGGCAACCAGAACCTGGCCGACGGCAAGACGTTCACGATGTCGATCGGCGCGGATCCCGGCACCCTCGACCCCGCGCTCACGGTCCTGTCCGCTGCCCGCTCTGTCGGCCGGTTCCTCTACGGCAGGCTGATCGAGCGCACCGCCAGCGGTGAGGTCGTCGCCGGTCTCGCGGAGAAGTGGGACGCGACGACCACGACGGCGACCTTCACGTTGCGCCAGGGCGTCACGTGCTCCGACGGCGCGCGCTCACCGCGGAGGACGTCGCCGCGAACATCAGGTTCATCGGCGACCCGCGGAACAAGTCGCCGCTGGCCGGAGTCCAGGTCGCCCCCGGCACCTCGGCGACCGCGGACGAGGCGGCCCGCACCGTCACGGTGACCAGCGGGGCGCCGGACGCGTTCCTGCTGACCAACGTCGGCACGCTGCCGATCGTGTGCGCCAAGGGGATGAACGACCGCGCGTTGCTCACCAAGGGCGAGCAGGGCACCGGCATGTTCACCATCTCCGAGATCGTGCCGAACGACCACTACACGTTGGTGCGGCGCAAGGACTTCGCGTGGGGACCCGGTGACTGGCAGCCGAACCAGCAGGGCCTGCCGGACAAGGTCGTGATCAGGGTGATCGCGAACGAGACCACCGCGGTGAACCTGTTGCTGTCCGGGCAGCTCACCGCGGCGACGGTCGCGGGCCCCGACCAGGAACGCCTGCAAGCGCAGAAACTCGCCCACGTCGACTCCGCGACACCGTTGGGAACGCTGACGTTCAACCACGCCGACGGGCGTCCTGGCCAGGATCCGGCCGTGCGCCGCGCACTCGTGCAGGCACTCGACCTCGCGCAGGCGGGCAAGGTGCTGACCAACGGCAAGGGCAGGCCGTCGAAGGGTCTGGTGACCATCGAACCGAGGCCCTGCACCGGCGACAACGTCACCCCGAACCTGCCTCCGCACGACAAGGCCGCGGCGGCGTCCGCGCTCGACACCGCGGGGTGGCGGGCAGGACCGGACGGCACGCGGGCCAAGGACGGCAAGCCGCTGTCGGTCAAGCTGCTCCAGCCGACCGTCGCCGGTCCGACGCTGACCGCGACCGCCGAGCTGATCCAGCAGGCGTGGCAGGGAATCGGCGTCAAGGTGGAGATCCAGCCCGTCGACTCCGCCGGCATCAACCAGACGTTGTTCGGCACCGGCGCGTGGGACGTGTCGATGGTGCCCGTGACCTTGTCGCTGCCCAGCCAGCTGGTGCCGTTCGCGTCAGGGCCGGTGCCGCCGCAGGGCGTGAACTTCAGCCACATCCGCAACGCGACGTTCGAGGAGGAGTCCAAGCAGGCCGCGACGATGGCGGGCACGGCGGGCTGTGAGCACTGGGAGAAGGCGGAGGCCGCGCTGGTCAAGGACACAGACCTGGTGCCCTACTTCGACGCGGTGATCCCCACCTTCGTCAAGGGCGCGCGGTTCACCGTCAGCGACAGCATCGATCCGACGTCGATCCGGATGTTCGCTTCATGATCACCGCGGAACGGGTGCGGGGCAGCGCGTGGCTGCCCTTCGCCCGGCGCAGAGCGGTGCGGTTCCTGACCTCGCTGTGGGTGCTCGTCACCGCGGCGTTCCTGATGATCCACCTGATCCCCGGTGATCCGGTGCGCGAGACGCTCGGCCTCACCGCACCACCGGAGGTCGTCGCCGCTCGCCGGGCCGCGCTGGGGCTCGACGATCCGTTGCCCGTGCAGTACTGGCACTACCTGACCGGCCTGTTCCGCGGCGAGTTCGGCACCTCGCTGGTGAGCGGCACGCCGGTGGCGGACCTGATCGGCGACAGGTTGCCGGCGACCGTGCAGCTCGCGGTTCTCGCGTTCCTGGTCGTGATCGTCGTGGCGGTGCCGGTCGGTGTCGTGATGGCGGTGCTGACGAAGGGCGGCCGCCGCCGCGGTGGCGAGCTCGCGTTCACCTCGACGAGTGTCGTGCTCGCGGCGATTCCGGAGTTCCTGCTCGCGGTGGGGCTGGTGAGCCTCTTCGCCGTGCAGCTGGGGCTGCTGCCGGTCGCGGGCAACGACGCGCCCGGCTCGTGGGTGCTGCCGGTGCTGGCGCTCGCGACCGG
>NZ_VSRL01000174.1 GCF_012184385.1 Lentzea indica
TCCCCGTGGCCGCAGTCCGAGTGACTCCAGGATCTGCGTGCCGACCTTGACCTCCTCCACCGGCGGTGCGGACAGCGACACCCGGATGGTGTCGCCGATCGTCACGTCCCGCATCGGCGGCGGCGAACTGGGCCTGACGGCCCGCAACCGCGACGGTGTACCCCGCCCGACCGGTCGTTCGGTGACGTGGCTGGACACGCGTGAGGGCCGCTATCTCCTCCGCAAGCAGGACGGCTGGCTCGTGCTGGCCGGTGCCGACGCGGCGCGGCTGACCAGCGCGGTGGACGAGCTGCTGGCGGCTGGCTAGTTCCACACCGTCGGCTGACGTCCTGTCCACCAATCACACATGGACGTGCGGTTCTGCCTCAACTAGACATGGGGGCATGAACGACACCGACGTCGAACTGCTGTGGCGCCCGGACCCCACGACGGACAACGGGATGACCGCCTTCCGGTCGTGGCTCGCCGATCGTGGCCACGACTTCCCCGACTACGAGTCGCTGTGGGAGTGGTCCGTCTCCGACCTCGAGGGGTTCTGGGGCGCCATAGCTTCGTACTTCGACGTGCAGTTCCACTCCGGGTACGAACGCGTGCTGGGGTCTTCGGAGATGCCGGGCGCCACCTGGTTCCCCGGCTCGACGCTGAACTACGCCGAGCACGCGTTGCGTCGCGGTGCCGACGACGACCTCGCCGTGATCTTCCATCGCGAAGACGGCGTCGCCTCTTCTTTGACGTTCGGTGCCCTGCGCTCGCGCGTGGCGGCTTTCCGGGCCGCATTGGCCTCTCTGGGCGTCTCCGAGGGCGACCGGGTGGTGGCACTCGTCCCGAACGCCCCCGAAGCCCTGATCGCGTTCCTGGCGGCCGCCTCGCTGGGCGCCACGTGGTCGTCGTGCTCCCCGGACTTCGGCGCGCGCGCCGTCGCCGACCGCTTCACGCAGATCGAGCCCGTCGTGTTCGTCGCCGTCTCCGGCTACGTCTACAACGGACGGTCCTTCGACTGCCGCCCCGTCGTCGAGGAGATCCGTTCCCAGCTGCCGGGTTTGCGGGCCACCGTCCTGATCGACTACCTGGGCGTCGAGGCAACGCTGCCGGACACGCTGTCGTTCTCGGAGCTGCTGGACTCGTTCGCCGGCGCTCCTCTGGAGTTCACACCGGTGCCGTTCGACCACCCGCTGTGGGTGCTCTACTCGTCCGGCACGACGGGCCTGCCCAAGGGCATCGTCCAGGGCCACGGCGGCATCGTCCTGGAACACCTGAAGATGCTCGGCCTGCACAGCGACCTCGGCCCCGGCGACCGCTTCTTCTGGTTCACCACCACCGGCTGGATGATGTGGAACTACCTGGTCGGCGGCCTGATGGTCGGCACCACCATCGTCCTGTACGACGGCAGCCCGGCCTATCCGTCGCTGAACACGTTGTGGCACCTGGCCGAGCAACACCGCGTGACGTACTTCGGCACCTCCGCCCCGTACGTCCAGTCGTGCCTGAAGGAGGGCCTCGACCCGTCCTCCCGCTACGACCTGACGGGCCTGCGCGTGGTCGGCTCGACCGGCGCACCCCTCACCCCGGAAGGCTTCCGCTGGATCGCCTCCGCGGTGGGCAAGGACGTCCAGATCGCCTCGGTCTCCGGCGGCACCGACCTCTGCACGGCCTTCGTCGCCGCCTCCCCTGACCGCCCCGTCTGGCTGGGCGAGCTCTCCTGCCGGGCACTGGGTGCAGCCGTCTACGCGTTCGACGAGGCCGGAACGCCGCTCGACGACGCGGTGGGCGAGCTGGTGATCACCAAGCCCATGCCGTCCATGCCGGTCTTCTTCTGGGGCGACTCGGACGGCTCCCGGTTGCGCGACGCGTACTTCGACACATATCCCGGAATCTGGCGCCACGGCGACTGGATCCGCATCACCCCGCGCGGCTCGGCCGTGATCTACGGCCGCTCCGACTCGACCCTGAACCGCGGCGGCGTCCGCATGGGCACCTCGGAGTTCTACCGCGTCGTCGAGTCCGTGCCCGGCGTCGTCGACTCCCTGGTGATCGACACGTCCGGCGTCACCGAGGGCGAGCTGCTCTGCTTCGTGGTGCTGGACGGCGTTGCTTTGGCCGACGTGGAACCGTTGCTGCGCAAGGAATTGCGCTCGTCCCTGTCCCCGCGGCACGTCCCGAACCGCTTCGTGGCCGTGGCCGAGATCCCCAGGACGTTGAACGGCAAGAAGTGCGAGGTCCCGGTGAAGAAGATCCTCGCCGGCATGGACGTGGACCGAGCCGTCAGCCGCGACGCACTCCGCAATCCCGAGTCCCTCCAACCGTTCCTGGACCTGGCGTCAGGATGATCTAGGTCACTCCCGATCCGGTGAACAGGCGTTTAACGCCCCTCTCAAGGCCTCTGCACGTGCCCTGACCAGCGCGTTCTGGGGTTCGAGGGGGGCGTTTTGCAACTCGGTTGAGGACCTGTGTAACCTATGCGTCGTGGCCAAGGATGGTCCCGGGAGGCTTCGCCTAGTCTGGTCTATGGCGCCGCACTGCTAATGCGGTTTGGGGTAACCCCCCATCCCGGGTTCAAATCCCGGAGCCTCCGCAAGGCCGAGCCTCTTGGGGATCGGTTATAATTAAATATCTGCGCTCGTAGCTCAACGGATAGAGCATCTGACTACGGATCAGAAGGTTACAGGTTCGAATCCTGTCGAGCGCGCGAGATCGCCGGAGCCCCCTGTTTGCGGAAAGCGCAAACAGGGGGCTCTCTCGGTTGTTTTCTGGGGGCCAAGCCCCCAGACCCCCTGCCGGCGGGCTCCGCCCCCGGACCCCCGGCCATGTGGCGCTTCGCGCCTACATAGGCCCAATCTCCCGGGATCCTCTGGTTGAGGTGTGGCGGGGGCTGGCGGACCGAACGTGGGCAGTCCCAAGTGGACGCTTACGACAACGTGTCAGTGATCGAACACAAGCCGTTGCCACGTAACGATTTTGCTTCCCTTCCGATGTCCACATCACCGGACCGGAAGGGGGCCGCAATGTCGCAGCGCCCTTGGCTGAGGACAGCCCTGCTCGCGTTGGCTCTGCTCGCGCCCGCGGTCGTGGTGGTGTCACCCGCCGCCCAGGCGGCCACGCTGCCGCCGAACTTCCAGGACCGGGTGGTGCTGAGCGGGCTCACCAATCCGATCGACGTCGAGTTCGCCGCGGACGGGCGTGTGTTCGTGGCCCAGAAGAACGGTGTCATCAGGGTTTTCGACGACCTGACCGACACCACGCCGACGACGTTCGCCGATCTGTCCGCGAACGTGCACGACTTCTGGGACCGCGGGATGCTCGGCCTCGCGCTGCACCCCGGTTTCCCGGCGAATCCGTCCGTGTACGCGCTGTACGCCTACGACCCGAGCGGGCGCTGGGGTGACGGCTGCCCGACCCCGCCGGGGCCCACGACCGACGGTTGTCTGGTGTACGCGAGGCTGTCCCGGCTGACCGCGAGCGGCAACACCATGACCGGAGCCGAGCAGGTGCTGATCCAGGACTGGTGCCAGCAGTACCCCAGCCACTCCGTCGGCACGCTGCTGTTCGGCCGCGACGGCGCGTTGTACGTCAGCAGCGGTGACGGCGCGAGCTTCACCAACGTCGATTACGGCCAGTACGGCGCCAACTACCCCGGCAACCAGGCCAACCCGTGTGGCGACCCGCCAGGTGGCGTCGGCACCGCGCTCACCCCGCCTGGCGCACAGGGCGGCGCGTTGCGCAGCCAGAGCATCCGTCGCCCCAGCGGTCCCGTGACGCTGGACGGGACGGTGCTGCGCATCGACCCGGCGACCGGCGCGGGTCTGCCGGACAACCCGTTCGCGTCCTCGGCCGATGCCAACGCGCGCCGTGTGATCGGCTACGGCCTGCGCAACCCGTTCCGGATGACCCAGCGGCCGGGCACCGACGAGCTGTGGATCGGCGACGTCGGCTGGAACAACTGGGAGGAGATCAACCGGCTCACCACCAACCGCAACTTCGGCTGGCCCTGCTACGAGGGTTCCGGGCCGCAGGGTGGTTACCAGAGCGCCGGCCTCACCTCGTGCTCGCAGCTGTACAGCACGCCCGGCTCGGTGGCGGCGCCGTACTACGCCTACAGCCACAGCGCGTGCGTGGTGAACTACGCCGGTTGCCGCACGGGCAGCTCGTCGATCACCGGCATCGCCTTCTACCGAGGCGGTTCCTACCCGGCCGAGTACAACGGCGCGTTGTTCTTCGGCGACCACAGCCGCAACGAGATCTGGGCGATGATGCCCGGCATCAACGGTCTTCCTGATCCCGCGCAACGCAGGTGCTTCGTGTGCGTGGACTCCTCCGGCGCGGGCGCGGGCCACCCGGTCGACCTGAAGATCGGGCCGAACGGCGACCTGTTCTACGTCAACATGGACAACGGCACGATCCACCGGATCACCTACACCGCGGCGAACCAGGCGCCGACCGCGCGCATCAACGCCACCCCGACGAGCGGCAACGCGCCGCTGACGGTGAACTTCAGCGGCACCGCGTCGACCGACCCCGAAGGCTCCCCGCTGACCTACAGCTGGGACCTCAACGGCGACGGTCTCTTCGGCGATGCCACGACACCGACGGCGACCCACACGTACACGTCATCCGGCAACTACGTCGCGTCGTTGCGCGTCACGGACCCGCAAGGCGCCGCCAACACGGCCACGGTCACGATCACGGTGGGCAACACCCCGCCCGCCCCGGTGATCGACACGCCGTCGAACGCACTGCGCTGGAAGGTCGGTGACACGATCGGCTTCTCCGGCCACGCGACCGACGCGCAGGACGGCACGGTTCCCGCGTCCGGGCTGAGCTGGTCGTTGGTGCTGAACCACTGCTACAGCACGAGCGACTGCCACGAGCACGTCGTCCAGACGTTCTCCGGTGTCGCGAGTGGACAGTTCACGACTCCTGACCACCAATACCCGTCGCACCTGCAACTGCGTTTGACCGCAACGGATTCCGGCGGGCTCTCCACCACGACGAACGTGCGGCTCGACCCTCAGTCGGTGCAGCTCACGTTCAAGACCAACCCCGGCGGGCTCAAGCTGTCCGGGTTCGGGTTCAACGAGGGTGCGATGGCGACGCCGTTCACCGTCACCGTGATCGTCGGGTCCAGCAACTCGGTCAGCGCGCCCACGTCCCAGGTCGTCAACCGCTCGACGTACTTCTTCTCGTCGTGGTCGGACGGCGGGGCGAAGGACCACACGCTGATCGCGCCTGCGGTCAACACCACCTACACCGCCTACTACCGGAAGCGATGACTGGTCGGCTACAACGTGAGCGAACCACCGTTTTCTACTCATGACGGGGCTGGGAAGCAATCGATTCCACAGTGGTTGATCTGCGGAAATCGACTCAGAAATCCGGACGACCGGTCGTCGCTCCACGTACGCCGTTCGGCGCGGACAGAAGCCATTCGCCGACGTGACGGACCGCTCACGCGGCCTGAATCGCCACACTCGAACGATGGCGATTCTGGCGGGCAAGGCCGTGGTCATCACCGGCGCCGGGCAAGGCTTGGGTCGGGCGTTCGCCACCCACGCGGCCTCACACGGCGCTGCGGTGGTCATCAACGACGTTGACGAGCCGCTCGCCAAACAGGTCGCCGACCTCATCACCCTCAAGGGCGGCAGGGCCGTCGTCAGCGGCGGCAGTGTCGCGGACCCCGAGCAGGCCGAGGCGATGGTCGACACCTGCACCGCCGCGTTCGGCCGGATCGATGGGCTCGTCAACAACGCCGGCATCCGCTACCAGGCCGCGATAGGTGTAGACGACCCACGACTGATGCGCGAGCTCATCGAGGTCAACGTCCTCGGCACGCTCTATTGCACCAACGCGGCCGTACAGAGCATGCGGCGCGGATCGATCGTCAACCTCGGCTCTGTGGCGATGGTCGGGCAGCCAACGGCTCTGGCCTACAGCGCGTCCAAGGGTGCCGTTGCGAGTATCACGGCCGGTGCGGCAAATGAACTCCACGAGAGAGGGATCCGCGTCAACGCCGTGTGCCCGGTTGCCTGGACGCGGATGGCGGCTGCCGACACCAAGGCCGTTCCCAGCGGATCTCCGGAGACGATCGCGCCGCTGGTCACGTACCTGCTCAGCGACCGCGCGGCGAAGATCACCGGGCAGCTCATCAGGTTCGCGAACGGGCGTCTGCACGTCATGGGACAGACCTCGCCGAAGGAACCCGTCGTCGAACGGGCCGACTGGGACGTCGAGGCCATCGCCGAGGTCTTCGAACGGCAGCTCGTGCCGGAGGACCCTGCCTGGGTGCGATGGGGGCGCTGAACCCCGCGCACTGGTATGAGTGAGCACGTGGACCAGCGGGAGATCATGCAGCGGGCGCTCGGCGTCCTGACGCTCACCTACGACGCCGACGGGTCGAACGACTACCTGCGCACGGCCCTCAAGTCGTTGCAGGAGGGCGTGTTCAGCTACGAGGTCAAGGTCGACGGCGACCTGAACGAGGCCGGCGCTCAAGCCCTCAAGCAGGCGATGGACCAGGTGCTGTCGCAGTTCGGCTGGTTCACCGCCGGACTGCTCTACGCCTTCCACGGCGTCGCGCAGGCGTACGAGAACGACTGCGAGGACGCCGACGTGAAAGAGGTGCTCAAGCAGCTCGCGCTCAGGCTCGCCGACTGACCAGTTCCGCGCGGACGCCGTCGGAGAACGGCGTCCACGCCTCGACGGCCCACGGCCCGAAACGCAGATCCGTCAGCGCGACGCACGCCGCGGAAATGTCCGGATCGACCCACAGGAACGTGCCGGACTGCCCGAAGTGCCCGAACGTGCGCGGCGAAGAAGAAAGCCCGGTCCAGTGCGGCGACTTGCCGTCACGGATTTCGAAACCGAGACCCCAGTCGTTCGGTTTCTGCATGCCGTAACCGGGCAGCACGCCGTTCAGCCCGGGAAAGACCACCGAAGTCGCCTCGCCGACCAGCTCGGCGGAAACCAGCGAAGGCGACAGCAGCTCGGCGGCGAACAACGCCAGGTCCGCAGCACAAGATTCAGCACCGGCACCCGCCGAGCCGACCAGGGCCGACGATTTCATCCCCAGCGGAACGAACACCGCCTCGTGCAAATATGTGGCGAACGGCATCTCACAGGCCTCAGAGACAAAAGACGCCAGCAAGTCGAAGCCCGCGTTGGAGTAGATCCGGCGCGTCCCGGGCGCTGCCTGCACCTCGGGCTTGTCGAAGGCGTACCCGGCGGTGTGCGCGATCAGGTGCCGCACCGTGGCCCCGGGAGGCCCGGCCGGCTGGTCCCACTCGACCGCGCCCTCCTCGACGGCCACCAAAACCGCGTAGGCCGTCAGCAGCTTCGTCACCGACGCGAGCGGGAACACGCGCTGTTGATCGCCCAGCGACCCGACCACACCGGCAGAAGACACCACGGCCACCGCCGCGTTCTCAACAGGCCACGACGCTGCCGCTTCCACGCTCCGCATGGGACAGACGTTAACGTCAGGGGGTGACAGTCCGGGAACTGATAGTCCTGGGAACGGCCAGCCAGGTTCCCACGCGCCAGCGCAACCACAACGGCTATCTGCTGAGGTGGGACGGTGAAGGCTTCCTCTTCGACCCCGGTGACGGGTCCCAGCGGCAGCTGCTCAGGTCGGGTGCCGCTGCGAGCGACATCACCCGGATCTGCATCACGCACTTTCACGGCGACCATTGCCTGGGCGTCCCCGGCATCGTCCAGCGTCTGTCTCTCGACCGCGTCCCTCACACCGTGCACGCGCATTTCCCGAGGAGCGGCGCCCACTTCTTCGAACGCCTCCGCTACGCGAGCGCCTTCTACGACGCCGCGGACATCAAGGAAGAACCGGTGGAGCAAGACGGCCTGATCGCCGAGGGGAAGTTCGGACAGCTCGAGGCCTACCGGCTGGATCACGGCATCGACAGCTTCGGCTACCGGCTGATCGAGCCGGACGGCCACCGCATGCTTCCCGAGAAGCTCGCCGAGCGCGGCATCCAGGGACCGCAGGTCCGGGTCCTCCAGCAGCAGGGCGAGCTCAACGGCGTCAAGCTCGAAGACGTCAGCGAGCCCCGCAAGGGCCAGAAGTTCGCCTTCGTCATGGACACGCGCCTGTGCGACAACGTCTACGAGCTCGCCGACCAGGTCGACATGCTGGTGATCGAGTCGACCTACCTCGCCCGCGACACGAAGCTCGCGGGCGACCACGGCCACCTCACCGCTCAGCAGGCCGCCCGCGTCGCGCAGGACTGCAAGGTCCGCAAGCTGGTGCTGACCCACTTCTCCCAGCGCTACGAGGATCCCGCGGAGTTCCTCGCCGAGGCGGCCGGGGAGTTCGACGGCGAGATCGTCATCGCGAGGGACCTGGATCGGGTGCCGGTGCCGAAGCGAGCCACTGGTCCCTGACGATCTCCGTCAACCCCGAGCAACGCGGCTTCCAGCCAACGCGCGCAGCCGTGATACGTCGGCCCGCTGGAACCGCACCTCACCGGGGTGCGCGGGCTTCCAGGTCACGTCCACGGACCGCCCGGTCACCTCCGAAACGGCGTCGAGCACGTCCCGCACGGACGCAGACGTCGCTCCGACGTTGTAGACCGACGACGTGCCCACGGAGCAAGCCTCCAGCGCCACGACGAAGGCAGCAGCAACGTCGCGTACATGCACGAAGTCGCGCACGGCCATGCCGTCGCCGTAGACCTCCATGCCAGGCACCGTTCCGGCGGCGCACGCCACGGCTCGGGTGATCACCCGACTGGTGTCGGTGTCACCACCTCCAGCGACGTTGAACAGACGCAGAGTGGTCGCCCCGATCCGTCCGGACCGCGCCGCCCACGCCACGAGGTCCTCCGCGGCGGCCTTCGTCGCGGCATAGGGCGACGACGGTTCCCTGACGGACTCCTCCGTCAGGGGAGAGTCGGACGGCCGGTACACCCCGGCAGTCGACGCGAGCAGGAATCGTTGGCCCTCCAACGCTTTCAGCAGGTTCAGCGTCCCGCCGACGTTCGTCTCGTAGTACGAAAGTGGATCTTCGAACGACTCGCGCACGCGCGCCGCGCCCGCCAGATGGATGACGGCGTCTGCAGTAATGGAGTGGAACGGCTCGGAGAGGCGTTGACGCGACAAAACAGGTTCATGTCCCTGAACCTGCAGCTCACGCACCACGGCACGGCCGACGTACCCAGTGGCGCCGGTCACCAGAACTCTCACAAGTTGACCCTAAAGGTCGACGCGAGTTGCGCCGATAACACACGAGTGAGTTACCCCCATCGCGCTGTGCACACAAGCATCGCCGGGCTCCTGCACGATCACGCCGTGCACGAGTTCAAGCGGCAGGAGTTCCTGCGCAACGTGGCCGAGATCGTGGGAGCCGCACCCGCGCCTCAGTCCGCTGAGCTCACCGCCCCACTGCCGGCGATCAACCCCAGGCGCAGCTTCCTCAACCGCGTTGACCAGGTCCTTCGGGACGCGGCGCGCTCCTCGTGAGCACACAGATCATCATCTGATCCACTTGCCTCTGGGCCTGCGCCGACAGGCCTGTCGCAAGATTCATCCGGCCGTTGCCGGACCGTGCTTCGACACACATACCGGGTGGCTCTACGCTACGCGTCACCCGGCGATCGCCGGTCACGTCCTCCGCTTCTCTTAAGCGAGTTTTCGGCGATGAATCATGTCCTCGCAGCGCTCAACGAGCGCCTCGGCAGGTTGTTCGGTGACCGGCTTGTAGTGCTGGCCGGTGGCACGCGTCTGGCTAAGCGCGCGCACGAGCTCCATACGCTCGGTGCACGCCATACGCTCGTGCTGGATACCGACGATCATGCCCCGCTGCATGATTCGGTGATCGCCCGCTGGGTGTCGCTGGGCATCAAGGGCGGTTTCGTCGCCGTCGAACAGCGCCGCCTGGGCAAGCTGTTGTCCAAGCCGGGCACCGAGGTGCGCGAGATCCTGCACGACTTCGACCCCGAGGCCGAAGCCGTCGTGATCAGCACGCCGTACAACGAGATCGACACCTTCCAGGGCCGGCCGGTGCTCAACGCGCGCCGGCACAAGTGGGTCGAGCTGGAGAACAAGACCACGATCGACGCGCTCTGGGACGAGCTTTCCGCTCGCCGCGCGCCGGCGATGGTGTTCGACCTCGACTTCGAACGTCTCTGGGGCGCCTCGGAGATCCTGGACCGCGGCGCGGGCGTCGTCTGGTCCGGTGACGGCCCCGCGATCAACGGCGGCGCGAACTTCGTGCGCCGCGTGCGGACCTACGAGGAGGCGATGGACGCCTTCGAGGTGCTCGCCCCCAAGTGCGAGCAGGTGCGCGTGATGCCGTTCCTGGAAGGCATTCCGGTGAGCGTGCACGGCATCGTGTTCCCGGACGGCACCGCGGTGCTGCGTCCGATCGAGATGGTCGTGCCGCGTCGCCAGGGCCAGGCCAAGTTCCTCTACGCGGGCTGCGCGTCGTACTACGACCCGCCCGTGTGGATCCGCGACGAGATGCGCAACCTGGCCCGCCGCGTCGGCGAGCACCTGCGCGAGACGGTCGGCTACCGCGGCACGTTCACGCTGGACGGCATCGCGACCGAGGACGGCTTCCTGCCGACCGAGATCAACACCCGCTACGGCGGCGCGATGGTGTGTTTCGAGGACGCCGTCCCGACGCTGCCGCTCGCGCTCGTGCAGGTCGCGCTGGTCGCCGGCTGGGACCTCGGCATCTCCTCGATGGAGTTCGAGGAGCTCGTCCTTCAGGCCGCGGACAACCACCGCTCCGGAGCGGTGGGCGCCAACGTGCGCGCCGTGCAGCCCACGACGGTGGACGAGCGCCGGGTGATCTTCACCGGCTGGGCGTGCCGCCTGGCCCACTCCGACGAGCCCGCGCACGCGACGCTGCGGCTCAGCCCGTCACCGATCGGCGGACGCCTGGATCTTGATCTGCACCGCGAGAACATGCCCGTCGGGGCGCCCGTGGCGGCACTGACCGTCGCGGCGTTCGCACTGGCGGACCAGGAGTGGGGAACGGGTCTCGGTGCCCTGGAGCCCGCGATCGCGGTCGAGGACGACGCGCAGGTCGAGCAGGCGATCGAAGAGGCAGTGATCGCGTAGAAGGCTTACCAGGCGCCCTCATCGCCGTACGCGGAGATGAGGGCGAACCGGTAGCCCATCAACGCCGCTGCGACCTCACGCGGCTGGTGCGCCGGACGCACCAGTCCTTCGCCGAGAACCTTCGGCCGGGGCAGATCCACCCCGAGTAACTCCGGCGAGTGCTTCATCAGTGCCACAGCGATCTCGGCCGCGTCGGAGAGCATCTCCTCACCCGGCAGTTCGATCATGTCCTGCATCAGCCCGCCGACGAACGACGGCAGCTTCTCGGGCACCGCGCACGCCAGCGCCACGAGGCACGCCACCCGTTCGGACGCCAGCGCCTCGAAGATCTTCGGCGCGCCCTGGGCGACGGCGTGCCGCGTCTGCGTCAGCCAGTCAGGAGCCGTGCGGGGGAGTTCGCGCCCGAGGGCGTTCCACCGGCGGTGCGTGCGCCGGCCGTCCTCGGTGAACCCCTTGCCCGCCAACGCCATGGCGGCCAGCAGGAAGATCACCCTGTCCCGCACGTCGGCGGCGACCTTGTACGAGGCCCCCAGCTCCACCAGGTACGGCACGGCGCAGAACGACGCCTCGGAGACCGTGTCGTCGGTCAGCAGCCGGTCTGCCAGAGAGCTGAGAGCGCCCAGGCGGACGTCGGCGTTGGAGTCCATGAGGGAGCGCAGCAAGCGGGGCACGCGGCCGGCGCCTCCCCGGCCGTCGTAGACCTCGACCCAGGAAATCCTGTCGAGGCCACGCAACGGGTCAGGCCGTTGCCACGCACGCGGCAGCTCCATAAGGCGGAAAGGTACGGGATGTCAGGGAAGGCTCCTCGGAGCCTCGCCCGTACGATCTCGTGGTGTCCTTCTCGGTGGCCGACATCTTCTCGGGTGCGGGCGGCATGAGCTTCGGCTTCCACGCCCACCGCGACTTCCGGGTCGTCGGTGCCGCGGACGCGCAGATCGGCAAGCCGTCTTCGCGCCTGGGCTCGTTGCGCTGCAACGACACATACCGCGCGAACATCGGCGTCGACCCGTTGGAGGTCGACCTCTCGAAGGTCTCGCCGTCGGCGTTGCGCGAGGTGTGGGGCCTCAAGCGTGGCGAGCTGGACGTGCTGCTGGCCTGCCCGCCGTGCTCGGGCTTCAGCCGCCTCACCGCCCAGAACCACCTGCGTGACGACCCGCGCAACTCACTGGTGGGCCGGATCGCGGTGTACGCGCAGGAGCTGCGCCCGAAGGTCGTGCTCGTCGAGAACGCCCGCGAGCTCGTCAAAGGCAAGCAGCGCCACCACTTCGACAGCCTCGTCGAAGAACTCACCCGAATCGGTTACACGGTCGCGGGCGGGACGCACATGCTGTCCAAGTTCGGCCTGCCGCAGCTGCGCGAGCGGACGTTGATCGTGGCCGTGGACGAGGGCATGCCGTTGCGGACGATGGACGACCTCTGGGAGGGCAGGGTCATCCGCCCGTCCGCCATCACGGTCCGGCGCGCGATCGGCAAGCTGCCTGTTGTCGCGGCCGGTGAGGCGCACCCGGAAGACCTCATTCACGTGTCGCCGACCTTTTCCCAGGAC
Organism: Lentzea indica; assembly: GCF_012184385.1. Lineage (GTDB taxonomy): Bacteria > Actinomycetota > Actinomycetes > Mycobacteriales > Pseudonocardiaceae > Lentzea > Lentzea indica. The sequence continues at coordinate 12,617 of NZ_VSRL01000174.1, forward strand.
CGCAGTCTGGAGAGAATGCGTGCAATTCCTGCGAACGGCGGTTCGTGGGCTGATCTGCTCCGGTCACCGGAGACCGCCGAGTTGTTGAACCCGGCACAACGCAAGATCGTCGAACAGCAGAACTGGGGTTCGCATCCGGATGTCTACGGCCGGATGTGGTGGGACGAACCGGCCAGGACGATCAAGCGCGAATGCGGCCACGTCGGAAACGGACGTTATGCCCACCCGGTGCAGCACCGGCTCTGCACGGTCAGGGAGATGGCGCTCCTGCAGGGCTTTCCGAAGCAGTTCCGGTTCGACGTCTCGATTCTCGGGAACGCGTACCGGCACGTCGGTGACGCCGTTCCGCCGCTGATCGCCTACCAGTTGGCCGGACTGACCAGGTGGATTCTCACAGGTCGCAGGCCGGAGCCGCGGGAGATGTGCCTGCGCGGCACTTCACTGCGTCCGGGAGACATTCGGCCGGTGGAAGTTACCGAAATGGTGGCGTGAGCCCTGAACCGCAAGGGCCTGCCATCCGTAGCGGGACGCGGCAATTGATAACTGTTCGGCAACGAATTTAACGTCACCTGACAAATCGAATGCATCAGGATCGATCCACTGTGGACACGGTGGGTGTGTTTGCGCTGATCACCCACGGTTTGTGGTGACCTCTATACCTCACCCCATCGGGTGTCACCCCATCGGATACTGTCCGCTCGCTTCCTGTCGGTTCAGTGTCGAACGTGGGACTTCGACGTGCCGACGGGTCACTCAACTTTTCATGCATACGGGCTAACTTCAGCGAGCAAGGAGACCCATGGCTTCCCGGTTGAGGATCGGTACGGCGCTGCTGGGCGCCACCGCCGCCCTGGCTTTCTCAGCCCTCCCGGCGTCCGCGGACGTCGTCATCCGGCCGGACCGCGGTGGCCAGGAGGACGGTCTCCGTGTCCACCTCGTCAACGGCACGCACCACCACGAGCAGGGCACCTCGGTCATCAAGCTGCGCATCGAGGACGACGCGGAGCGTTCGAACGTCCTCACCTACTGCGTGGAGCTGCCGACGCCGCTTGAGGACAGGGACGCCCTCAAGGAAGTGCCGTGGGACAAGCACCCGAACCCCAACACCAAGTTCAAGGTCAACGCGGGCAAGGTCCTCTGGATCCTGACGAACTCGTACCCCGGACAGTCCATGGACAAGGTCCAGGCGAAGTTCGGCAAGCAGTTCGACAAGAAGGAGACGATCGCCGCCACGCAGGCCGCGATCTGGCACTTCTCCGACGAGGCCGAGCTCGACCCCGACAAGAACAACGCCGACGTCGTCAAGCTGTACGAGCGCCTGGTCAAGGACGCCACGGCGAACGAGATCAAGGAGCAGCCGAAGCCGACGCTGGACGTCGAGCCCGCCTCGCAGTCCGGCAAGTCCGGCGAGAAGATCGGCCCGTTCAAGGTCACGACCACGGCCTCTGAGGTCAAGCTGACCGCGAACCTCCCCGAGGGCGTCACCATCACCGACGCGCAGGGCAACCCGCTCGCGGTGCAGAAGCAGGGTGACAAGCTCGCCGTTCAGGCCGCGGGTGAAAAGGTCTCCGAGTTCTTCGTGAACGTCCCGGCGAACGCGCCGACCGGCAACGCCTCGTTCAAGCTCTCGGCCGAGGCCGAGCTCGCGATCGGCCGCCTGTTCGTCGCGCACAACAAGGACAAGGACGACGTGGCGCAGTCGCTCGTCGTCGCGCAGCCGCAGAAGGCCAAGGTCGAGAAGGAGGCCAAGGCCGACTGGAAGCTGGAGGTCAAGCCCTCCGAGCCGACCACGCCGTCCTCGACGCAGCCGTCCGCGACGACGACCACGACCCCGCCGGCCACCACCTCCACCACCCCGGCCAACCCGGCTCCGGGTGGCAGCGGTGACGACGACCTCGCCTCGACCGGTGCCTCGATCCTGTGGCCGCTCATCGGCGGTCTGGTGCTCGTCGGTGGCGGTGCCGCCGCGCTGTTCATGGTGCGTCGCAAGAAGGCCGGCGCCTGATCTGATCAGCGCCTCACAGACGAACGCCCCCAGGGTCCGCGCCGGTCCTGGGGGCGTTTGCCGTTCACCGCAAGGATCTAGCGGCGGCTGATGCCCGCCACGCTGATGTCGCCGTCGGCGATCGCCACGTCTCGTTGCGAAGACGCGCCGGACAGGATCGCCCGCGCGGGGTCGCGGAAGTTCTCCACGATCTCGATGCGCTGCACCGGCTTGGCCGTCGGGATGACGGTTTCCGGCGTCCACGTGCGACCGAACCGCACCAGGTAGGTGTTCACGTTCGGCTTGCCGTCCTCGGTGGCGTACACGCGCCAGGTGAACGGGTCGATCGGTTCCATCTCACGGGTGCGCAGTCCCCGTGCGACTTCCTTGGTCTCCCACGAGCGACCGTTCCACGTGGACAGGTAGTTGCGCAGCGGGCCCTTGTCCGGGTCGCCCATGAACCACAGCAGGAACGGCTTGCCCAGCGTCGTGCCCACGAGCTGGATGTAGTCGGGGGACTTCACGCCGTTGGGCAAGGTCAGCGGGGTCTCCGCGACCTTCAGGTGCGTTTCCTGGTCGGCGTCGTCGATCTGGGTGCCCAGATCCTTGCCGGACGCCGAGTAGAAGTGCTGGTTCCGCGGGTCGAACCACGCGTAGTAGATGTTGCGGTGGTACCGGTCGTGCAGATGTCCTTCAGTGCCACCACCCGCGAGCGTGTAGACGATCCGCACGCGGCCGTTGTCCTCCTGGCGCAGCTGACCGATGTAGATCTCGTTCATGTTGTCCGCGCGGGAGGTCGAGCCGATCGCGAACCTGTCACCGGTCAGTTCCGTGGAGGTCTTCCACGTCTTGCCGTTGTCCTTGGACACCACGTAGAGCATCGGCCGGGTGTCCGTCGGGAACGAGGGGTCGAGGTCGCGGGACGTCTCGCGGTAGAAGACGTAGATCGTGCCGTCGCGCGTGACGAACGGCATCGGGTACGTGGCCGCGTTCTTGGAGATCAGCGTCTCTTCCCAGACACCGTCCACCGAGTGGGGCTGCGGCGAACGGGACATGCGCAGCTCGACGTTGTGCATGCCGCGGAAGATCAGCAGGTGCCCGTCCTTGGCCTGAACCATGGTCGGGTAGTTGTGCGCGTCGGAGTCACCGTCCGCGACCCGGTTGGGCGCGGACCAGGTGGCCTTGCGGTGGTCGTACGACTGGACGTAGCTGTCCTCGTACTGCCCCGCCCACGAGATGAACGTCTTGCCGACCTTGCGGTCGTGGACCCCGCCCGCGACCGGGCGGCGGTCACTGCGGGCCGCGACGCTCGTGGCCGTGGTCGTCACCGTGAACTTCGCCTTCCCCTGAACGTCGGCCGTGGCGTGGGCCGAGGGGACCGCGACGAGCGGCAACAGCAGTACAGCGGACATAACTCCACGCAGGAGCCGTGTCATGTGGCGTTCCTCCTGGTTCTGGCCGCGTGCGGCGGCCGACCAGGCGGCGGCGCGGCCATCATGCGTTTCGCGGAGCCGAGTTGTCCAGGCGGAGTTAGCGTGATCGCGGGCTACCACCACGCGGGGGCCTCTCGGGTACTCTGCGTCAGGAGCGGAGGAGCACCACATGAACTTCGACGAGATCAAGAACAAGGCCCTGGACCTCGCTGAGGAGCACCACGAGCAGGTCGACAAGGGCGTGGACGCCGCGGCGGATTTCGTCGCAGGCAAGTTCGGTCACGACGAGCAGGTCGACTCGGTCGCCGAGAAGATCAAGGACATCCTTCCGGGTGGGCAGTGAACTCCTTCAACGCCACTGACGCAGGGCGGGTCACCTCGAACGGGGAGACCCGCTCTCCTTCTGCCCGCAGGCCAGAGATGATCACCTGGCAGGGCATCCACGAGCCTCGGCTGGAGCAGGTCCGCCTGCTGCTGTCGAGCGACCAGCGCCTGCGCGCCACCGGCCGGCTGGTGGCCGCCGGACCCGACGAGCAGTTCAACGCCTCGTTCGAGGTCTCCGTCGGCGAGAGCGGCCAGGTGAACCGTTTGTTGCTGCGCACAGCCACGGTCCTGGAAGAGCGCCAGTGCTCTTTGTCGAGGACCGAGGACGGCGCCTGGCTGGTCGACCACGGCCAGGGCAGCACGCGCGAGACGTTCAACGACGCCCTCGACGTCGACGTCCAGTTCTCCGTGCTGTTCAACGCCATCCCGATCCGGCGCCTCGGGCTGCACCGCGAGCAGGGCGAGCACGCACTGCCCGTCGTGCGGGTGTCGTTGCCCGACCTGTCGGTGAAGGCCGTGACGCAGACGTACAAGACGGTGTCCGTCGGCGACGACGTCTCGGTGGTGCGGTTCAAGAGCGGCGGGTTCGAGCAGAACATCAAGGTCGACGCCAACGGCCTTGTCGTCGAGTACCCGTTGATCTCGAAGCGGATTTAGAACCCTTCCAAGAACTACTTCCTTCGTGGCGAGTCGCATCCAAACGATGGAAGGGAAGGGCTTCGGCCTTCTAGCGTCCGACCATGCCGAAACGATTTTCGAGCGTGGTTAGTCGCTCGTTCGGTGATGGCGTCCGCGATGCCATCCAGTCCACCGGTATGACCCAGCGCCGGATCGCCGAGCTGCTCGGCTGGGAACAGGCCAAGGTCTCCGACCTGGTCAAGGGCAAAGGTGGGGTCACCGAGGTCGAGCTGGCGATGCTGCTCGGCCTCTGCAACGTCAAGCCGGACGAGGCCCGCCGCCTGCTCGCGCTCTACAACGAGTCACGCGAGAAGGGCTACCTCGAATTCGCTGAGGATGGCGTGTTGAGCCCTCAGCCCACCTTGATGGAGCAAGAGCGCCACGCCAACAACATCGTCGTGTGGTCGCTGAATCTCATCCCCGGCCTGCTGCAGATTGACGCCTACATACGTGCCGCTTGTGAGAGATCAGTCCTGGGTGCCGACCCGCTTGTCGTCGAGGCCGTGATCAAGACGAAGCTGGCGCGGCAGGCGGTCTTTCACCGCAGCCGAGAGTTCGTCTTCTACATCCACGAACATGCCCTCCGGCTCCCTGTCGGCGGTGAGGAGGTGATGAAGGCGCAGCTGCTTCACCTCCTGACGATGACTGTGCGGCCCTACCTCGCCGTCCGCATCGTGCCCATCGCGGTTGGCGCGCACGCAGGCGTGGCGGGTTCGTTCACGCGGCTGAGGTACGAGAAGTTCGAGCCGGTGATCTTCGTCGAAGGCGGCAGGACTGGTCTATTTCTTGAGGACAAAGACAGCGTGACCTACTACGACGCGGTGGTTGAGCGGCTCGATCAGCTGGCCTTGGATGAGGAAGAATCGAAGGCGCTGATCACCAGCATCGTGTCCTGAGGAGGCGCTTGGCATGTCGACGTGGCGGAAGAGCAGCTACAGCCCGGACCAGCAGGACTGTGTTGAGGTCGGTCGTGGCGTCGGTATCCGGGACAGCAAGGCGCCGACCACGCACCTGCCCGTGTCGGACAAGGCGTGGTCGGCGTTCCTGACTGAGGTGAAGGCTGATCGCTAGACCATCTCGCCGAGCACCTCGGGGTCGATGACAATCGGCGCGGGCCGGTAAGCCGGCGGCTCAACCCCCATCAGCGAGCGCACCAGGAAGTCCCAGCAACGCGTCCGCACGTAGGCCAGCCGGTCGATGAACAGGTGCTCGGCCCCAGGCACGATGAGCAGCTCGAACTCCTTCCCGGCGGCGATGAGCGCGTCGGCCAGCCGCAGCGCGTGGTTCGGGTGGACCGTGTCGTCGAGCTCGCCGTGGACGATCAGCAGCTTGCCCGCCAGCCGGTCCGCGATCTCGACGTTGGACGCGCGCTGCCACGCCTCCGGGTTGTCGGCGCCGTCGCAGGACTCCGCCCAGCCCAACCCGATGTACCGGGCGTCGTGCGAGCCGGACAGCGCGACACCGGCGTGATACGTCTCGGGGAAGGCCAGCACCGCCCGCGCTGCCGCGAACCCACCGCCGGAGTGGCCCATCACGCCCACGCGGTCGAGGTCCATCCACGGCCGGGTGGCGGCCAGC
>NZ_VSRL01000175.1 GCF_012184385.1 Lentzea indica
CGAAACCGGGCAGCATCCGGATGTCCGCGAGCAACCGGTCGTACTGCGCGGCCAGCCCGCGCCGCGCCGCGACGTCCGTGTCGGAGCCCTCGAACGCCGTGCACAGCTCGGTGAACATCGTCGCGAACGCGGGTTGGCGCTCGGCAAGCGCGGTGAGGTCCGTGCGGCTGTCCAGCGCGTGCCCGAGCAGCAGCCCACGCCCCTGCTCGAACAGCTCGACCGCCCGTGTCGGCAATCCGGCGCGCACGCAGCACACGGCGGCGTCCGCGCCGAGACCCGCCATACCGTCGATCAACGCCTCACGGTCGCGCCGGGTGAGGGATCGGGACACGGTCCGCCCCATCAGATCGATCGCCGTCCCGTACGCCTCGGCGGCCTCTGCCCACCGCCCGTCGGACGCCGCCAGCCTGGCCCACCCCGCGGCGACCGAGGCGCGGACGTGTGGTGAGCCCACGTCGATCGTCGCCGCCTCCCGGAGTGCCGCGAGCGCGGGCTCCAGGTCCGTACCGGTCCCGGTGTTGCGTCGGCGGAGTACGTGGCCGAGGGACATCAGGTGCAGGGGACGGGACGGGTGATCGATCGGGAGTTCTGCCACGGCCTCGCGGGCGGCGTCGACCGCGGTGTCGAGGGTTTCCCGTCGCCCGAACTGGTCGTGCAGGTGCAGCAACACCTGGGTGAGATTCAGCAACGCGGGCGCACGGCGCGGATCACCGGGAGCCAGAGTCTGCACGGCCGCCCGGCACGCCTCCAGCGCCTCGTCCAGGTCAGCGCCGCTGCCCCGGACTTCGAGGGCGGCCGCGAGGTTCGACAGGCGCAGCGCGCGGCTGGTGTGGCCGGGCAGGGTCACCTGGACGGCCTGCCGGCCGGTGTCGATCGCCTCGTCCAGGTCGGCGGGGTCCTGCCGGGACTCGAACCGGGTGAGGAGCGCGGCCGAGAGGTTGGCCAGCGCCATCCCCCGTTCGAGGCTTGCCGCGGGCATGGCCGACGACGGACCGGCGCAGCGCGTCGATCGCCTCGTCCAGGTCGGCCTGACCGCTCGTGCGGCGGAACCGGGTCACCAGCGCGCCGCCGAGGTTGCCCAGGTAGGCGCCGAGAAGCGGGGTGCCATTCGGTGCGGCCGCGACGGCAGCCCGCCCGGCCTCGACCGCCTCGTCGACGTGCTCGATCCGGTCGGTGCGCTCGAACAGCAGGCGGAGGGACAGGCAGAGGTTCGACAGGTCGGTGGGCGAGGCCGCGGCGTCCGACGCCACCGCGGCACGGGTGTACCGGACGGCCTCCTCCAGGTCCTCCTGCGGGCCACCGTTCTGGTACCGCTGGGACAGGGCGTTCGCCAGCGTGGACCTGCGCCCGACGAGTTCCGGGTCGCCAGGTGGCGTCGCCTCGATCGCCGCCCGCCCCGCCGCAATGGACGCGGCCAGGTCCTCGGACCGTCCAAAGTGGATGAACCGGACCCGGAGGAGGTTGCCCAGGCCTTCAAGGTGGTCGGCCGGTGACTCGCCCGCGTCGAGCGCGTCCTGCCGCACCCGCACAGCTCGGTCGAGGTCCGCCGGGTCACCGGTGAGGAGGAACCGGTTCCACAGCAGGTCGGACAGTTCGGCCGGATCGGACGTCGCGTCGATCCGGTCGTTCAAGCCGGCCTCGTGGCCGAGGAAGTTCGCCAGGGCGCGCAGCGTGGTGTCGAGGTTGGTGTTCATCGCCTCGATGTCGCGATGGTCCGGCCATCCGTCGACCGCCGCCTGGCAGGCCGCGGCGGCGTCCTCCAGGTCCTGTTGGCTGCTCAGCCGCTTGGCCCGAGTCAGCAGGGTGATGCCCAGGTTGGACAGGCACATCGCCTGGATCGGAGCCCCCGGCGGGGCGTCCGCGACGGCGGCCTCGGACTCCTCGACGGCCTCGTCCAGGTCGTCCTGGTCGCCGTCGCGGTCGAACCTGGTCATCAGTGCGGTACCGAGGTTCGTGCGCAAGCGCGGGAGTTCGGCGTGCCCGTACTCGGCGAGGTCGATCGCCCGGCGGAACAGCCGGACGGCCCGGTCCAGGGCGTCCGGATCGCTGTCGACCTGCCCGTACTGGAGGCGGCCGAGCTTCCCGAGCGTCGCGGCGCTGTCCGGTGCGGCGGGCGGGTTCTCGTCGAAGCGTTCGGCGATCAACGCCGGCACGTGTGCCCGACCGCCCATCCAGTAGAGAGGCGCGAGCAGGTCGAGCCCGACCGTCAGCTCCGTGCCGTCCTCGGGCCTGCCACGCGCGGCGAGTCTCAACCACAGCAGCCACCCGGCCGTCTGCATGACCTCCACGTCGTCGAGCGGGTCGGGCACCGCGCACAGCAGGTCGACCAGCTCGTCGAGCGCTTCGGGGACGAGCACCTCGTCGGCATCGAGGGTGTCATGGAACGCGTTCACGCGCTTGCGCAGGGCGGTGATCAGGTCCGATCGCTCGGTCGCGGAGAACCCGTGCCCCATCAGATCGTCGCGGGCCGTCGTGAATTCCTGGGCGAGTTCGAGCGCCACGGCGTGCGCGCTCTCACCAACGCGGCCCCAGTGACGCACGAGGTCGGCGCGGTGCATCCCGCGCACCTTTGGTGCGGCCAAGATCGCGACGCGCTCCAGGATCCACAGTTCCATCACGCGGTCGTCCTCAACCACGTCGGCGCCCGTCTCCTCGCGGTGGCCGAGGACCGCCTCGACCACATCCGGCGTGGTCAGCGCCAACGCACAGGTCAAGGCGGTCCAGGCTTCGGTGAGCAGGGCGTGTTCGCGGGTCGCCTCGAACGCCTCGCGCAACACGAATCCGAGGTGGGTCGATCGCCGGGCGAACTCGATGTCGTGCTCGTCGTCGAACCCAACCGCCTCCCGTGCGGTGTCCACGGCCTCGTGCAGGACGTGAGGGTCCTTGTTGTGCCACGTCAGCTGGTGAAGCGCGGCGGAGAGCGAGTACAGGAGTTCGCCGCGCAACGGTTCATCGTCGTCCAGTTCGGCCAAGACCGTCCGGCAGGTCGCGATTCCCTCGCGCAGGATGTCCTCGTCCCCGGTCCGCTCGGCCAAGTCCACAAGCGCGTCAGCGAGCATCGCGACGTCGCCGAGCCCAACCTCCTCCTCGGCGTCGTGTTCCAGGACGTCGATGGCATCCAGCACCGGGGAGGGGTCTTCGGTACACCGGTAGACCACGCGCAGCGTGTTCGCCGCGTTCATGAGCCGGGAGTTCAGGGACGCGTGGGTGTCCGGCGTTGCGCGCAGGACCCTCGCGTGCGCGGCCAGCGACTCGTTCAGGAGCGCGGCATCCTTGGTGCGCAGGAACAGTTCCCGAAGGAAAACGGCCTGGTTGGCGACGGTCGGGACCGAACTCGGGTCGGCCGCGATCGCGGCCCGGCCGACGTCGACCGACTCGCGCAACGCCTCGTAGTCGTTCAGGTACTCGTACCGGGTTTCCAGGGATGCGGACAACTGCGTCAACGCGTGCCCGCGCTGCTCGTCGTCCTCGGCGGCCTCGACGGCGGCCCTCGCGGTCGTGATCGACTCGTTGATCACCGCCTCGTCCACGGTGCGCGTGAACTCGACCCGGAGCGTGCCGCTGAGGTTCGCGAGGCTGGTCGCCCTGCCTTCGGCAGGAGACGCCACGTCGGTGCCCGACTCGGCGAGCGCCCGTGCCACGTCGGCGGCCTCGCGGGCCGCCTCTGGATCGTCGGTCGCCTGGGCGAGCTCGACGAGGGCCGTGTGCAGGCTCCGCAGGCACCGGGCGCTCCTCGACCGGTCGGCGACGACGACGGCCGCGCGGTAGACCCGGACGGCCGCCTCCAGCGCATCCACGTCGCCGTGCTCCTCGTACCACTCGTACAGCGCACCGCCCTGGACGGTGTAGGCGTCCGGATCGTCGCTGTACCCGAACACACGGTCGTCCGGCTCGGTGATCTCCGGCGTGTGGTCGAGCAACTGGCGCACCTGGTCCGGCAACGAGTCGGGTGCGACCCGGTACACCGCGCCCAAGAACAGCAGGGCGTCCTCCAGATCCTCCGTTCCCTGCCGTGCGCGGTGCCGGAACAGGTGGAGCCGCCCGATCACCGTCAGCGCGACTACGTCGATGGGCAGGTCTGGCGTCGACGCAGGTCCGGAGACCCGCAGCCGGAGCAGGTTCGCCTCGTCGAGCGCGTCCTCGGCCAGGACTGCGGCGGAGTTACCCGTCCGGTGCATCTCCTCGAACCGCGCGAGAATCGCCTCGACCAACTGCTCCCGCACCCGGACCTCCCGTTCACCACTGTTTCCGGCGGCAACTTACCGAGTGCCGGCGCCCCGTCGTCGGAACTCCGGATTCCTTTGCAGAACAAGAGAAAGCCTCACATGTGCGGACGGTGGGACAGGATGTCGAGGTACTCGACCGGAGTGGGGCCGGTCTCGGCCGTGTAGGCGCCGGCTTGTTCGATCGTCAGCGGCAGACACCTCAAGTGCTCCCACGCAGCCAAGGCACCCCTCGATGACCGCGGAAGCAGGGGCCGAAGGATCTTCGTCAGCAGCGCGACCGCATGCTCCGCTTCCAGAACGTCGATGTCGATCGGCGTGGTAGTTCGTGCCAGCCGGTGGTGCGCCGGCTCGTGATCAGCACGTGCCTGCCGGACATCCGCTTCTGCCGACGAGCGGATGTCAGGTGCTGGCGGGCCAGCCGAGCTCGACGGACTGCCTGCAGGTGTCGGGATCGTCGCCGCAACTGGTGAACAGGGCGATGAGCATGGGTGCGCCGTGGTCGAGTGCTTGGCGCGGCAGGGGGCCGGTCGCCACGAGGGACACCAGTCCGTGTCCGATGGTCCAGCTTTGTGTGGCGAGGGCCAGGGGGTCGACGTCGGGGCGGAACCGGCCGATGTCTTTGGCCCGTTCGACGGCGCGCACCAGGGAGTGCAGGGTTTCGTCCGCGACTGCGTGGTCCTCGAGTTCAAAGCCGGCGTCGAACATGACCCGGTAGAGGTCGGGGTTGGCCAGGGCGTTGGACACGTATGCGACCCCCAGGGCAGCGAGGTCGCGGACCGGGTCCGCGGTCAGCGTGACCGCGTTGAGCTTGGCGGCCAGGCGGGTGAACCCCTCCTGACGCATCGCCTGCCACAGACCGTCCATCCCGCCGAAGTAGGTGTAGACGGCCATGGTCGACAGGCCGGTACCCGCGACGACCGAGCGCAGGGTGACCGGCTCCCGAGCTCGCACCATCTGCGCGGCCCGCTCGATCAGCTGAGTGCGGACCGCGGGGTTTTTCGTCCTGACCATGGCGCCACAATACATGGCAATGCTATGTTTAGGTTTGTCGATCTTGTGCGAGTGAGGAGTGCTTGGAGCTGGGTCAACCCGGACGGACTGCCCAAACCCGAGGTGTACCGGCAGCTGTCGATCGCCACCGGGTCGAGGCTGGTGTTCCTGGCCGGGCAGGTGGCCCGCGACGCCGCGGGAAACCCGATCGGCGAGGGAGATCTGGCCGCACAGGTCGAACAGGCCTACCTCAACATCGGCACAGCCATGGCCGGCATCGGCGGATCATTCGACGACGTGGCGAAGCTGACCATCTACGTGGTCGACTGGTCTCCCGACAAGATGCCGTTGCTGGGCGAAGGCGTGACCAGGGCGGCCGCGAAGCTGGGGGTCGACCCGGTCAAGCCGATCACCCTGCTGGGCGTTGCCGCGCTGGGTGAACCCGACCTGCTGGTCGAGGTCGAAGCCACCGCGATCATCGACTGACACCCAGGTGCATGTTCGCGTGACAGGGTGTTCCGGGTAGGCGAAGGTGTCGCGTATGGACGATGATCTTGCTCTGCTGCGGCGTGCCCGTATGCGGTGGAACGCACCGCTTTCGGTGGCTCACGCCGATCTGCTGCTGGACCGGCTGGCCCTCGACTCCGGTACGCGGGTGGTCGATCTGGGCTGAGGATGGGGCGAGTTGTTGATGCGCGCTGTCGAGCGGGCCGGCGGTGATTCGCCGTCCGACGGTGAGGACCACGTCGTGCGGGATGTCGGGGTGCGCACCGACCCGGTTGCCTTGCAGCGTGGGCGGATGCTGGCGCGGCAACGTGGCCTCGACGAGCGGATCGAGTTCGTGGAGGCCGACGCCACGACCTGGTCCGGGACAGCCGAACGTGCCGTGTGCGTCGGTTCATCGCATGCCTTCGGCGCTACCCAGGCTTGCCGAGGTGAGCACCTGCGCGACAATCGTTGTTCTGACCGCGACCTCGCTGGAGGGCCACGTGACTGGATTGAGCGAACAGGTGCGGACGTGGATCACGGCGCCGAACTTCTGGCACTTGGCCACGGTGAACCAGGATGGTTCACCGCACGTGTCGCCCATGTGGATCGACGTCGAAGGCGACTACATCGTCTTCAACACCGCTGTCGGCCGCGTGAAAGAAGAGAACCTGCGCCGTGATCCTCGGGTTTCGCTGTCGTGCGTGGATACGGACAACCCGTACGACCGGGTCGTGATTCGAGGCCGAGCCGTCGAGTTCGTCGAGGGCGCTGATGCGGAGCGGTGCATGGACGAGTTGGCGAAAAAGTACGTCGGGACCGATCGTTTCGAATGGCGGATCCCAGGAGAGCAGCGCGTCAAGATCCTTGTCGAGCCGACACGCGTTCGCCACGTTGTCGGAGTCGAGCCTTTCCGGCGTGGAATTCTGCCGTCGTCCTGAGACGCGAAGCACTCCCCTCAACCATCGACGCGCCCTCTTCTGCCGAAGAGACCGCTCACGATCGAGCGGTGGAACATCTTCGTGGCGGGAGCGTGTTCGTCGCCGCCGGCACGTCACTTTGTCGCATCTGCGGGCAGGCGAACGGGAGTGCGGAGCTGACCGATGGCGTTCGCTTCATCTGGCCGGAAGGGCTCGGCTTGCCTGGATTTCAGCTGCAGCGCTTTCGGCGGGCGCCGGAGCCGGGAGCGGGAACCAATGCCCGCCAGCGGTTCGAGCGTGCGCGGAAAGTCAGTGCGGGCAAGGGCATTCGGAAGGAGGAGTCCGCTCCACCTTCCAGATGCCCCTCGTCGTGTCGTCAGCCGATGGTGTAGGTGTACGGGAACGCTCTCAGCTCGTCGCCGGTCCCGGAGAACTCGTTGAAGTCGTCGAGGTACAGCACGCCGGAGACCACGGTCCCCCTGGGGCCGCGTGGTGTGATCGTCACCGTGATGGTGCCGGTCTCGCCGGGGTCCAGCACCAGCGGAGTGAACTTCGGCGGTCCGGCCGGACCGCCGCCAGCCACACGTTGCCGGTGGACGACGTCACCGCATCGTCGAACAGTTGCGTGCGCGCCACGGCGCGGTAGTCCGCGGTGGCCGGCGGTGCACCGTCCGGTGGGAACGGGCCCACCAGGCTGGCCAGCGCGGCCCACGGTCCTGGTTGCACCTCGGCCGCCCGGATGGACGCCGTCGCGACGTTCTGCGCGTTCGACCTCCCGAGGGCCTCGGGTTGCCCGGTGATGCTCCTCAGCTCGACGTGCACGGGCGCGGTGGCGGCGACCGTGGCGGTGAGCCGGGTGGTGAGTGGCGGCACCTGGTAGTCGAGGGATTCCTCCTGCGGGAACGGCACGCCCGTCTCGTCGTCCTCGGTGACCAGCCGCAGATCGCCGGTGGCGGTCGAGCGGGCGTCGACGAAGAACGGTTGTGGTGCGATGCCGGTGTTGCGCACGGTCACCCGTGCGAGCGTGGGTTGCCCGGCGGGCAGCACCGTGCCGGGACTGGCCGGCAGTCCGGTCGCGGACGCCTCGATGAGGTTGAACTGCAGCGTGCCGGTGAAATCCTGGCTGATCGCCGTGCCTGCCACCGGGTTCGGCGCGACCACGGTGAACGTCCACCTGCCCGGTGCGGGGTCGCGGCGGAACTCCTGCAGCTCGCGGATGAAGATCGGGTTGCCTTCGGGATCGACGGCGGTCACGTTGCTCTGCTGGCTGAGCAACTGGCCGTCCGGGCTCTCCAGGAAGCCGAACACCAGCTGGTTCGGATCGCCGCTCAGCCTGACGTTGATGCCGAAGTCACGCTGCCCGCGCGGCACGTCGAAGCGGTAGCGGGGTGGCTTGCGCCGGGCCTTCCTCCCGGCCGTTGCCACCGGTGAGGACGCCGCTGAAGGTGCCCTTACCGCCCTTGGTGGAGATCAGGCCACGCAACGTCAGGGGCACCGCGAGCCGCCGGTCGCGTGACGACGAGTCCAGTTGCACCGCGGCGCTCAGATCGCCTGCCCGCTCGGGGATGTCAGCGGTGACGTGGAAGGTGCCGCTCTCATCCGGTCGCAGGACGAGCGCGGCCGGGGTGACGGTACCGATGGTGCCGTAGGCAGAGGTGCGGAACCCGAACCGCACGGTGCCGCGGAACCCGTTGGCGGCCACGATGGCGTCGAAGATCGCCGTCCACCTGCCCGGCGTCGGGTTGTGCACGTCCATGTGGCCGAAGCCGCCTGGGTCCTGCGGCGACGAGTCGCCGACGATCCGGCCGTCGGGGTCGAGCAGGCGCAGCGTGACCGCCCGCGGTGTCGGTGGTGTGAAGGCGATCGACGCGTCGAGGTGCGCTGCACCGGGTGGCACGGTGAACGTTCTGGTGACGAAAGCGCGCCGGGTGCCGAACTCGTCGACCCACGTGGCGGCGCCTGGACTGCGTGCGTCCAGCGTCGCGCTGCCGCGTTCGTCCGACACGGTGCGGTTGAGCACGCGGTTGTGTGCCTTCACGGCCTGGATGTTCGCGCCGATGTTGGTGACCCGCAACGGAACCGTGCGCTCGGCACCTTGCGCGGCGGTGACGGAGAGCTGGGTGCGGTCGACCAGCAGGTTGTCGCCCTTGGGCTGCGACGTGCCGTGACTGTCCTGAATGGACTGCGCGGCGAGCACGGCCTGCAACGTGTTGAGCAGACCGGCGCCCTGCCGGTCCGCCGGGTCGTTCTGGTCGGTGGCCGTACTGGTCAGAATCCGCTTGATCAGCGCGGGGCTCGGCTTCACCCCCCGGTGTGTCGCCGCGTACGCCTCGATCACCAGCGCGGCCGCGCCCGCGGTGAACGGGGCGGACTGGCTGGTGCCGCCGAACTCCCGGATCGGCGACGGTTCGCCCGCGGCGTCGATACAGCTGGCGAACATCTCGACATCGGGCGTGCAGACCGACCACCCGCTGTTGCCGGGCGCCACAAGGTCGATCACCTCGGCCCGCTCGGTGATGCCCGCGGAGCTGATGGCCGCGACATTGTCGCTCACCCAGCCGCCGCGGAAGCCGGGCATGTTGCGCCGCAGCTGCGCGAAGATGCGCTGACTGGTCGACGCGCCGACGCTGATGACCTGCGGGTCACCGGCGGGAGCGCCGACCGTGCCGTTGATGCCTGCGTCCCCGCTGGCCGCGGTCACCGTGATGCCCGCGGCCACCGCGGCACGGTTGGCCAGCGAAAGAGGGTCGTTCTGGTTGTCCGGCACGGGGTGGGCGCCGAGCGACTCGTTGATCACGTCGACCCTGGCGACGGTGACGGCGTATTCGACGCCCTGCACGATGCTGGACGTCGACCCGCCCACGTCCGAGAGCACCTTCAACGCGACCAGCGACGCACCGGGCGAGATCCCGCGGATGCGGATCGTGCAGCCCTTCGGCAGCGGCGAGGCGGGGTGCGCGAAGTCGGCCAGATCGTAGGTCCGGCGGCCCTGTGCCGCGATCGAGCTCGCGTCACCGAACGCCTCACCACCCGCGGTGGGAGCGTTGACGCCCTCACCGGTGAAGTCCTGGTAGTCCACGATGACGCGGCTGCCGTCCGGCCGCACGAAGTCGGCGTTGTCGATGTCGATGCCATCGGCCAGGAACGCGACCTTGACACCCTTGCCAGTGGCGAGGTTCTGCGCCTGCGGGACGGAACGGTCCTCGAACGCGGTGTGCGTGAGCTGCAACGCCTCCGGCTCGAGCAGCGGTTCGGCCGGGTCGGAGGGGCAGATGCGCTGATCGGGAGCGCCGGTCCCGGCGCCGCCGCGCTTGACCGGGCTCGGCAGCTTGATCACGCGATCGGGCACCACCGCCCGGACGCGCGGATCAGCCGCCAGGAGGTCCTGTGCAGCGGGCGACATCGAAGCCGCGAAACCGTTGATCACGCTGAACTGCTTAACGTCCTCCGCACCCGCACCGCGCGCGAGCTGCACGAGCGGCTGCTGGTCGGTCTTGGTCAGGCTTTGTCGTCGGGGGGTGTCCGAGGCAGTGGCCGACACGTCTTCATACTGGTCCTGCAACACCACGATCACGGGCTGCTGCGGGCTCTGGGCGGATGCTGACGGAGACGCGACGATAATCGCCGCGATCAAGGAGGCTACGAGTGCCAACGAGCGTCTCACGGTGATCCCACCTCATCAGGAACCGAACTCGGTGCTGTGACAGGTGAATCGGGAGTGCGACGGCCATTTCGAGGGTACTCGCGACGTCCACCACCGAATGACCGACACCCCTGTAAGCGCTTTCCTATCCGTCGACGTCCTGTCATGGCTCCCCTTTATGTCAAGGGGTGGCCCTGGCGAGGGTAGGCTTGCGGGTCGCAGGTTCGGGTTGTGGCTTGTCCGAAGGGCCGGCGTCCGGGGTCAGGCCGGTCACGCTGGATTGCAGAGTCGTCCCCGAGTGCCCTCCCGGGCCTGCCGCCTCACGTCGTTTCTGGTCGGCGAGCATGCGGGCGTAGATGACGTTCGATAACCGTCGTTTGAGGGCGCGCATCGCTTCCATCGAGGTTCGCAGTTAGTTAGAGCTTGGCTCCTGCTCGCACCGCCCAGCTTGAGCCACGCGGTCGCGCGATCAAGCGCTCTTCCCCTGCTCTACCCGAGTTCGCGATCGAAGTACCTGTCGGCCAGGGCCAGCGCCGCGAGTCGGTGTCCGCTCACACTTCCTGAGCTACGACGCGATGACTGTTACATCACTACCTTGAACGGTCGGACGGTTCGCCAACGGCTGTGGATGAACCGGTTTCTGTGAGCCGCTGTGGCGAACTCCCAGCCGGTAGCCAACACCTCGAACGGTCACCAGGATGTCCGGGCGTCCCAGCTTCGTGCGGAGCGTCGCGATGTGCACCTCGAGCGTCCGGTTCGCGCCCGCCCAACTGCGCCCCCACACTGCATCGAGCAGGCGCTGCCGCGTACACACGGCACCGCCTGCAGCCATCATCGCCTTGAGCAGTCGGAACTCCTTGGGGGTCAACGTCACCGGCACGCCTGCGACCGTGACCTCCTTGCGCGCCTGGTCGATCCGGATGTCGGCCGCCTCGAGCACGCCGGCATCACAGGCTTCAGGGCGGCGCCGTCTCCGGCGCACGGTGTGCATCCTGGCAACCAGTTCGCCCACGTCGAATGGCTTGGCCAGGTAGTCGTCCGCGCCCGCGTACAACGCCTGGACACGGTTGTCGATCTCACGTCTTGCGGACACCACGATGATCGCGACGCTTCCGGCCGCACGAATCCGTCGACACAGGACCAGACCATCCACATCGGGCAGTCCAAGGTCGAGTAGGACGACATCAAACCCGTCAAGCAGCCCGATGACATCTCGTCCGCTCGCCTGCCGGTGCACCGCGCATCCGTTCCGAACCAGGATGGGCACCAACGCGTGCGCCACGCGGTCGTCATCCTCTACCAGCAGCACACGCACAGGTGTTCCTCCGATGTGTCCGACTTGGCTGACAAGTTAGGACGACCACGGCGTCTCCGGATGTAGGGACGGCCCTCCACTTGCGGCGTTCCCGAGGTGCACGGCAAGTCCAGGGGTCGACAACTGCCAGTGCGATGTGTCGCTCAGGAAGGCGTGCCGCCGCGTGAACGTTTCGATGCGCCAGGCATGACGCGGTTCAAGTGGAAGACAGTTCTGGAGTGGGTCGACCAGGCCGAGGAATCTCCCCGCTGCCTGCGCCAGGGAACGCCCCGGAGCGAGCAGTGGCCAGTTCAGTTGATTCGTCAGCTCGGCGCCGTGGATGACGTCGATTGTCGCGTGGGGACGGCCGGATCGCACGAGGCGGACGTGCAGCTGGTCACCACTCGGCAGCCGATAGCCTTTGTTGAAAGGGAATTCACCCCCTGCAAGCCCGTGCCCACAGCGCGGTCAGCCTGCGACTTGGGATGCCGAACCCGTTCAGCGCCAAGGCAATCGTGTACTCCTGCACCCCAGACACCCGGCGTGCCGTACCGGTCCGGCACGACCTGCATGCGTCGGACGTCGTAGGCGATGAGTTGGACGCCGGGGCCTGTGCACGGAGACCGTGGTGACATTCGCGTTGTCCCGAACCTTGCGCCACACGCCGACATCGACAGGGCCGCGTGGCTGAAACCAGGAATCTGGGGAAATTTCCGACATGGAGGCGTTCGTCACATCCCAACAATCGATTCCTAGGTCGGCGACCACCTTCACATTCGCTTTCGCCCGCAACAACGAACATGCGTGTCTAGTTTAAACTTGCCGCGAGATTTGACGAAGGCTTAAGGCTTCTCGCGCGGCTTGGTGACTGTCCGGCCCCGTGCCGCTACCCCTTTGAGGGAAACCCCGTCAGTTGACGGATGAATCATGACCCGGTCGCAGTGCACCGTGGGGCACCCCGGACAACGGCGATCCGGCAGGCACTGGCATGGGCGGGAGAGGACGTGGAGGAACAGCGCATCATCGCGGACCGGTACGCGCTGATCGTGGAACTCGGACGAGGCGCGATGGGCATCGTGTGGCGAGCCAAGGACCGCGTGATCGACCGGAACGTCGCCAGCGAATGAACATTGGCGTCTGGATATGCGCGTGCTCAGCGAGGTTAGGTGCGCCTAGCCTCGACGACATGAGTGATGTGCGTGAGACCGCGCCGCCACCGGATTCCTTTGGTGAGACGGTCCTTCAGCAGATGTTCGACCTGTGGATCACGCCATACCTGAACTCCGGCGAGGCGGGGATCGCGGCTGACCAGATCCGGCAGGCGCTGATCGTGATGCCTCCCGAAGGCGAGGTCGAGGTCCTGCTGAACGAGCGGGCGACGGTCACAGCGAAGGTCAGGATGCGTCGTGATATCACCCCGCCCGCGAGGTCGACGGCGCCGAGCGGGCCGAGTGGTGGGAGCGGGCCGTCGCGGCCTACCCGTCGTACGCCGAGTACCAGACGAAGACCGACAGGCAGATCCCGGTCTTCGTGCTCGACCCGAAGTGACGGGCAAGCCGCGAGTGCTCAGCCGATCCGCCACGCTGGGCGTGCCCGCGTCGTGGTCACCGCCGCAGGATCAGACACCCTGATCCGATCGGGTACCGCGCCGCACAACTCCCCGGCGCGGTACCCACCGCTGTTCAGCTGGTCGTCGTGAAAACCGGGTTGGAGTAGAACCAGAGGTCCTCCCACGGGTCCGACTTGCCGACCAGGTCCAGCGCGGGACCGGCCGGATCGACCCCGGCACCGTGGTAGCCGGGCGCGCTTCGCTTGCCGTCGGTGCCGCGGACCCTGACGTAGAACGGTCCGTCGACGGTGATCCGGTGGACCAGCTCGACGGTGCCGGTCCGCTGCCGGACGTCCCAGGACCTCCCGACCTTGGTGTGCGGCGTGTGCAGTGCCGACCGATCCGCGGCAGGACCGGTGATCCCGCCGACGATCAGGTCGACCCTGGCGAGCTTCGGCACGAAACCCGCGAAGTTCGGGCGGTCGGCCAGGTCGATCCTGATCACCACTTCCACGACCTCACCGCGGCGCGCCCGCAGCGTGCCTCCCATCGCCACGCCCGGCCCGTGCGACCCGCGCCTGCGCAGCCGGACGTCCACACCGGACACCAGGTCGCCGAGACCGACCCACATCCGGCCGGCCCGCATCGCCCGCATCACCTCGCGGTACCCGCGCCCGGTGACACCCACCCAGGTCTTGTTGTAGGCGCCGGGCGGGAACGAGCTGTACTCGACGATCGGGCGGCCGGCGTTGACCGGGTCGGGAAAACGGCCGGTGTTGGTGAACGTGTGCCCGTCGCTGTCGTACGGGATGTCGTCGTAGCCTTGCTGGTCCAGCCGGTCGACCGGGTTCTTCATCCAGTCCCCGCAACCCTGGTGGCCGTCCGAGGTGGTGGTGATCCACCACGGTTTGCCCTCGGCGAGCAGGCTGTCCCAGAGGCCGCCGACGGTGGCCGCGGTCCAGTCGAACCCACCCCAGGTGCGGTAGCTCTCCGCGGGATAGCCGGGGAAGGAGAACTTGCCGGGGGCCGAGTCGTACAACCCGCGGCCACGGGCCATGCCCGGTGCGGGCAGGCCGGCCGCCTGATGCCCCGGTGCGCCCTCCATGCCGATCACGACGCCGGGTGCGGCGTCGCGCCAGTTCCTGGTCTCCTGCGGGGAGTTGATGCCGAGCCGCGACGGGTGGTTGGGCAGCACCAGGGCGTCGTCGATCCGGCAGGCGGCCACCGCGTCCTTCAGGAACTTCAAAGCCTGCAACGCGATCGCCTCGTTGGCGGGCGTGCCGTCACGGGTGCCGTTCACCCGCGCGTCGAACCGGGTGACGAACTCCTGCAGCAGGCTCGCCTCGTTGCGGCCGGGTGCGAGCATCAGCGTGGTGTGCTCGCCCGCCGGGATGTTCCACTCGAGCCCGGTGAACACCAGCATGTCTTCGTACTCGCGTCGCGCGGCCGCGATGTCCGCCGTCAGCGGAGGGACGCTGAACTTCGCGAACGGGACGTTGCCGTGGTCGGTGATCGTCAACCAGCTCAGGCCGTGCCTGGCCGCCCGTGCCACCTGCGTGGCCACCGGGTACATCGCGTCGTTGCTGTACTGGCTGTGGACGTGGTGGTCGCCAGCAAGCCACAGGTAACCGTCGCGCCGCTCCTCGTGCGCGTGTGCCGGCGTGCTGCCGAGCACGGCTCCTGCGGCGAGCCCGGTGCCGATCAGGAACCCGCGCCGGTCTGTCTGCCCCGCCATCACGCGATCCTGGTGTAGATCACGCCGAGCGAGTCGACCTCGGCACCGGAGCGACCGTGGAAGCCGGCGATCTGCCAGCCCGCGGGCGCGGTGAACGTGACGGAGCTGGACGTCTGGCTTCCGCCGGACAGGGTGCGACCCGTGTTCGTCGCGAAGCCGGCGTAGAAGATCCTCGTGTGCCCGTTGCGCTGGGCCGAGTGCAGAGTGACGGACTTCAGGTACTCCCCCTCGGCCAGTGTCAGCTCTTGCGCCGTGCCGCCGTTACCGCCGTGGGAGTAGGAGGTGCCATCGGCGAGCGTGAGACCGACCTGGTCAACGCGCGCACCCGCGCGGAGGCCCAGCTTGGTGACGCGCTGCGCCAACGGAACCGAGGCGACGTCGGTGAACGGCGTGCCGTGCGGTCCGCCGAACGCGTCACTGAGCGACAGCGCGGGGTTGAGCGTCCACCGGAAGTCCGCCGCGATCGGGTAGTGGTCGGACAGCATCTTGTTGTCGGCGGTGCGGAAGGCCGCGTTCTCGTTGCCGTACCGGCTCAGGTTCAGCGTGATGTACCGGTTGCCGCGGTAGAGGATCTTGTCCACCACCTCGCACGCGTCGGTGATGTTCTGGTCGTCGCACCCGATGGTGGGGCTGCCGGCGGCGGGCGGGACGCCACCACGCTCCTCCTGCACCCAGGCGTCGGTCAGGCCGTTGGCGGTGAGGAGTTCGCGGATGTTGTCACCACTGCGGGTGTAGCGGGTGTTGGTGTCGCCCGCGACGACGACGGCGTTGCCGGCCGAGTTGGCGGTGATGAACCGCGACAGCTCACTGATGTTGGCCCGCCGGGCGGCCAGGTCGGGCTCGTTCGAGCCGGCGTTGGCGTGCACGTTGTAGAAGTCGATCAGCACACCCTCGGCCACCTGGACTCGGGACCAGGTGAAACCCTTGGGGGTCAAGCAGTCCGTGCCGTTGCACTTGTCCCACTTGTCGCGGGTGAGGTCCGTGTACGGGTGGTTGGACAGCGTGTTGAGCCCGTCGCCGAACGGGACGCCGCCACTGGTGGGCGTGCGGACCGGGTGCGTGTTGTTGGCGTAGAGCGACGCGTGGTAGTTGAAGTCCTCCTGCACGTGCACGATGTCGTACGGCCTGATCCGCTGGCCGATGATCGGGGTGTTCACCTTCGGGTTGCCACTGGACAGCCCTTCCGGCAGGCCCGCGACGTTGTAGCTCAGCACCGAGAACGTCCCGCCCGACGGTGGTGCGGCCGCAGCGGGGACCACGGCCCCGGACAGCACGCTGGCGGCCGATAAGCCAACAGCAGCAACAGTTTTGACCAACCGGACCATTCTCACCGCACGACTCCTGACTCACTTCGAGCACGACGCCGCGAGGCTAAAACAACGCGAGAAACTTTCATATATCGTGGACATGACAACACCGTGTACACAAAGCAACGAAGGCCGGCGGCGGCATTTCGAGCGAGAAGTCCTATGTGGATCAGCCTTTCGGCCCGCACTGTTCCCGCGAACGGGCGACGAGGCATGATGCGCGTCTCTTGCCGGAGCGCAGTGATCGGAGAAAGGAACCGAGCGATGTCCGCCGAGCCGCCGCAGACCACCGTGCACCCGACCAACCGCAGCACGTCCGCGACCATCCCACCGATCATCCTGCGCCACCTCACCGCGGTCATCGGTGAGCTCGGCGTCGATCTGGGGCCCGCGCTCGCCCACGTCGGGCTGGACGAGGCGGTGCTGGGATCGGCGGACCTGCGGGTGTCCTACCGCCAGGGCAGCGAGGTCGTCCGGCGCACCCTGCGGCTCACCGGGGACGACCACCTCGGGCTGCGGGTCGGCGGCAGGCAGCATCCGACCGCGTGGGGCCTGATCGGGTTCGCCCTCATGGCCGCCGACACCCTGGGAGACGCCGTCAGGACGGGCGTGCGGTTTCAGAACCTCTCCGGTGCGATGGTGGTGTGGTCGGTGGGGCAGGGCGACGCCGGCTTCACGCTGTGGGCGGATCTGCCTGACCCGGCGGTGGATCCTGGCGTCGGCGCGTTCCTGGCCCAGGAGGCCTTCGCGAGCGTCGTCGCGGTCACCCGGCTCGTGCTGGGCGACGAGTTCCGGCCACGGCAGGTGGAGTTCGCCTTTCCCGCCCCGCCGGACACCGCGCCGTTCGCCGACCTGTTCCGCTGCCCCGTCCACTTCTCCGCTCCGCGCAACGGTTTCGTGTTCCCCGCGGCGTGGGTGCGCACCGAGATGCCCGCTCGCGACCCCGTCACCTTCTCCTCCACGCTGGAGCTGCTGGACGGCCAGATGGCGTCCCGCCGCTCCCGCCAGGACCTGCTGGAGGTGCTGGAGGTCTCGATCGCGCAGAGCCTGCCCACCGTGCCGAGCTTCGCCGAGCAGGCGCGCAAGCACGCCGCAGGAGAACGCACGCTGCGCCGCCGCCTCGCCGAGTGCGGCACGACCTACGAGGCACTCGCCGACGGTGTGCGGCGGGAGCGGGTCGAACAGTTGCTGCGTCAGCCGGACCTGACGCTCACCGACATCGCCCGCCGTGTCGGTTTCTCCGACGTCCGCGTGCTGCGGCGGGCGATCAGGCGGTGGCACGACATGACCCCGTTGCAGCTGCGCGGGACCGTGCTCGATCAGGAGGGATGACCCTCACCGCGTCCGGATCCACACGGTCTTCTCCCTGGTCCACTGGTCGAACGCGGTCGTGGACTTCTCCGCTCCACCGAACCCCGACTGCTTCCAGCCGCCGAACGGCGTGGTGATGTCGCCCTCGCTGTAGGAGTTGACGGAGACGACGCCGGCCTGGATGCCGCGCGCCAGCCGCCATGCGAGGTCGATGTCCCGCGTCCACACCGACGCGGCGAGGCCGTACTCGGTGTCGTTCGCCAGCCTGACCGCTTCCTCCGCGGTGGCGAAGGTCTGCACGCTGACGACCGGCCCGAACAGCTCGTCGGTGAGCATCGGCGTCCCTGCCGGAACGTCGGTGACGACGGTCGGCGGGTAATACGCGCCATCGGGGTGCAGACCGTCCGGCAACTCCGCGGCGTGCACGCGGGCACCGGCCGCACGGGCTTCCTCCACCGCGTTCGCGACGCGATCCCTGGCGGCACGGCTGATCAGCGGCCCGATCCGGGTAGCAGGATCGGCGGGAGCGCCGATGACCAGTGCGTCGACGGCCGCGACGAACCGGTCCAGCACCTCGTCGGCGATGTCCTGGTGCACCAGGACGCGGGAGCCGGCGGTGCAGTTCTGGCCCGTGGTGAGGAACGCGGCGTCGATCATGTTCTGCACGAGCTCGTCACCGAAGCCGAGCGCGTCCGCCATCAGCACCTGCGGGCTCTTGCCACCCATCTCCAGCGACACGCGTTTGAAGTTCGTGAGCGCGGTCGTGGCGAGGACGAGGCGTCCGGTCGCGGTCGATCCGGTGAACGACAACGCTCCCACGATCGGATCCCGTGCGAGTGCCGCGCCCGCGACTTCACCGAGCCCGGGAAGCACTGTCAGCACGCCCTCCTGCAATCCTGCCTCTTCCGCGAGGCGCGCCAGGTGCAGCGCCGAACGCGGGGTCTGCTCCGCCGGCTTGACCAGCAGGCAGTTCCCGGCGGCGAGCGCGGGACCGACCTTCCACGCGGTCATGGCGAGCGGGTAGTTCCACGGCAGGATCGCGGCGACCACGCCGACGGGCTCACGGGTGATCACGCCGAGGTGACCGGGCCCGGTGGGCGCGACCCGGCCGAAGACCTTGTCCG
>NZ_VSRL01000176.1 GCF_012184385.1 Lentzea indica
CGCTCGCCCGCGCGTTGCGCGCCGTGGCGGCGATCGTGCGCGGGCCGCTCGGCCTCGCGTTGCTGGAGGAAGCACTGTCCGTTGTGGACGGTACGCCGTACCAGCTGGAGCGGGCCAAGAGCCTGACCGCGTACGGAGCGGCGCAGCGGAGGGCGAAACGGCTCACGGCGGCACGGCGAACCCTGCACGATGCGGTCGACCTCGCCACCGAGTGCGCGTCGCACTGCTCGTGGACCGGGCGAAGACCGAGCTGCTCACGGCAGGCGGACGGTTGCGCGACGTCAGCAAGTCGGGCCTGGAGAGCCTCACCGCCGCCGAGTACCGCGTGGCGACGATCGCCGCGTACAGCGAGAAGTCGACGAAGCAGATCGCCGAGCAGCTCTACGTGACGCGCCGGACGGTCGAGATCCACCTCGCGAACGCCAGTCGCAAGCTCGGTGTGCGAGACCGTCGCGAACTTCGTGCGGCTCTGCCGCGAAAGGCCGTCCCGGCCTGAGCGAAAGAAATAAGACGCACCAGCGAGAAGTGTGCGCACCACCTTCCGTTTTTCCTTGTCGCTCGTACGGGTCAAAGGGTCTCATTGGTCTCGTAAGGGAAAGGAACCAAGGAAATGGACCCTCGCGCGAAGGCCACATTCATCAGTGCCTACACCAGAGTCCTGAGCCAGGCGTGGTCTAGCGACGAGTTCACCGAACGGCTCGCACGGGAGCCACGGGTGGTGCTGGGCGAGAACGGGCTCGACACACCGGCGGACGCCGAGGTCGAGATCATCCGCTCTCGTGACGCCGATCCCGATCTCGAAGCGCAGATCACGCTCTGGGGCAACGGTTTCAGCTCTGGCAGGTACGTGCTGTACGTCCCAGACATGCCGCAGATCGACACGCGGGAGTTGTCCGAGGAGGACCTCGACGCGGTGGCGGGTGGCGCCGACACGTGCTGTTGCTGCTGCCCGTGCAGCAGCTGTTCGTAAATCAACCGAAAGGAAATCGACATGACCGAGCCGAACAACACACCCGACGTCGCCGCCGAGGTGGACGAGAACGAGCTGGACGACGTCGCGGGCGGTATTTGGCAGGGTTCGGACGCCCCGTACCGCCCCGGTGAAATGCGGACGACCGTCATGCCGCCCGACTTCCACACGATGTGATCGGCCGCTGAGAAAGCTCTGGAGGACAACGTGTACCCCGATGGTCTGCGACGGCCGCGCCTGAAAGCGCACCTGGTCGTGCGGGTGGTGGCACCGGACAAGGTGTTCCTCCTCTCCGAGACCGGCCATCACCTGGTACGCGGTGAGGCGGCGGCCGCGATCGCACCACTGCTGGACGGTCGGCGGACCGTCCCGGAGATCGCGGCCGCCGTCGCCTCGGAGGTGAGCCTCCCCGAATGCCTGTTCGCCCTGGCGAAGTTCCACCGGTTCGGGCACGTCGTGGACGGCGCACCCGAGGCGGACGTGCGCCGGACCGCCGCGTGGGACGCACGGGGCATCGACCCCGGCGCGGCCTCCGTCGCGTTGCGGGTCGCCGAAGCTGGTCTCATCGCCGTCGGCGACGTCGACCTCTCGGGGCCACGCGACGCGTTGGTGGCGAGCGGCGTGCGGGTCGGGGCGGAGCACGGCGACATCACGATCGTCGTCACCGACGACTACCTGAACCCCCGGCTCGGTGACTTCGGCGATCGGCCGTGGCTGCTGGCCAAACCGGTCGGTGACGAGATCTGGCTCGGCCCGTTCTTCCGTCCCGGCGTGACCGGATGCTGGTACTGCCTGCGGGAGCGACTGTCTGGCAACCGCCCGGTGGCGCGCTACCTCAACCACACCGACCCCGGTCCGCTGCGGACGTCCGTCGCGGCGCTGCCGCACACGACCGGTGTCGCCGCGCACCTGATCGCGGGGGCTGCCGTGACCGCACTCACCACCGGCGGTCTGCCCGCACTGGAAGGCGTGCTGGTGTCGTACGACCTCGTCGGCCTGACCAGTGAGCGGCATCCGCTGATCCGGCAGCCGCACTGCCCTTCGTGCGGCGATCCGGCCCTGCTCCGTCCGTGCCCGCGGGTGCGTCTGGTCTCGCGGCCGGCGCAGTCGCGTGACGGCGGCTACCGGGTCGAAGCACCGGAAGCCACGTTCCGACGGCTGGAGAAGCACGTCGACCGGCTGCTCGGCGCGGTGACGTCGCTGCGCCAACTGTCCGATGTGGACCTGGCGCCGAGTTACGTCGCCGGGCACAACTTCGCGCTGAACACCAACAACATCGACGGGCTGCGCCGCACGTTGCGCGGCCAGAGCGGCGGCAAGGGACGCACCGACGTCCAGGCCAGGGTCAGCGCGGTGTGCGAAGCGATCGAGCGTTACTGCGGCGTGTGGTCACCCGGCCGGCAGACGACCGTTGGCAGCTACGCCGAACTGGGGCCGCAGAAGGCGGTCGCGGTGGAGGATCTGCTGTTGTTCTCCGCCGACCAGTACGCGAACCGCCAGTCGTTCAACCGCGAGGGTGCCGGTCGGCTGCACCACGTGCCGGAGCCGTACCACCACGCCCGGCCGATCGAGTGGACGTCCGCGTGGTCGCTGACCCACGACCGGGAACGCCTCCTGCCCGCCGCGTTCACCTGGTTCGGACATCCCGAACTGACCGCGTATCCGTTCTGCATCGCCGACTCCAACGGCAACGCCGCGGGCAACACGCTCGAAGAGGCGATCCTGCAAGGGTTCTGCGAGCTCGTGGAACGCGACAGCGTGGCGCTGTGGTGGTACAACCACGTGCGGCGTCCGGCCGTTGACCTCGGCAGCCTGCGTTCCCAGTACGTCGACGCCTTGCGTTCGTACTACGCGGATCTGGGCCGTGAGCTCTGGATGCTCGACCTGACGACCGATCTCGGCGTGCCGGCGTTCGCCGCGGTGTCGCGGCGGACCGATCACCCGGTGGAGGACGTCCTCGTCGCGTTCGGTGCCCATCTCGACCCGCGCACGGCAGCACTTAGGGCGCTCACCGAGCTGAACCAGTTCCTGCCCGCGGTGGCCACCCGCGAAGCGGACGGCGGCACCCGCTACCTGGAGGACGATCCGTCTACTTTGGACTGGTGGCACACGACGCGGGTCGCCGCTCAGCCGTGGTTGCTGCCCGACCCGGACGCCGCACCGGTTTCCGTTGACATGACCGAACTTTCCGGCGACCTCGCCGAGCAGGTGCGCCGGTGCGTCGACCTGGCGGCGAACGCGGGGCTCGAAGTCATCGTGTGCGACCAGACCAGGCCGGACATCGAGCTGCACGTCGTGAAGGTCGTCGTGCCGGGCATGCGGCACTTCTGGCGCCGCGTCGCTCCCGGCCGCCTCTACGACGTGCCGGTCCGGCTCGGCTGGATCGACAAGCCCGTCGCCGAAGGCGATCTCAACCCGGTGAGCGTGTTCTTCTGATGAGAACGCTGATCCGCTTGCGCGCCGGGGTGGTGGTGCGCACCTGCCCCGATGGCACGACCCGGCTGGTGAGCAGGACGGGTGCCGAGTCGCTGGGCGCGCTGACCCCGGCTCAGGCCGCTGTCCTCGCCGCGCTGGAGAGCGACCGCGACGAACGGGACCTGCTCGCCGCGAACGAGGCGTCCCAGGTCTACGCGTTGCTCATGCGGCTGCGCCGGGGCAACTGGCTGGCGGCCACGCTGGTGTGCGCGGGCACGGTCCGGCTGACCGTGCATCCCACCGGCGGCAGGCACGCGGCGAACCTGACCGCGTTGCTCGCGATCGCCGAACCGCAGGACTCCGCTGTGCTGTCCCGGTTCGCGGTGCTCCGCAGGGAAGACGATCACCTGGTGCTGGAGTCGCCGCGCAGCGGGTTCACCGTGCACCTGGACGATCCGTCCTTGCTGGACATGGACGATCCGGTGGTACGTCACGTGTTGTGCGCCTGCGGCCTCGCCGTGCTCGCGGACGCCGACGAGGCCAGCGCCTGGAGCCCTCACGAGCTGTGGTTCCACGCCCGCACCAGGCAGGGGCGTCACGAGTACCCGTGGGGTGCCACCCGGCGGTTCAGCCCGCCGCCCGGCAGGTGGCCGACCGGCCCCGGCTTGCCGTTGCTGAAACCGGACGTGGTGTGCGACGTGCCGTTGACGGAGGCCATGGAAACCCGGCGGTCGATCCGCGTGCACGACGCGATCCCGCTGACCGCGGCACAGCTCGGCGAGTTTCTGTTCCGCACGGCCCGCACCAGATGCACGTGGTCGTTGGACGGCGTCCAGCTGCTCGACCGCCCGTACCCGTCCGCCGGCGCGCTGCACGAGCTGGAGATCTACCCGGTGGTGCGCGACGTGACCGGTGTGCCGCAAGGGCTTTACCACTACGACTCGCACGACCACCGGCTGGTGCCGGTCGAGGCGGACGAGTCGTTGGTCGCGCGGCTCGCGGGCAACGCCGCCGCCGCGGCCCGCATGACGGGACAACCGCAGGTGTTGTTCGTGATCACTGCCCGCTTCGGGCGGGTGATGTGGAAGTACGAGTCCATGGGCTACGCGCTGACGCTGAAGAACGTCGGGGTGCTGATGTCGGCCATGTACCTGGTGGCAACGGCGATGCGGCTCGCGCCGTGCGCCGTCGGCGGCGGTGACGCGGACCTGTTCGCGGCGGCTGCGGGCCTGGACTACGAGACCGAATCCAGCGTCGGTGAGTTCGTGCTCGGCTCGGCGCCTTCACCAGTGCGGTGTCCAGAATCCTCGCCGGTCACTTTCACGCCCGGTAGGACGCCTCGCGGCAGCCTGGCCGCGGAATGGACTCGGCAAGGTCACTGGACACCGCACTAGGAGAGGAGCAACCAAGTTGACTACTCCCGCCCCCGAAGGAACGGGATTCCCGTCCGTCCTTGCGGCCGGACGCCCCTTGCGAGGCACGCCTCACGGCGCAGGGTTCCTGTTTCATCGGCAACCGCGCCAGGCAGAGCCTGGTCGTCTTACATCGCCTCCGCAGGCATTCACCCCGTACGGGGCAGGTTCCCGGTCGACCACCGGTACCCGTGGTGCTCGTAGCTCCAGCCGGTGCGTGGCTGGGGTGGCACGGGTCGCGTGCCGTTGGCGAGTCTATCAGGAACCGCTGCAGCGATTCCTGGAGCCTGCCCTGCTCCGCAGGGGTCCGATTCCTCCCCGCCGTCAACGGCGGGGCTTCCTTGGAGGTTTCAGGTGAAATTCCGGCAGAACGCACTGAAGAAGCTGAACGCGCTCGACGAGCTGGACGCGCCGGCCCGGCTCGCCAAGCCGAGCAGCTGGATCGCGCTCGCGGCCGTCGCGTTCGTGGTGATCGGCGGCGGGATCTGGGCGACGGTGGGATCGTTGCCGCGGATGGTGACCGCCGCGGGCATTCTCACGCACCAGCAGGGCAGCTTCACGTTGCAGAGCCCCGTCGCGGGCCAGATCACCGGCGTCTTCGTGGACCAGGGCAGCACGTTCCCGCAGGGCACACCGATGCTGACCGTCCAGGTGGGCAACCGCACCGAGATCATCAGGTCGGTCACGGGCGGGCGGGTCACCGCGATGCTCGGCAAGGTCGGCCAGGTCATCGCCGCCGGCAGCGACCTCGCGGTGATCGAGCGCATCGAAGACCAGTCCGACGGCCTGGTCGCCGTGCTCTACGTGCCGACCGGTGAGGCCGGTCTGATCCGCAAGGACACCCCCGTCGACCTCGCCGTGCAGTCCGCACCGGCGCAGGAGTTCGGGGTGCTGCGCGGCACCGTTGTCTCGATCAGCCAGTTCGCCGAGAGCAGGCAGCAGATCTCGGACTTCCTCGGCGACGACCAGCTCGGCGATCGGTTCACCGCCCAGGGCCAGCCGTTGAAGATCGTCGTACGGCTCATGGAAGGCGAGACGGCGAGCGGGTACCGGTGGTCCACGCAGAGCGGGCCGCCGTACCGGATCGACTCGCGCACGCTCGTCACCGGTGCGGTGCAGCTGAGCCCGATCAAGCCGATCGAATGGGTGGTGCTGTAGATGACCACGACCCTTGAGTCGCCCAAGGCGGCCGAGCCTGCGCCGGAGCCGAAACCTGCTCCGCCACAACGGAAGTACCGCCCGCTCAGGACGCCGACCGTGCTCCAGATGGAGAACGTCGAGTGCGGTGCCGCGTCGCTGGCGATGGTTCTCGCGCACTTCAAGCGGTACGTGCCGCTGGAGGAGCTTCGGGTCACCTGTGGTGTGTCGCGGGACGGGTCCAAGGCGTCCAACCTGTTGAAGGCCGCACGCAGCTACGGGCTGGTCGCCAGGGGCATGCAGATGGACCCGGAGGCACTCGCCGGGGTGAAGCCGCCGGCGATCGTCTTCTGGGAGTTCCGCCACTTCGTGGTGCTGGAGGGAGTCGGCACCCGGTGGGGCCGACCGGTCGTCCACGTGAACGATCCCTCCGAAGGGCGCCGGGTGCTGCCCGCGGAGGAGTTCGACGAAGGCTTCACCGGCATCGTTCTCGCCATGGAGCCGGGACCGGACTTCCAGCCGGGAGGCAAGCGGCCGGGCCTGGTCGACGGACTTCGGCCGAGGTTGCGCGGCATCGGCGGACTGCTGTTGCTGAGCATCCTGGCCAGCCTGTTGCTGATGGTCGTCGGTGTCGCAACGCCGGCGTTCACCCGCGCGTTCGTCGACATGATCCTGCTCGGCGGCGACAACTCGATCCTGTTGCCCTTCTTCGCGTTGATGGCGTCGACCGTGGCGCTCACGTTCGCGGTCACCGCGATGAGGCAGTCGTATCTGCTGAAGGCCCGAATAGCCAGTGCGACGCTGAGCAGTGCGCGGTTCATGCGGCACCTGCTGAAGCTGCCGGTGGGGTTCTTCACCCAGCGCAGTCCCGCCGACGTCACGAACCGCATGCGCTCCAACAACAGCGTCGCCGAGATGCTGTCGCGCGACCTGTCGACCGCGGTCATCGATGCGTTGGTCGTGTTGCTGTACGCAGGTCTGCTGTGGAGCTACAACGCCCGGCTCACCGTGATCGGTGTAGCGATCGCGTTGCTCAACGTGGTGGCGTTGCGGATGGTGGTCCGCATCAGGGCCAGCGGCGTGAAGAAGCTCGCCCGCGACGAGGCGAACATGTTGCAGGTCTCCTACAGCGGTCTGCAGCTGATCGAGACGATGAAAGCGACGGGAGGTGAGAACGAGTACTTCCGCAAGTGGGCGGGCAACCAGGCAAAGGTGTTGTCCGGTCAGCAGAAGCTCGGCACACCCAGTGCCATGCTGTCGGTCGTCGCGCCCATGCTGGCGGCGCTGAACTCCGCGTTGATCCTGTTGATCGGCGGCCTGCAGGCGGTGGACGGGCACATCTCGATCGGTCTGCTCGTGGCGTTCCAGACGCTGGTCACGTCGTTCAGCCGGCCGATCACCCAGCTCACCAGTCTCGCCGGGCGCGTCCAGGACTTCGGTGTCGAGGTGACGCGGTTGCGGGACGTGGAGAACTACCCGGCGGACGAGCTGAACAAGGTGCCGGAGCCGGAGCACGCCAAGCGGCTCAACGGACACGTGCTGTTCGACCGGATCACCTTCGGCTACAACCCGCTCGCCAAGCCGTTGCTCGACGAGTTCTCCTTCAAGGTCGGGCCCGGAGAGCAGGTCGCGCTGGTCGGCGGTTCCGGCAGCGGCAAGTCCACGGCGACGCGGCTGATCTCCGGGTTGTACCGGCCGTGGTCGGGCAGGGTGCTGGTCGACGGCGTGCCGCGCGACGAGATCCCGCGCAGCGTGCTCGCCGCGTCGGTGACGTTCGTCGACCAGGAGATCTTCCTGTTCGAGGGCACCATCCGCGACAACGTGACGCTGTGGGATCCGTCCATTCCGGACGAAGACGTGATCGCCGCGTTGAAGGACGCCGCGATCTACGACGTCGTGTCGGCCAGGCAGGGCGGCCTGGGCAGCAGGGTCGAGGAGGACGGACGCAACTTCTCCGGCGGCCAGCGGCAACGGCTGGAGATCGCGCGGGCGCTCGTGCGCAACCCCAGCGTGCTCGTGCTGGACGAGGCCACCAGCGCGCTCGACTCCGAGACCGAGCTGATCATCACCGAGAACGTCCGGCGCCGCGGCTGCGCGTGCATCGTCATCGCGCACCGGCTCTCCACGATCCGGGACAGCGACGAGATCATCATGCTCGACTGCGGTCAGGTGGTCGAGCGCGGAACGCACGCCGAACTCGCCGACGCGGGCGGGCCGTACGCCGCCCTCATCAAGGAGCACTGAACCATGACCCAGTTGCTGAGTTCGGGCGTCGTCGACCTGCTGGGGCATCTCGGCACGGAAGTCGGCCGCGCGCAGCGGATCCCGTTGGAGGGCCGCAACACCCTGTGGCTCGTCACCGAAGGCGCACTCGACCTCTTCGCGGTGGACACCGGCAGCGGAGGCAGATGGCACTTCGTGGGCAGGGCGAGCGCGGGCACGATCCTGTCCGCGCCGGTCCGCGGCCCCAAGCACACCCTGGTCGCGCGGCAACTCGCCGGCGCCGCGTTGCGCGAGCTGCGGATCAGTGAGCTGGATGCGGGACAGTGGCACCGCACCGGAAGGTTGAGCCCCGAGGAACAGGCGCTCGCGCAGGGCATCGACGCGGGATTGCAGATCCTGCTGGCCTTCACCAGGGACGGACTCCCGCCGCGGGAGTTCGTGCCGCTGCGCGCGGGTGAGGAGATCAAGCTGACCGCGGGCCAGAAAGCGCGTCCCGAACGGGGTGTGCTGTGGATCGACGTCGACAAAGGACGGATCTGCACCGGCGGCTCCGCCGGTTTCCGGATGCGGGAGGCGGGCGACTCGGTCACGGTCGGCGAGCTCGACTGGATCTCCTGCGAGACCTATGCGGCCGTGCGGGTCCACGACACCGAGAGCCTGCTCGCCGACGGGCTGCTGTGGCAGTACCTGCGGGGGCTCCAGACGAGGGTGCTCTACACGATCGACCGCGCGGTCGAACGTCAGGACCGGCTGAACAACGAGCGCATTTCCGCCGCCCGTGCCGCGGGCGAGGAGGTGCGTGACCGGGCGGACCAGGCGCTGCTGTCGTTGCTGCAGCCCGAAGACGGGACGCACACCACGTTGCTCGGCGGCGACGAGGACGCGACCGTGGCCGCGTGCAGGCTGGCCGCGGCCGAACTCGGCATCGAGGTCACCGCACCGGACACCAACACCACCAACAGCAAGGTCGGCCCGATCGAACGGGTGGCGCTGCGATCGCGCTTCCGCTGCCGCACCATCACGCTGAAGGACCAGTGGTGGCGGGTCAACGCCGGCCCGCTCGTGGGGCATCGGGAAAAGGACCACGCACCGATCGCGTTGCTGTGGCGCCGTGGCGGCTACCACGTCGTCGACCCGGAAACCCGCATGCGCACGCCCGTCACGGCCGAGTTGGCGAGCGAGCTGGAGAGCCGGGCGGTGATGTTCTACCGCCCGTTGCCGGAGAAACCGGTCCGCAGCTGGCGGCTCCTGTGGTTCGGCCTGCGCGGCAACCTCGGCGACGTGCGCACGCTGGTGCTGTCGACGGCCGCGTCGGTGCTGCTCGGTCTGCTCGTGCCGATCGCGACCGGGCAGGTGCTCGGCGAGTTCGTGCCGAGCGCCCAGAGCGGTCTGATCGTGCAGCTGTGTGTCGCGCTCATCGTGGCGAGCCTCGTCGGGGCCGCGTTCGCGTTGCTGGAGAACGTCGCGCTGCTGCGCATCGAGGGCAGGTTCGAGTCCACGCTCCAGGCCGCGGTCTGGGACCGCCTGCTGCGGCTGCCCGCGAAGTTCTTCACCCGCTACTCGACCGGCGAGCTCGCCAGCGCCGCGCTCGGCGTGAAGCACATGCGCGCGGTGCTGATGGGTGTCAGCTCCATCGTGCTGCACTCCGGTGTGCTGGCGTTGTTCAACTTCCTGCTGTTGTTCTGGTTCAGCGTGCCGCTCGCGTTGCTGGCCGGCGTGTTCGTCCTGGCGAGCACGGTCGTCTTCGTGCTGTTGGGCGTGCGGCAGATGCGCTGGCAGCGCAAGTCTCTGGAGCTGGACTTCCGGTTGACCAACAAGGTGTTCCAGACCCTGCGCGGGTTGCCCAAGCTGCGCGTCGCGGCCGCGGAGAACCGCGCGTACGGCGACTGGGCCGGCGACTTCGTGCTGAGCCAGGACTACCAGAAGCGGATCGGCCGCTACCAGAACCTGATCGGTGCGTTCAACGCCGCATACGTGCCGCTGTGCACGATGGGGTTGTTCCTCACCCTCTCCGGTCCGGCCTCGGACAGCCTGACCGTGACGGAGTTCCTCACGTTCAACGCCGCGTTCGCGATCATGCTCGCGTCGTTGATGCAGCTCACCAATTCGGTGACGTCGGTGATCGCGATCGTGCCGATGTACAACCGGCTGAAGCCCGTGCTCACCGAGCCGCTCGAGGTGTCGTCAACCGCGGTCGTGCCGAGCGAGCTGTCCGGTGACATCGAGGTCAACCACCTGACGTTCGGTTACGTCGAGGACGCGCCGCCGGTGCTGAACGACGTGTCGTTCCACATCCAGCCGGGTGAGTTCGTCGCCGTGGTCGGCCCGTCGGGCTGCGGCAAGTCGACGTTGCTGCGGCTGCTGCTGGGGTTCGAGAAGCCGGTGTCGGGCACCGTTCTCTACGACGGCCAGGACCTGTCCTCTTTGGACGCATCGGCCGTGCGCAGCCAGTGCGGTGTGGTTCTGCAGCAGGCGAAGCCCACCAGCGGGTCCATCTTCGAGGCCATCGCGGGCGCGCAGAACTACACGATGGAGGAGGCCTGGGAGGCGGCCGAGATGGCGGGCATCGCCAAGGACGTCAAGGCGATGCCGATGGGCATGCACACCCAGCTCAGCGAGGGCGGCACGCTGTCGGGCGGACAGAAGCAGCGACTCGTCATCGCGCACGCGCTGATCCGCAAGCCCCGCATCCTGTTCTTCGACGAGGCGACCTCCGCACTGGACAACGAAACCCAGCGCGTCGTCACCGAGAGCACCCGCCGGCTGCAGGCCACGCGCGTCGTCATCGCACACCGCCTGTCCACCGTGCTCGACGCGGACAAGGTCATCGTGCTCAACGGCGGCCGCATCGAACAGTTCGGCTCCCCCTCCGAACTGCTGGCCGACTCCGCCGGACTGTTCCACCAGCTCGTCCGCAGGCAGATGCAATGAGGAGAACTCTCGTGTTCAGACTGTTTCCGGCACTGTTGCTGCTGGTGGCGGGATGCGGTGCGGCACACCAGGCCGTCGCGACCGAGCAACCCGCGTCACCGGTGCTGTCGAACTCCGCGGCGGCCGAGGTCGTCACCGCGTACGACCGGGGCAACAACGAGCTCAACGCGGCGTTGAACGCGACGGGACTCGCCGGCATCGAGACCGAGCCGCTGCGCACCAGCAGCGACGCGTGGCTGCGGATCACGAAGACGCGCGGACAGACCGTGCCGCTGATCACCAGTGGTGACCCCAGGTTCATCGTGCCGTCCGGTGCGCAGTGGTTCGTCGCTTCCTCGAACCGGGTACGCGGCGGCGTGCCGTCGCCGCGGCCGGTCTACACCGTGTTCACCAAGTCCGACGGCGGCAAATGGCTCGCCGCGTACTCGTTGACACCACTGGACGACGCACCCCCGCCCGCGGTGAACGCGGCGTCGGCGGCCACCGCGGTGACAGACTTCGCCGATCTGCTCGTGCAGCCGGAGTCGGTGGGCAAGGCGGTGCTCGACCACTACACGGCGGGCCTGGCCGGCCAGGACGACTTCGCCAGGAGCGCGGCACTCGACGACCAGCTGGCCAACGGCTACGCCGTCGGCCTGGACGTGCTGCGCAGCAAGGGACGC
The DNA here is from genome assembly GCF_012184385.1 of Lentzea indica. Classification (GTDB taxonomy): domain Bacteria; phylum Actinomycetota; class Actinomycetes; order Mycobacteriales; family Pseudonocardiaceae; genus Lentzea; species Lentzea indica. The sequence goes on from NZ_VSRL01000176.1 coordinate 11,751, forward strand.
ACGCTGCAGCGCTCGCTGGAGCCGGCGTCGCACCCGGTCTACGCGGTCCGCACCACCGACGGCGGAGTGCTCGCGTTCACCGCGGCCACCGTGGTCGACGTGATCAAGGGCGCCTCCGTGACCTTCGACGCGAGCAGCAACGAGGCCGCGTTGCCGGGCGGACAGCGAACGGCGAACCAGTTCCGCGTGACGCGGTTGCAGACCTACCTGACCTACATCCCCACCAAGTCGTCCGGGTCGCAGGCGAAGGTGCTCGCCTTCACCGACACCCCGGTCAGCGTTCGCTGAAGTCAACGTGGAAGAGCAGGAGAGCCGACATGAACGAGCACGTCGAACCGAACGAGCAGGAGGACGCCCTCAACGGCGTCAACGCCCTCAACGTCGTCGACATCGTCGACGAGGAGGAACTGGACGACATCGCGGGCGGTGACGGCGGCCAGCCCTCCTACCCTCCGTACCTGTGACGACACGGCGCGGCCGGCACTCGCCGGCCGCGCCGCTGTCCGTGCAGGGGTGAGGGCAGGTCAGGAGGCGGGCACAGAGGCGGCACTGCTGGTGAAGATCTGCTCCACCGTCAGCCCGTCCGGCGACGGCGCCTGGTTCTTCACGGGAACGCGTCCCTCGGCGCGCATGTCCTCGGCCAGATGGGGATCACGCGGCGTTGCGAACGTGCCGCCGTCGACGCCGACGACGCACATGGCGACGGACGTGCACCCGTAGACCGGGCCGTCCGGGCCGTCGTACCAGTGCTGCAGGTAGAAGACGTACCGGCCCTTCGGCAGGCTCGTCGCCACGTCGGACAGCGCGGTCTCCGGCGAGCGGGAGAACTCCACGACAGCCTGGGAGACACCGGCCTTGCTGGACTTCTCGACGTTGATCCCCACGTTCGACGTGCGGTGGGCGGGCTTGCCGGGGTCGGTGTACTCCTTGCCCTCGGTCACGCCGCCGATGGTGCCCAGCACCACCAGCTGGGACTGCGAGGCGAGGTCCTCGACGGTCTCCGGCTCCTCCGGCATCGAGCCCTGAACGGTGTGCGCGTCCCAGAAACCAGGAGCGGCAACGGGTGCGGACGAACATCCGGTGAGCGCGAGCGCGGCGGCGCCCACCAAGAACAAGGTGCGCATCGAAATCCTCATCAGTAGGCGCCGTTGATGTGGTTCTTGTCGTGCGTGGAGTAGTAGTTGTGGTCCGGGTTTCCACGCATGCACGAACGGTTCGGCGTGGTGTACGAGCTGTTCTTGCCGGACGCGTGGCCGAGGCCGACGGTGTGGCCGATCTCGTGGCAACCGAGAGACTTGTAGTTGCTGTGCGGCACGCGGTTGTTGATCACGAGCTCGTGCTGCTCACACTTGGCGGCGTTGACGCGCCTGATGCAGCTCGCCCACGCGTAGGCGTTCCTGAGGTCCGACGGCGGGTTCCAGGTCGAGTACACCCACACGTCGACCTTGGTGTTGTAGGTGGCGTTCACGCTCGTCGTCATGTCCGTCGGCGCGAGCGAGTTCTGACGCGCCCAGTTGACGCCGTTCTTCTGCGCCGCACTGAGGTCGTCGTCGAAGTAGAAGCTGTGTGCCGAGTTGTCCGCGTGCGGGCTGAAGCTGTTGGCGGAGGCGGTGAGCGGCGCCGCCACCAGCAGGCCCAACGCGGAAGCCAGCACCGCGAGGATGCTCATTTTGCCCATGCAGGCACGATGTCAGCGGCCGCTGACAAATCGGTGACACCGGGATTCCCCGCAGCTCGGGTGCGTTCATCATCACCGTTGAGACAGCAGGGCTCGATCGATGGAGCAAAATCCACCATGGAGTGCCGCCGTTTTGATGTTGATCGAGCGATGGCATGGAGGCCCCGCGGTGTCGACTCGTGACAGCCGGGCGGTTGGTGCTCACATGGCCTGGCGTCCTGTGTGGTCGATCCACATCACGACAACACTGCCGTGGAGACGAACGAAGCCGCAGGCTCGACCGAGCCTGACGAACTGCTTGCGAAAAGCGCGCCGAGCTGACGTTCAGCACTGGCCTGACCACAAGCGGCCGATCTCGGCCGAGACGCTGCGTCAGCAGCTTGAGATCAGCGCCGACCGTGCGCGTGTGATGGCAGCGGTTTCCGTCGCGGATTCGGCGGTAGCCGGTGCGGAACGGGCTGCTCGTAGACGGCCGGCGGACGACCACGTAGTGGACCGACCACAGATCCAGCGCCGGACAGCGGTCAGTGTTGGAGCGGTAGCCGATCCCCACCGGATCGACGAACCGGCGTGCGCGGTGTTCGGCTACTGAGAGCCGTACCGACTGGTCAGGTCTGTGCTGATGATGCTCTGGAACCGTCCCTGACGGTGAGCAGCGCGAGGCCCGGTAGCCCGGCTATCAGGGTCATCACCGTTGCGGCGAGTGCCAGCTGGCCATGGACCAGCATGGGTGTCGCCAGCGCGGATCCGAGTGGCAATGTCCCTTGCATGAGCGTGCGTAGCAGGGCGAACGCGCGGCCGTGCAGTTCCGCTGGGATACGTTGCATGCGCAGCGACTGTGCCCAGATCGTCATCGGAGCACTGAGCAGGCCGACCAGGAAGAATCCAGCGCCGACCGCTATCTGGCTCGGCGTGGCGAGCAGCAGGAGGTAGGCGCACGCAGCCGGGATCTGCACCATTGCGATGGCGCGCAGGGGCGAGCGTTCGGTGCGCATGTTTCCGGCGATGGCGGCGCCAACGAACTCTCCGGCGGCGGTGGAGGCCAGCAGTGCCCCGAGTGTCCCGGCGCCACCCGGCAGTTCGTGTTTCGCCAGCCAGGGCGCGGTGATCAGGAGCATTCCCTCGGCGATGTTGAAGGCCATGAATGCCACCGTGGTCACAATGATCACTCGGTCCCGGCCCAGCCGTCGCAGTGGCGCCGGTGCGGCTGCCTGCCGGGCCGGACGCAACGGCCGTCGGACCAGTGCCGCGGTGAGCGCGAACACCAGGAACGACGCGGCGTCGACCGCCAGCACGCCGGCCGGACCGATCCAGCTGATCAGCACTCCCGCCAAGACCGGCCCGATCATGCTGGCCAGGCTGAAACTCAGCGACTCCAACGCGTTCGCCGCGTTCAGATCCGTCTCGCGGACGAGCGCCGGGATCGCGGCCGGAAATCCGGCGAGCGGCACCATCTTCAGCAACCCGTATATCGCCGCGACGCCGAACGGCAGCCAGTCCGGCATCATGCCCACCGCCGCTGTGAGTGGGATGGTTGCGACGGCCACGGCGCGAACCAAGCTGTCGGCGATCAGTACTGCCCGTTTGTCGAAGCGGTCCAGCAGTGGCCCGACGGCCAGCCCGCCCAGCACGACCGGCACCGTGTAGCAGACACCGAGCAGACCGAGCCGGGATACGCCGTCTGTCTGGGCGAGCACGAGCCAGGACAACGCCACGAACGTCATCCCATCGCCGATCAACGACACCGTCGATCCCAGCCACAGGCGGCGAAAATCGCCGGCGCGCAGCACCGACATGTATTGCCGCATCACGCCACGCCTTCGTGTGCCAGCAGCCAGCGCTTGATCGCCAAGCCGTAGTAGTAGCCGCCCAGTGAGCCGTCCGAACGTACGATTCGATGGCACGGAACCACCAGTGGCACAAGGTTTTTCGCACACGCCGCACCGGCTGCCCTTGCCGCCCAGGGTTTCCGGCCGACCCGGCCAGCTCGGTATAGGTAACCGTGCTGCCCGGCCGCACCTGGCGCATCGAGTTCCAGGCTGAGACGGTGAACGGGCTTCCCTGCTGGTGCACGGGAATGGCGTCGAGCGCGTGGACATCGCCGTCGAAGTAGGCGCGTACGGCGGCTGTCACCGCAGGAACGTCGCCCAGGCCGGTGACCGGCTTGGCGGGCAACTCCAGACGACTGGGATCGCTGGTGAATCCGGCCGCGTAGACCCCGCCCGCGGCGACGGCCAGGCTGAACGGGCCGACCGGGGTCGGCAGAGTGGTGGTGTGCATGGTCCTTCCGGATGTTCAGGGCAGGCTTGCCCACAAGTGCATGGCGGCATACGACCGCCAAGGCCGCCACTGCCGGGACCGTTCGTCCAAGCGTGACGAAGTACCGCTGAGGCGCCGTGCGGCGCCGCGCAGTCCGAGGTCGCCGGAGGGGAACGCGTCGAGGTCGCCCAGCGCGTGCATCGCCACATACCCGACAGTCCGCTGGCCGATGCCAGGTATCGCCAGCAGCCGGGCGACCGTGTCCGTACGGTCGGCGTACCGGTCGAGGCGGAGGTCGCCATCGCAGACGGCCCGCGCCAAGGCGCGGATCGTGTCCGCACGCCGCGTGGTCAACCCGATGGCGGCCAGGTCTGCTTCAGCAAGCGCGTCCGGCGTCGGGAACACATGAGTCAAGGGCTGCGCGGCCACTGGTTCACCCCACCGATGGACCAATCGGCGCGCCGCCTGTTGCCCCAGTACCGAACGAACCGCGAGCTCGAAACCGTCGGCGCAGCCCGGCACTCGAAGCCCTGGGCGCGTCGCGACCAGCGGACCGATCAACGGGTCGTCGCCGAGGTCCTCGGCGATCATGTCCGGGTCGGCGTCCAGATCGAACAACTCGCGGCAGCGCTGTACAGCCGCGGTGGTGTCACGAAGGTCGCTCACATGCAGCCGCACGGACACCGCATCGGCACCGATGCGCAGCGAAACCCAGCCGGTCGATCGAGGCAGGCGAAGGGTCCGCCGGTACTCGCCGTCGTCGACCGCCTCCACCCCGGTCAACAAACGCTCGGCGAACCATCCGAGCAACGGCTCGGCCGACAACGGAGGCCGATAGCGCAGCCGCAGCACCAAAGGGCCGGTGCAGTCCACTTTCGCTGAACCATTTCGCAACTCGCTTGGCGCGCGGCCGAACGCCGCCCGGATCCCATGGTTGAACTGACGCACGCTCGAATACCCCGCGGCGAAGGCGATGTCCGACAACGACAGCGCCTGCGACTCGATCAACAGCCGCGCGATCTGAGCGCGGCGGTTCAATGCGAACGCCTGTGGCCCCACACCGAGCTCGGCGACCATCTGCCGGTGCAGGTGCCGCTCGCTGACCGTGAGCTGCCGAGCCAAGCCACCGATACCGACTTCGTCGACCACGCCAGCCGTGATCAGGCGCAGCGCCCTGGCCACCAGGTCCCCGCGGACATTCCACTCGGGTGACTCCGGGGCGCTCTCCGGCCGGCAACGGCGGCAGGCCCGGAACCCGGCAGCCTCGGCGGCAGCGGGCACCACGAAGAACCGGGTGTTCGGCCGCTTCGGCGTTCGCGAGGGACAGACCGGCCGGCAGTAGACGCCGGTGCTCGTCACAGCCACCACGAAGCGGCCGTCGAACCGCGGATCGCGGCTGGACATCGCCCGATAGCAGGTCTCGAAGTCGAGCATGCCGCCGATTCTCGCCACTCGCACGTCCGTTGTCCTGCCATGATCGGACATGGCGGTCGTCACGTCGTCGGTCGAGCCCGCGCCTCTGCCAGATGTCCTTCAATAACCGGTGTGGTGCCCCCGGCAGGACTCACAACAGATGGGAACAGCTCCGACCAAGCGTTTCTTGCGAGGACGTCTTGTCGTCGAGCATCGCCTGTCACTCGATCGGATCGGTCCGGCGGTTCTGGTTCAGCTTTGCGACAGTGACAAGCCCGGGCCAGAGGGACGCCTGTGATGCCGCGGGATCGTTGCCCACGCGTACCTGGTTCAGTTCAAACACGTCGTGTTGCGCGACATACCTTGTACAGAGCTTTGTCACGTGCTCAGGCACGACACGTTCACACCACGCCGGCACGTTCACGGTCGTCGGTGTCGCGCTCGCGCGTTGACGGCCCGGATTGGTAGATGAGCCGTTTGGCCCCCAGCAGCGTGCACGTGCCGACGAGCAGGATCAGCGCGATCCGTGGCCAGGTGTGCTGGCCGGCAAGCGCGAACCGGCCCAGGTCGGGAACGCGCCCGACGACCAGCGGAACGGACGAGGATGTGATCCGCAGCTGGTACGGGTCGATGGTGTCGTTGTTGTCGCCCTTGGTGCGTACCACGGGGCCGTCTGGCTGCCGGGTCAACTCGACGATTCGGTGCACGTAACGTTGTCCAGGGGCGTCTGGCCTGGGTAGCACGACCACGTCCCCGACCTGGATCTCACTCACCGCCACCGTTCTGGTGATGGCCAGGTCACCCGCCTCCAGCATCGGGGACATGCTGGGCGAAAGCACCGGGAGAAACGCGATCTGCAGCATCACCACCGCCACAGCAGCCGAAGCGGTCACGAGCGTGGTCAGCGCGATGAGCGTCCCGGTGAGCACTCGCCGCACGCCGAACCGCTGGCGAAGCCGGTCATGTGCCGCGGTAGCTGTTGTCACGATGCACCTCAGGTACTTGTGGTGGTCGGGATCCTGGCCTGCGATCTCGCGACGCTGACTGACAGGTTCACGGTGGTGAGGGCCGCGACGCTCGCGGACACCTTGATCGACACAGACTCGTTGGTGGCGAGCGCCAGGGAAACGGCTGTCGATCCCGAAGCAGTGGTGTCGAGAACGCGCGTGTTCGAGGTGGAGCAGGTGCCGTTGGCGTTCCACGTCGCGCCGATGCAGGCGGTGGCGGTGAACGTGCCCAGACCTCCCTCACGGGTGAGGGTGTAGGTCTGGCCGCTCAGCGACAGTGAGCCGTTGTTGCGGACGGAGACGTAGACCGGCGACCCGAAAAGGGTCCAGCTCATGGAGATCGGTTGGCCCAGCGAGTCCGTTCCGCCGGAGTTGACGAGCACCGCGGCCCAACGCCCGCTCGCGGCGGTGGTCGTCGTCGTGCCGGTCGCCGCGATCGCCGCGGCTGCGATCCCCGCCGGCAACACCG
>NZ_VSRL01000177.1 GCF_012184385.1 Lentzea indica
CCGGGCAGACCGGCACCCGCGTCGTCCCGCCGATGTTCCGCATGATGTACCTGCCCGGCGACCAGGACCGGCGCATCACCGAGGCACGGGACGCGCTCATCACCGGCTGCATGGCCGCGCACGGCCACGTCTACTCCGTGCAGGCCGACGACACCACCGAGGACGAGCGCTCGCCGCGCTGCGGCCGTTCGGGCTGGAGTCGCTCGAGAACCTCACGACCGGACCAGCGCCCGCCGAGCCCGTGCACGGCGAGGATTACGCGCGCCTGCTGTTCGGCGACCCCGGCCAGCGCGTGCAGGCACACGGCGAACGGCTGGGAATGTCGTTACCCGCCAACGGCTGTCAGGCCGACGCCGAACACCGCCTGCTCGCCGACCAGCGGCAGCGGTCGTTGGAGCTGCGGCTGCGGATCTACGACGGTGAACGCGACGCACGAGAGCAGCTCGACCACGACCCGGCCTTCATCGCTGCCACCGAACGGTGGAGCCAGTGCGTCAAGAGGTTCGGTGTCGGCGCCCGGACTCCGGGCGACCTGCTGAGCGCGCTGCCCGGCGACACCGATCTGGCCACCGACCCGGCGGTGCGCGCGGACGTGCGCTGCAAGCGGGAGACCGGTTATCTGGACACGGCGTACGCGCGTCTTGCCGTGTGCCAGCAGAACTGGCTGGACGCACACGCGGACCTGGTGGCCGAGTGGCTCGCGCTCAGGCAACGGCAGCACACCGCTGCGCTGCAGGTGCTCGGGTGACCAGTGCTCGGGTGACTAGACCGACAACCGCTGCTGGGCGACCGCGCGGGCGAAGCCCTCGACGTTGTCGATCATGATGTTGTGGCCGGTGTTCGGGACGGAGACGACCTGGACACCGGCGGCGGCGAGCTCGCGTCCCCCGCGGGGCGGTGCGTCCTCGGGGTGCAGGAAGACGCGCGGGATCTCCAGTTCCAGCAACAGCTTGCGCATCGTCGGCGACGTGCCGCGGACGAGGTCGACGGCGCTGCGGTAGAGGGCTTCGCGGCCGGCCATGCGCATGGTGGCCGCCCAGTGGGGGCCGACGTCGCGCAGCACGCGCTCGTAGCCGTGGCTGAGGAAGTCCGCCTCACCGTAGGCGGCGATGCCCCGGCTGCCGGGGGCGCCGAGTGCGGGCGTGGCGGGGTCGACGTGGGGGTCGACGAGGACGAGCGAGCGCACCATCTCGGGGTGGCGCGCGGCGAGCACGATGGCGACGGCGCCGCCCATGCTGTGGCCGATGATCTCGCTGCGCCGCAGGCCGATCTTGGCCAGCGCCACCGCGAGGGCGTCGGCGTGGCCTTCGAGCGAGTAGGCGAATCCGGTCGGGCGGTCGCTGATGCCGAACCCGAGCATGTCCATCATGAGGCTGCGGCGGCCGGCCAGCAGCGGGTGCGCGACGGCCTCGGCGTAGTAGGGCGCCGACGACGCTCCGAGTCCGTGCAGGTAGACGCGGGCGGGCGTGGCACCAGGCACTTCGACCCAGCGGATCCGGACCCCAGGTCTGATCTCGACGGCGCGCATGTCTCTCCAGGCGGTGATTCGGTTTCCGGACCCTACCTCGCGTTCGCGTGAAGTGAGACCGGTTTCGAGAGTCGGTTCTCACCTGGTGATCACGACGGTGTGGCTGAATCCTATGGCGGCGTGCGGTGGGTGTGATTGCGTTCTCTCACACAGCCGCGGCTGGCGGGAGGCAGCGGTTCACCGCGTGATGGTCGCCTACGCGGGTGTTGTGCGGCAGAGGCCGATCAGCCGATCCCGAGAGCGGCACGCGCGGCCGTGACGGTGGCGGCGCGCAGCTCGTCGACGGGCGCGTCGGGGAACTGCATGGTGCAGTCCTGCATTCCGCCGAACGCCAGCACCGCGCGTGCTTCCTGCTCGAGGGTCGGGGAGGGTCCGAACACGAGCTGCGTGAGCCGGGCGCGCCAGGACAGGACCATGTCGACGAGGCCGAGTTCGGCGAGCGTGGTCATCTCGGTGAGCAGCAGCAGGATGCCGGCGCGGTGGCGGTGGTTGAAGTCGAAGAAGCCCTCGAGCAGTTCGAGGAGCGGCACGTCGGCTCGTTCCTCCATGCGCGCCATGAACTCCTCGCCGTCGTCGAGCAACGGCGTGACGATGCTGCGGACCAGGTCCTCGCGTGAGGTGAAGTGGTAGTAGAGCGCGGGTTTGGTGATGCCGAGGCGGTCGGCGATCTCCTGCAGGCTGGTCTGCTGCACGCCCTTGGTGGCGAACAGCTCCCGTGCGGTCTGCAGGATCCGCTGCTTGGTGTCGGACGGTCTGGCCACGAACCGAATCTTACTTAACAGTCGGTAAGCCCACGTGTAGGCTCGCGCCAGGGGACTTACCGACCGTTAAGTAAGGGGGTTTGACGTGCGAGTTCTCATCTCTGGCGCCAGCATCGCTGGTCCGGTGCTCGCCTACTGGCTCACCCGGTACGGGCACGAGGTGACGGTGGTGGAGCGGTCGCCGGTGCTGCGCAAGACGGGTGGGCACGCGGTCGACCTGTTCAAGCCGGCGATGGACATCTCCGAACGCATGGGTGTGCTGCCGCGCATCGAGTCGCTGGCCACCGGGACGGAGCGGCTGACGTTCTTGCGCGAAGGTACGCGCAAGCCGATCAGCGGGGACGCGACGAAGATCTTCGCGGCGGCGTCGGACCGGCACGTCGAGGTGATGCGTGACGATCTGAGTGAGATCTACTACAACGCCGCCCGCAACGACGTCGAGTACATGTTCGGCGATTCGATCACGTCGATCGGCCCGGACGGCGAGGTGACGTTCGAGGTGAACGCGCCGCGGCGGTTCGACCTGGTGATCGGGGCCGACGGGTTGCACTCGAACGTGCGGCGGCTGGTGTTCGGTGAGGTCGCGAAGACGTTCGCGGGTTTGTACCTGGCGGTGTTGTCGGTGCCGCGCGATCTGGGTGTCGCAGGTGCCATGGCCGGGCACATCGGGCCGGGGCGCAGTGCGCAGGTGTACGGGGCGCGGCATCTCGACGACGCGCGGGCGGTGTTCCTGTTCCGCAGCGAGCAGGAGCTCGACTACCACCACCGCGACGTCGGGCGGCAGAAGCAGCTGCTGCGTGAGGCGTTCGCGGGCCTGCACCCCGAGGTCGACGACTGGCTCACCTACCTGGACGGTGATCGGGTGTTCTACTTCGACTCGATCACGCAGCTGCAGGAGGACACGTGGTCACGCGGGCGGGTCGCGCTGGTCGGCGACGCGGCCTACTGCCCTGGCCCGGCGATCGGCGGCAGCACGAGCCTCGCGGTGCTGGGCGCGTACGTGCTGGCCGGCGAGTTGTCGGTGGACACCGATCACGAGGCGGCGTTCGCGCGCTACGAGAGTGAGATGCAGGATCTGGTGCACGCGAGCAGGAAGTTCGCGCTCGGTGTCGCCAAGACGCTGATCCCGCGGACCCGGCTGGGTGTCACGGCGCTCGTGCGAGGGATGCAGGTGGTCACGTCGTTGCCGTCGTGGATGGTGCGGCCGCTGGCCAAGCTCAACTCGAACGGCGTGAGGCTGCACGACTCGATGCCGGTGAAGGACTACACGCGTCAGGGCGCCGGTACACCGGCGCCCTGACGTCACAGCATCCGTGCTACGCGGTCAGAACTGCAGGCTCCACTTGTCGAGGAACCCGGTGTCCTGGGCGGCGTTGTCGTTCACCCGCAGCTGCCAGCCGCCGTTGGCGACCTCGCTGGAGGCGTTGACGGTGTAGGTGGTGTTGATGTTGTCCGTGCCGCCGCCGGCGCGGTTGTGCAGGACGTAGACGGTGCCGTCCGGGGCGACCAGCTCGACGCGCAGGTCGCCCTGGTAGGTGTGCTTGATGTCCACGGCGACCTTGAGCGTCGACGGGGCGTTGCCCGTCACCTCGGCCACGGTGATCGGGGAGTTGATCGTGGTGTTGTCCCTGATCTGGAAGTCCGTGGCGTTCTCGAAGTACTTGCCGGGCAGCGGCGGGGTGCCGCCGCAGTACTGCGCTTCCTTGCCGATGGCCTCGTACGGGCAGTCGGCGCGTTCCAGCAGCTGCAGCACGGCCTCCTTGTTGCGGGAGGTCTGCGCCGGGATCACCTCGTCGGGCGGGTAGAAACCGCCACCGCCGGAGCTGCCGGGGTACATCTCGAAGGTGTAGGCGAAGACGCCCTGCGAACCCCACAGCCAGTCCGGGATGGTCCCGTCGGTGATGTAGAGGTCACTGGACTGCTCGGGCGTGTAGTTGTTGGTCGCCGCCATCTGCTGGCCGATGGTGCGGAACGTGTCGTGCTGGTCCTGGGTCAGGCCCGGCGCGACGTCGTCGTAGGTCCAGCCCCACGGCCACAGGATGAGCTCGCTGTAGGTGTGGAAGTCGATGGCAGCGGTGATCTGCTGCTTGCCGCCGACGTTGCGGCCGCGCACGAAGTCGGCCACGACCTTGACCTCGGGCGCGGACTCCGCGCTCGGCCCGCGGTAGGTCTCACTGCCGGTGCTGCCCGACGAACCGCCGCAGCAGCCCCACTTGTAGTTCCAGTTGCGGTTGAGGTCGGTGCCGACGTTGCTGGAGCCGGCGTTGGGCTGCCGGTTCTTGCGCCAGGACCGGTAGGTGCCGGTGGCGATGTCGTACTCGCCGCCGTCGGGGTTGACGTCGGGGATGATCCAGACCTCGCGGGTGTCGAGCAGGCCCTTGATCCGCGCGTCGCTCGCGTACTGCGAGGTGAACTGGTTGATCAGGTACAGCGCCATCTCGACGGTGAGGTGCTCACGGGCGTGCTGGTGGTGCGTGAACAGCACCTCCGGCTCGTTCTCGTCGGTGGTGACGTTGTCGCTGATCTTGAGCGCGATGATGTCGCGGTTCTCGTAGGACTTCCCGATGACCTGCTTGGAGATCAGGTTCGGGTGCGCCGCGACGACCTGGTTGATCTCGGCCATCATCTCGGCGTAGTTGTGGTAGTTCGAGTCCGCGGCGGGGAAGTCGAACGGACCGATCTCCGCGCCCGCGTCCATCCGCTTGGGCAGCTCGACGACCTCGAAGCCCTGGGCCTTGAGGTTGCGGACCTCCCGCTCGGTCGCGGTGATCACGACGATGCCGTGCTCCTCGACCGAGTCGATCGCGGCACCGGACTTGGCGAGCTTGGTGCGCTGCTCAGCGGTGCGGACGCCGCTGACCTGGTAGTTCGTCGACGTTTCCTGAGCTGATGGGGCCGCGCCGGTGGGCACGCCTCCCATCGCGAACACGACGCTCGCGGCGACGGTGACCCCGATCAGGGGTCTGAGATGAGTCTTTCGCATGCAGGGCAACCCTTTCGGACCACGGCAGGGACATGGCTCCGCCAAGTGAAGTCCGTGTCAAGGCTCACTGTCATCCCGCCATCCGTATGGGGTTATGTAGATGCATGCATCGCTACGGCGCTGTCGAGGCCGCCTCGTACCGAGTGGCCCGCGAGATCTCGTTGACGGGGTTGTCGTCGTGGCGGGACGCGGTGGCGCCGTACTTCCTGCCCGGCCGCACCGTGCTGGACCTGGGGGCGGGGACCGGGTTGTTCGTGCGGGCCTTCGCCGAGTGGTTCCCGGACGTGACCGTGGTGGCGGTCGAACCGTCGCCGGACATGAGGTCGGCTTCGGGGCTCGCGATGCTGGCCGGGGACGCGGCGTCGATTCCGTTGCCGGACGCGTCGGTGGACGTGGTGTGGATGTCCACGGTGGTGCATCACGTCCCGGATCTGGCCGCTGCGGGGGCGGAGTTGCGGCGGGTGCTGCGTCCGGGCGGTGTGGTGGTGTTGCGGTCGTTGTTCCGGGAGCGGCATGAGGGGATCGGGTTGTTCCGGTTCTTCCCCGCTGCGGTGCGGGGTGTGGCCGGGTTTCCCACCGTTGCCGAGGTCGCGGACGGGATGGGGTTCGCGGTGGACCGGCTGGAGGCGGTTGCGCAGGTGACCGCGTCGTCGTTGGCGGACAAGGCGTCGAGGTTGCGGTGGGAGGCGGACACGTTGCTGCGTTCGCTGTCGGCTGAGGAGTTCGCCGAGGGCGGGGACCGGCTGCTGCGGGCCGCGGCTGTGGAGACCGGACCGGTTGTCGATCATCTGGACCTGCTGGTGCTCAAAACTGTCGGTGCTGTCTGAGACGCTGCTTCTCGTGGATGAGAAAGCACTGCTGCACCGGTATCTGAACGCGGCTCGTTCGGTGTTGCTGTGGAAGCTCGAGGGGTTGTCGGAGTACGACGTGCGGCGTCCGTTGACTCCGACCGGCACGAACCTGCTGGGGCTGGTCAAACACGCGGCCGGGGTGGAGCTGAACTACTTCGGCCGCGTGTTCGGCAGGCCGTTCCCCGAGCCTCCGCTGTGGTCGACGGCGCAGGCGTCACCGGCCTCGGACATGTACGCCATGCTCGAGGAGTCGCGAGAGTCCGTGGTGGACTTCTACGCGCGGGTGCGGTCGTTCGCCGACGAGACGATCGCGGCCTTACCCCTGGACGCGCCGGGCGTGGTGACGTGGTGGTCGGAGGCCCGTCGCGACGTCACGCTGCGGCAGATCCTGGTGCAGGTGTCGATCGAGCTGCACCGCCACGCCGGGCACGCCGACGTGGTGCGCGAGCTGATCGACGGCGCGGTCGGCATGCAGGACGGCAACTCGAACATGCCGTCGGTCCCGGAATCCTGGTGGGCAGAGCACCACGCCCGGTTGGAGGAAATCGCGGTCGCCTCGGCGCGGGCTCTGCAAGGCTGACCGGCATGGCCTCAGATCCGAAGACCGACCTGCACCGCTACCTGAAGACGGCCAGGCAGACCGTTCTCTGGAAGCTCGAGGGGTTGTCGGAGTACGACGTGCGGCGGCCGCTGACCCCGACAGCCACGAACCTGCTGGGCCTGGTCAAGCACCTCGCGACCTGCGAGCAGGAGTACTTCGGCGCCTGCATGGGCCGCCCGTTCGGCGAGACGCTGCCGTGGCTCAAGGAGATCGACAACGGCGACCCGAACGCGGACATGTTCGCCACCGCCGACGAGTCGCGTGAGGACATTCTGTCGTTGTACGCCCGCGTGACGGAGTTCGCCGACACCGTGATCTCCGAGCTGCCGCTGGACGCGCCCGGCGTGGTGCCGTGGTGGTCGGAGGAGCGCAAGTACGTGACGTTGCACCTGCTGCTGGTGCACATGATCGCGGAGACGAACCGGCACGCCGGGCACGCGGACATCCTGCGCGAGGGCCTCGACGGTGAGGCAGGGCTGCGGGAGGGCGGGACGAACCTGCCCGAGCAGGACTGGGCGGCGTACCGGGAGCGGGTGGAGAAGGCGGCGCGGGAGGCGGCGGACAGGGCGTGAGCCACGCGACCCGGTGGCTCGTTCAGCACCTGGGAATCACGGCTGACAGGGTCGGCGAAGCCAACAATACTGCTGATCATGGGTAAGGAATACGAGCGCATCGAGCCGCGGCTGTGGGAGTTCATCGAGAACCAGAAGATCTTCTTCGTGGCCAGCGCTCCGCTGACCGGTGACGGTCACGTCAACCTGTCGCCCAAGGGCCGGCAGGGCACGCTGCGCATCCTCGACGACCGCACGGTGGCCTACCTCGACTTCGGCGGCAGCCACGCCGAGACCATCGCGCACCTGCGGGAGAACGGCCGCATCACGTTGATGTGGTGCGCTTTCGAGGGTCCGCCGACGGTCCTGCGCCTGCACGGTCGTGGCGAGCCGGTGTTCCGCGACGACCCGCGCTTCGAGGAGCTGGCCGCGGGTTTCGGTGAGGCGGACGGGCCGGCGTTGCGGGCGGTGATCGTGGTGAGGGCCGAGCTGATCAGCGACTCGTGCGGGTTCGCGGTGCCGTTCATGGACTACCGCTCGGAACGCGAGCTGCACGCGGACTACTTCGGCCGCAAGAGCGACGAGGAGTTCCGCGAGTACACCGGGAAGAAGCCCTACAACATCGAGAGCCTCGACGGGCTCCCTGCCGTTCCGCTGCCGTTGCCGCCGCGCTGAGCTGTCTTCGCTGAGCTGTCTTCGCTGAGCTGTCTTCGCTGAGAAATCTTCGCTGGGGATGTCGAGATCGTCGTGCGTGCTCCGTCCCAGGGGCACAACGACGAAGGAGACGGCAATGCGGACCAACGAGATCACCGAGGTGCTGAACCGGCCGCTGAGCAAGGAGCTGCTGGCACGTGACCTGACGCGGCTGGCCTACGTCGCCAAGGACGGCACGCCGCGCACCATCCCGATCGCGTTCACCTGGAACGGCCGGCACATCGTCATGTGCACGTCGATGAACGCCCCGAAGCTGCACTCGTTGCGCGCGAACCCGGCGGTGGCGCTGACGATCGACACCGAGGTGCACCCGCCCAAGATCCTGCTGATCCGCGGCACGGCGGAGCTGGACGCGGTCGACGGCATCCCGGACGAGTACCTGCAGATGAACGGCAGCTACGAGATGACGGCGCAGCAGCGGGTGGAGTGGGAGCGCGAGGTCCGCTCGCTGTACGACGGCATGGTCCGGATCGTGGTGACGCCGACGTGGGCGAAGCTGATCGACTTCGAGACGACGCTGCCCAGCGCGGTCGAGGAGCTGGTGCGGCAGCGTGCCGAGCGGTCAGCCGGCCAGATGAACGGGTAGGCGCCTCGCTGTTCTTCGCGCACAGCCGGGTGAGCGTCGTGTGCGCGCGTGCCAGCGCCGGATGCGCGCCGTGCCAGTGGCCGGCGGAAGTCTTGCCCTGTCGCCGAAATCCGGCGGCAGGAGGGGATTTCTCATGCATGACGTGGTGATCGTGGGTGCGGGGCCCCGGTCGGCCTTTTCCTGGCCTGTGAGCTCGGCCTCGCCGGCTGCTCGGTACTGGTGCTCGAACGCGAGCAGGAGCCGGGTTCACCGTGGCGGGTGGAACCGCTCGGCATGCGGGGTCTGTTCGGCGCGTCGGTGCAGGCGTTGCACCGGCGTGGGTTGCTGGAGCCGTTGCACGAGGTTCCTGACACCGACCAGCCGCTGCGGCCGCGCGGCGTGGGCCACTTCGCCGGCATGATGCTCGATCCGGCCGACGTCGACGTCGACGCCCTGCCGTTCCGGCTGCCGAGCCCGGTGCCCGAGATGGTGATGACGAGCCTCGCCGCGGTGGAGGCGGTGCTGGCGGAGCGGGTCGTGAAGCTCGGGGTGGAGATCAGGCGCGGCGTCACGGCGCGCGCCGTCGCCCAGGACGACGAGACCGTGGTCGTCGGTGATGGCGAGCGCGAGTACGCGGCGCGCTGGGTCGTCGGCTGCGACGGCGGACGCAGTGCGGTGCGCAAGCTCGCGGGCTTCGACTTCGTCGGCACCGAACCGCAGTTCACCGGCTACCAGATGCTGGCCACCTTCGCCGATCCCGAGCAGCTGGCCGTCGGGTTCACCCTCACGGCAACGGGCATGTACCTGCGGATGCCCGGGGAAAGGCGCATCGGCGTGATGGACTTCGACGGCGGTGCGTTCGACCGCTCGCAGCCGCCGACCCGAGAGCACCTCCAGGCCGTGCTGCGCCGGGTGTCCGGCACCGATGTGACGGTGACCGACGTCCAGCACGCATCGAGCTTCACCGACCGCGCGATGCAGACGACGACCTACCGCAGCGGCCGGGTCCTGCTCGCCGGCGACGCCGCGCACATCATGTCCCCGCTCGGCGGCCAAGGACTCAACACCGGTATCGGCGACGCCGTGAACCTGGGCTGGAAGCTCGCCACGACCGTGCACGGCACCGCACCGGCCGGGCTGCTCGACACCTACACCCGCGAACGCCACCCGGTCGGCGCGGCGGCGCTCGACTGGACGCGCGCCCAAGTGGCCGTCATGCGCCCGGACCCGCATTCCCAGGCCAGTCAGAGGATGCTGCGCGACCTGCTCGGCACCCGCGACGGCACGACCTACGTGTTCCAGAAGGTCTCCGGCGCGGCGATCCGCCACGACCTCGGCAGCGACCATCCGCTGGTCGGCCGCACCGCCCCCGACTTCCGGTTCGAGGACGGCACCCGGCTCAGCGACCTCATGCAGAACGGCCGCGGCGCCGCGCTGGACTTCACCGCCGTCCTGGGCGACTCCGCTGCCCGCTGGGAGAACCAGCTCCGGTACGCCACCGGTCCCGCGACGGACGACCTCGGGCTCGGCGCCGTGCTCGTCCGCCCCGACGGCGTCGTCGCGTGGACAGGTGCCGACCGGCGGGAGTTCGAGCAGGCCGCCCTCCGGTGGTTCGGCACCCCGCAGGGCTAGTGCGCCAGCGTTCCGGTCACGCCATCAGGAAGCGGTCCAGCACCCGGACACCGAACTCGAGGCCCGCGACGGGAACGCGTTCGTCCACGCCGTGGGCCATCGCGCGGTAGTCGAACCCGGTGGGCAGCCGCAGCGGCGAGAAGCCGTAGCAGTGGATGCCGAGCTGGCTGAACGCCTTGGCGTCGGTGCCGCCGCCCAGGCAGTACGGCACGACAGCGGCCGCGGGGTCCTCGTCGCGCAGTGCCTCGGCCATCGCGGCGAACCACGGCGTGTCGGTCGGCGCTTCGACCGGGGGCTGGTGCTCGAGGAACTCGCGGGTCACGCCGTCTTCGAGCAACGAGTCGATGGTGGCGACGAGCTCGTCGACGGTGCCGGGCAACGTGCGGACGTCGAGCTGCGCGGTCGCGGTGCCGGGGATGACGTTGACCTTGTACCCGGCCTGCACCATCGTCGGCGTGGTGGAGCAGCGCACGGTGTTCTCCACCAGCTTCGCCGCGGGCCCGAGGCGGGCGATGGTGCCGTCGACGTCGTCGAGGTCGACCTCCACCCCCAACGCCTTGCCGGCGCCGACGAGGAACGCCTCGACCGTCGGGGTGAGCCGGACCGGGTGCTCGTGTGCGGCGAGGCGCGCGAGTGTGGTGACCAGCGCGGTCACGGCGTTCTGCGAGTTGCGGCGCGACCCGTGCCCTGCCCTGCCGACGGCGGTGAGCCTCATGTGCGAGGTGCCGCGCTCCGCCGTGCCGATCGGGTACAGCCGCACCCCGTCGACGTCGTAGGAGAACCCGCCGGACTCGCTGATCGCGGCCTCGACGCCGGCGAAGTGGGCGGCGTGGTGGTCGACGAGCCAGTGCGCGCCGTGGACGCCCTGGTCTTCCTCGTCGGCGACGAACGCCAGCACGACGTCACGGCGCGGCCGGCGGCCTTCGACGTGCCAGCGGTTGATCACGGCCAGCGTCATCGCGGCCATGTCCTTCATGTCCACGGCGCCACGGCCGCACACGAACCCGTCGCGGATCTCCCCGGCGAACGGGTCGAAGCTCCACTCGGCGGGGTCGGCGGGCACGACGTCGAGGTGCGACTGGACCAGCACGGCGGGCAGCGACGGGTCGGTGCCGTGGACGCGCGCGAGGACGTTGGTGCGCCGCGGTGCCGGTTCGAGCAACGTGGGCGGCACGCCGTTGTCGTGCAGGACCGCGGCCACGTGCTCGGCTGCCTCGCGTTCTCCGGCGGAGTCACCGCCGCCGCGGTTGGTCGTGTCGAAGCGAATGAGCTGCGCGCACAGCTGCGCCACGTCCAGCGACATGAACCCCACCGTATCCGCACGGGTCACGTGGAATGGTGACGGCCCTGTTGCCGGACGGTCAGCCGTAGATGCCTTCGATCGCTCCGGCGGCGACGTGCGTGACGACCTTGAACGCTTTCATCGCCTCGGTCATCGACACGGCGTCGAACCCGACGCGGCGCACCCCGATCAGCTCCACGGTCGGCACTACCGCGGCGGCCTCGGCCAGGTGCGTGGCGTCGAACTCGACCTCGATCCGGTGTGCCGACACCGCACCGCCGGTCCGCCCGGCGGAGGTCATCGCGGCGGTGGCGGCGTCTGTGATCTGTGAAAAAGCCACGGCGGGTGGCAGGCACACGGCGGCATACCGTGACACGCACTCCTTGACGGCGACCAGCCCGGCGGAGGGTGCGTAGTCGGCGGCGTCGGCACAGGTCAGGTCGTCGCCGGTGACCAGGAGCACGGGCACTCCGTGCTCGGCGGCCAGCGCGGCGTTGAGTCGGCCTTCTGAGGCGAGCACGCCGTCGAGCCACACGCCGGTGATGGAGTTCTCCAGGTAGGTGTGCGCGAGCACGCCTCGGGAGCCCGCGCCGGTGTGGTAGCCGAGGAAGACGACACCGTCCACATCGGAGTCGACGCCCTGCATCATCGACAGCGGTTTGTGCCGGCCGGTGAGCAGGCGTGCCGAGGTGTGGAGGTCTTCGAGCAGGAGGTTGCGTTGCGAGGAGTGGGCTTCGTTGACGATTACCTGTTCTGCTCCGCCTGCAACCAAACCTGTGACGCACGCGTTGACGTCTCCTGTGAAGAGGCGCCGAAACCGTTGCCATTGCTCAGTACCGGGGACGACGTCCCCGGTCCAGGTGACTCCGGTAGCGCCTTCCATGTCCGCCGAGATCATGATCCGCACATCTCGGTAACGTAGCGGTGGGCTGCTGGGGAAGAGGGGTTTTTCGTGCGGGTGAAGTTGTGCGCGTTGCTTGCAATAGCAACGACAGTGGGGCTGGCGGCACCTCCTGCAACGGCTCAGGGGCCGGTGATCCTGAAGGTCGCGATCGTGCAGCAGATCGACTCGATGAACCCGTTCCTGGCGGTGTTCCAGTCGAGCACCGAGGTCGGCCGGTTGATGTACGACTACCTGACGGCGTACGCGGCCGACGACCAGACGGTGACCGAGGGCATCGCGAACAGATGGGAGCCCTCGGCCGACAAGCTCACGTGGACGTTCACGGTCCCGGAGGGCAAGAAGTGGTCCGACGGGCAGCCGATCACGGCGCGGGACGTCGCGTTCACCTACAACCTGATGCTGACCGACGAGGTCGCGCGGACCGCGAACGGCAGCTTCGTCACCAACTTCGAGTCCGTCACCGCGACCGACGACCGGACCGTGGTGATCAAGACGAAGGCACCGCAGGTGACGATGCTGGCGCTGGACATCCCGATCGTGCCGAAGCACGTGTGGGAGAAGGTCACCAGCATCAAGGACTACGCCAACGACCAGATGCCGGTCGTCGGCTCCGGCCCGTTCGTGCTGACCGAGCACGTGGCAGGGCAGTTCATCAAGCTCAAGGCCAACAAGAACTACTGGCGCGGCGCGGCGAAGTACGACGAGCTGCACTTCGTGTACTTCCAGAACTCCGACGCCGCGGTGCAGGCGCTGGGCAAGGGAGAGGTCGACCTGATCAACCGGATGGCGCCGGCCCAGTTCGACTCGCTGGCGGGCAAGGACGGCGTCACGCGCAACAAGGCGCAGGGGCGTCGCTTCACCGAGCTGCTGATCAACCCCGGCGCGCAGACCAGGACCGGTGAGCCGATCGGTGACGGCAGCCCCGCGCTCAAGGACGTGCGGGTGCGGCGGGCGATCGCGCAGGCCGTCGACCTCGACGCACTGGTGCAGCGGGTCAACCTCGGCTATGCGGAGAAGGGCGCGGGCCTGGTGCCGCCGGTGTTCACGAAGTGGCACTGGCAGCCCAGCGCCTCCGAGCTGCGCAAGTTCGACCCGGCCGCCGCCAACGCCGCTCTCGACGCCGCCGGTTTTCCGCGCAAGGCCGACGGCACGCGGTTCGGGCTGCGGCTGGTGGGGCGCGCAGGGCGGGCGTACGACGAGCAGGCCAGCGAGTACCTCAAGCGGTCGATGAGCGACATCGGCATCCCGCTGGACGTGCGGCTGGTGTCGGACAACCAGCTCAACGAGGTCACGACCGCGGCGACCTACGACCTGGCGTTCTCGGGCTGGGCGACGAACGTGGACCCGGACTTCATCCTCGGTCTGCACACGTGCGGGCAGCGGCCGGGCGCCGACGGCAAGGGCGGCACCACGGACGCCTACTTCTGCGACCAGACCTACGACCGGCTCTACGCGCAGCAGCTCTCGGAGTTCGACGAGGGCAAGCGCGTGGAGATCGTGAAGCAGATGCAGGCCCGGTTCTACGACCAGGTGCCCGCGGTCGTGCTCGCCTACGACAACGCGCTGGAGGGCTACCGGTCCGACCACTTCGCCAGGTTCACGACGCAGCCGGCGCAGGGCGGCGTGATCATGGCGCAGAACGGCATGTGGGGCTACTACGGTGCCGAGCCCGCCCAGCGCGCCGCGCAGGCGACCGGCAGCAGGTGGCCGGTGATCGCGATCGGCGGCGCGGCGCTGGTCGTGCTGGTGCTGGCCGGGGTGGTGCTGGCTCGCCGGCGACAGGCCACGGCCGGGGAGCGCGAGTAGGTGCGCCTCGCCGGTCGGCTCGGTGGCGCCGCGGTCAGTCTGGTGATGGTGGCGGTGCTGGGTTTCTTCCTGTTCAGGGTGGTGCCCGGTGATCCCGTCGTCTCCATGACGCGCGGCCGGCCGACGACGGCGGCGATGCAGGCCGAACTGCGTGCGCAGTTCGGCCTGGACCGTCCGCTGCACGAGCAGTTCTGGAGCTACTTCACCTCGCTGCTTCGGGGTGATCTGGGCACGTCGTTCACGTTCCGCCGTCCCGTGGCGGAGGTGATCGCCGAACGCCTGGGCCCGACGTTGCTGCTGGTCGGTACGGCGACGGTGATCGCGGTCGGGCTCGGGCTGTGGCTCGGGGTGCGGGCGGCGTGGCGGCGTGACTCGGCGTTCGACAGGGCCACGACGGGGGTGTCGCTGACGTTGTGGGCGGTGCCGACGTTCTGGCTCGGCATGCTGCTGATGATGGTGACGGGGGATCTGTTCCCGTCGCGGGGCATGCGCGACACCGACACGGCACCGGACTTCGTCTCGCAGGCGCTGGACGTCGGGCATCACCTGGTGCTGCCGTCGATCACGCTGGTGGCGGTGGTGTGCGCGGAGTACGTGCTGGTGATGCGGTCGTCGTTGCTGGAGGAGATGCATGCCCCGTACCTGGTGACGGCGCGGGCGAAGGGCCTGCGCGACGACCTGGTGCGCCGCCGCCACGCCGTCCCGAACGCCGTGCTGCCCGCGATCACGCTGGTGTTCCTGCGGTTCGGGCTCGTGGTCGCCGGCGCGATCACGACGGAGACGGTGTTCTCGTGGCCGGGGCTCGGGCTGCTGTTCTACGACGCGCTGACCGGGCCGGACTACTTTCTGCTGCAGGGGCTGCTGGTCGTGACGGCGGGCGCGGTCGTGGTGATGAACCTGCTGGCCGACCTGCTGCACGGGGTGCTGGATCCACGGGTGAAGGTCGTATGAACAGGCTCACCGGTTTCAGCAGAGCGGGCATGGCCGGCGCCGCGATCCTCGTGGTCGCGGCCTTGGTCGCGCTCATCGCACCGTTGCTGATTTCCGCGGACGCCCTGGACGTCACGCGGGTGACCGCGGCGCCGTGGCAGACACCGGGAGCGCAGCACTGGCTGGGCACCGACCACACCGGACGCTCGGTCGCGCTGCTGGTGGTGCAGGGCGCGGGAACGTCGTTGTTCGTCGGGCTGACGGCGGCGGTGCTCTCGGTCGGCATCGGCACGCTCGTCGGGATCGTGAGCGGTCACTTCGGCGGCCTGGTGGCGGGCGCGTTGCTGCGGGTCACCGACTTCTTCCTGGTACTGCCCGCGTTGGTGCTGGCGATCGCGCTGTCGACGGTGCTGCCGCGTGGCCTGGGCACGATCGTGCTCGCGATCGGCCTGACCAGCTGGCCGTCGACGGCGCGGATGGTGCGGGCGCAGACGCTGACGATCGAGGCTCGCCCGTTCGTGGAACGCGCGCGGGCGCTCGGCGGCGGCCACGGGCACGTCATCGGCAGGCACGTGTTGCCGTCTGTGGTGCCGTTGGTGCTGGTCAACACGACGCTGGCGGTGGCGTCGTCGATCGTGGCGGAGTCGACGCTGGCGTTTCTGGGGCTGGGTGATCCGACGCGGATCTCGTGGGGCGCGATGCTGCACCAGGCCCAGCTGCACGGCGCGGTGCCGCAGCGGGCGTGGTGGTTCCTGCTGCCGCCGGGTCTCGCGATCGTGGTGGTGGTGCTGGCGTTCACGCTCGTCGGGCGTGCCCTCGAAGCCGTCGTGACGCCGAAGAGGTGACCCCGGAAGTGACGAACCCAGTGCTGGAGCTGAAGAAGCTCACCGTCCACTACGGACACAAGCGCGTCGTCGACGACGTGAGTCTCACGCTCGCTCCCGGTCAGACCCTCGGCCTGGCCGGCGAGTCCGGGTCGGGCAAGTCGACCGTCGCCATGTCGGTGCTGCGGTTGCTGCCCAGGACCGCGCGGGTGGACGGCGAGATCCTGCTCGACGGGCACGACGTGCAGACGATGTCGTGGGGCACGTTGCGGGCGGTGCGGTGGGCGTCGGCGTCGATCGTGTTCCAGGGCGCGATGCACTCGCTCAACCCCGTGCGGCGCGTCGGTGACCAGATCGCCGAGCCGATGCGCCTGCACGGCACCCCTGGGCGGGTCACGGAGCTGCTGGAGCAGGTGGAGCTGCCGCTGGAGAAGGCGAGGGCGTATCCGCACGAGCTCTCAGGCGGGCAGAGGCAGCGGGTGATGATCGCGATGGCGCTGGCGTGCGGGCCGCGCCTGGTCATCGCGGACGAGCCGACGACGGCGCTGGACGTGGTCGTGCAGGCCCAGGTGCTGACGGTGATGAAACGCCTGGTCGCCGAGCAGGACCTCGGGTTGCTGATGATCAGCCACGACCTGTCGGTGCTGGCCGAGACGTGTGACGACCTGGCGGTGATGCACCGCGGTGCACTGGTCGAGCGCGGCTGCACGCGGGAGGTGATCGCGAACCCCCGGCATCCGCACACGGCGGCGCTGACGGCGGCGTTCCCGGTGATCGGGGATCCGGCGCACCGGTGGGCGGAGCCGGCGGCGGCGCCCGAGCCGTTGCTCGAGGTGCGGGACCTGGTGGTGGACTACGGTCGGACGCGCGCGGTCGACGGCGTGGACCTGACCATCGGGCAGGGCGAGATCGTGGCGCTGGTCGGGCAGTCCGGCTCCGGCAAAACGACACTCGCTCGTACCATAATGGGGCTCCGGAAACCGTCCTCCGGTCGGGTGATCTTCGACGGTGCTGCGGTGCCGCTGAAGGGCAGGGCGCTCAAGGCGTTCCGGCGGCAGGTGCAGCTCGTTCTGCAGGACCCGGCGAGTGCGCTCAACCCGCGGCACAAAGTGCTCGACGCGGTGGCGGAGGGACTGCGCGTCCATCGCATTCCCGGCGACGAGGAGTCGCTGGTCACGGCCGCTGTCGAACGTGCGGAGCTCCGCCCGGCGAACCTCTACCTGGACTCCCTGCCGCACGAGCTGTCCGGGGGTCAGCAGCAGCGGGTGGTGATCGCCGGCGCACTGGTGCTGCAGCCCCGTCTGCTGGTGGCTGACGAGCCCGTCGCGTCGCTGGACGCCTCGGTGCGCGGGGAGATCGTGGCGCTGCTGCTCCGGTTGCGGCGTGAGCTGGGCCTTGCTTCATTGATCATCACGCACGACCTCGGACTGGCGTGGCAGATCGCCGATCGGGTCGCGGTGATGCATCAGGGGAAGATCGTGGAACAAGGCTCGGTGGAACAAGTGCTGCTCAACCCGTCACACGACTACACGCGCGCGTTGCTGCGCGCGGTGCCTCAGGTCTGACGTGATCCCGATCGAACACGCCCGTCTCCGGGCCTCGCTGACGCCTGCCGAGATCGGGCGCGGCGGGGCCGACGGCTGGGTGGACGTCGCCGACATCCCGACGCTGGCGTGGCTGGCGTGGAACGACCTGGGCTGCCCGCCGGGAGTGCTGGGCGAGCTCGCGGAGGCCACGGACCCGGAGCACGTGCTGGCGCTGTGCCGGATCCTGGCCTCGACCTCACGCGCGGACACCGCGGCGGTGTGGCGGTATCTGGCCGCCGACTGGGAACGCACCGGCGAGCGTTCTGACGGCAGGCAGCGTTTCCTGCTGGATCGGGCGATGCGGGGTGAGGGCATGGACTGGCGCAACTACTCCGCGCTGATGGGCACCGACCGCCCGGAGGAGGTCGACGCGGCGTTCGACCGCGGCGAGGACATGGTCGGGGTGTCGTTGATCGGCTTGGCCATGTCGTACCCGGACCCGTGGGTGACGCTGCGACGCGTCGCACGCGCGTTGGACCACAACCGCATCGAGGTCCGTCAGCACGGCGCGACGGCGTTGGCGCACGTGGTGCGGATCCACGGGGTGGTGTCGCGGGAGTGCCTGGAGGTGCTGCGCCGGCATCCCAACGAGGCGGCCGAGGACGATCTGTGGACGTTCATCGCGCACCGCCGGCTGCCGGCGTGGTTGTGGTGGCGGCGGATCAAGTCCCGCCCAGGGCGGCGAGTTCCGCGCGGACGGCGTTCTCGGTTACGAGGTTGCGCTGTCCCACGGCCCGCCGCAGTGCCTCGTCGAGATGCTCGCGGGCCTGGCCGAGATCGCCTTCGGCCCTCGCGATGCGGCCGCGTTCCAGGGCGATGTGACAGCGCATCTCGTCCGGGCCGTACCAGCCGCCGGGTGTCAGCTGCCACGCCTTGTCGCATTCGGCGCGGGCGGTGGCGTGGTCGCCGGTGAGGCGCGCGAGCTCGGCCAGGCCGAGGTGACCGCCCGCCTGCA
>NZ_VSRL01000178.1 GCF_012184385.1 Lentzea indica
CACGACCACGCGGCAGGGGCGACGCCGGGGGACGCCACCGGGCAGTACGCCGCGGCCGCCGGAGGGCTTCATCAGGGAGAACGCGCCGACCTGCGGGGCCAGGCGGCCCGCTACCTCGGACATCGGGGCGAGCAGCGGCAGTGAACGGTTCGGCAGCTGCACGGTCTCGTAAGCGATGGCCGTCGTGCCGGAGGCCAGCAGGGCCTCGGTCAACGGCTTGTCGGCGGCGAGGTGCAGGTACGTGAAGAGGGTCTGGCCGGCGCGCAGGCGGGGGTACTCCGACGCGATCGGCTCCTTGACCTTGAGGACCATGTCGCCCTCGGCCCAGACGTCGTCAGCCGACGCGAGGATCTTGGCGCCCGCGGCGAGGTACTCCTCGTCGGTGATCGCGGAACCGAGGCCCGCGCCCTGCTCGACGAACACGTCGTGGCCGCGGCGGGTCAGTTCGTGGGCACCGGCCGGGGTGAGGGCGACGCGGTACTCGTGGTTCTTGATCTCGCGAGGAACGGCGATCCGCACGATGACTCCTCCGTTCGGCTGGCTGACATCTCACAATGTGGAGCAGCCCGAAGGTCATGTCACCGTACGGATCGCACTATCCGGTCACTAGCTGGTTGTTCTGTTAGGACAAAGCCACCTTGAAGACCCATGCGTGCTGACCAACGCCGCTGGGCACGTCGACCACCAGTTTTCCGCCCGATCGGGTCCATTTCAGGGGCTTGTCATGCCTCAGCAACGTCACGCGGTCACCGTCCTTCATCGGCACTGGGGCGTCGACCACGAGCTGTGGCCCCGGCTGGACCAACGAGGTGATGTAGAACGCCTCGTTCGGCTTCACCGTGAACCGCAGCGACCCCAGCTGAGCCATCCGCGACCAGTACGTCGTGCCGTAGATCGACTCGCCGTTCGTCCGCAGCCACGCACCCGTCTCGCGCAGCCGCTGGTGCATGATCTCCGGGATCGAGCCGTCCGCCCGCGGGCCGATGTCCAGCAGGAAGTTGCCGTTCTTGGACGTCGTGTCGACCAGCGTGTCGATCACCTCGTCGGCGGTCATGTACATCGAGTCCGGCGTCGCCCGGTTCCACCCGTACGAGCGCGGGTCGAGGCCACGAGAGGCCTCCCACTTCTTCACCACGGTGTTCGGGTACGTCGCGTACTCCGGCGTCGTGTAGTCGTGGGTCGGGATGCCGCACCGGTCGTCGACCGTCACGTCCTTCGGCTTGGCCCGGTTCTTGGCCTTGTTGAAGTAGTCGGCCAGCACCCGCCGCGAGTCGTTCGCACCGCCGATGTCGCACCAGATGACGTCCGGGTCGTACCCGTCGACCAGTTCGGTCATCTGCGGTGCCTGGTAGTCCTTCACGAAGTCCCGTCCGGCCTGGTAGCCGGTGTAGGGCTCGGCAGCGCCCGTGTACGGGTTGCGCGGCGCGTGACCGCTCCACGGGTTGTCCGGGTTGAACCACTCCGGCATCGAGAAGTACAGGCCGTTCTTCATCGCGGGCGTGTACTTCCGCGACGCGTCGAACAGCTCCTTCACCAGATCACGACGAGGGCCGAGATCGACGGAGTCGCGGCCGGACACCTTCGAGTCCCACAACGCGAAACCTTCGTGGTGCTTCGAGGTCAGCACGTAGTACTTCGCGCCGGCCGCCTCGAACAGCTCCGCCCACTCGCGCGGGTTGAACTTCGACGCGGTGAACTGCGCGATGAACTGGTCGTACGAGAAGTCCTTCCCGTACGTCGCCGCGTGGTAAGGGTTCACGGCGTTGTTCGGGTCCTGCATCCACTGCCAGTACCACTCCGCGTACTGCTCACCCGGCGGCGACCACGCGGGCACCGAGTACAGGCCCCAGTGGATGAAGATGCCGAACTTGGCGTCGTCGAACCAGTACGGAGACTCGTGCGCGGCCAACGACGCGTCGGTGGCCTGATAGTCCGCCACGCCCAGGGTGAACTTGGCCTTCTGCGAGGCAGAAGCCCGCGCCGACACCGCCGTCACCTTGCCGTCGAACGTGCCGGTCCGGTAGGCGTGGACACCGATCCGCACCCGAGCTTCCTCACCGGGAGCGAGCCGCTTCACCAGGGCCGGCTGCAGCGTCACCACCCCCAGCCCCTCGGCGCGCACCCAGATGTTCGACACCCACTGGTCGCCGAGGTTCACCACAGTGGCCTCGACCGTCTGACCACCGAGTTTGGGCAGCTTGGTGGTGCTGCGCGCTGAACGGACCGCGAGCACCTCCCCCTTGCCGGCCGGCTGCAGGGACAACGCGAACACGTGCAACGACGACTTGCCCTCGACGGCGGGGTTCGTGACCGGCAACGTGAGCCCGACGGCGTCCTTCGACGGATCCGTCCACACCTGACCGGTGCCGATCGACACCGGGTGCTGGTCGGTGCCGCCAGGGGAGTACCGGTAGGGCGCGGAGATCGGACCACTGCCCGAGTACCAGTCGGGTCCGCTCAAGGCGCCGGTCGTGGTCGAACCGTCCGCGTAATGCACGGTCGCGGTGCCGCCTGCGGCACCGTACGAGGAGGCGACCAGGAAGTGCGCGGTCAGGTACCGGCCCTTCGGGAGGTCGATCCGCTGGCCGAGCGCGACCACGTTGTTCGGCCGCGACTGTGAATGTTCCGGGAACAGGTACGGCACAGAATCGGCTGTGACCTGCCCGGATGGCAGTGCTTCCGCAGGAAACGCGTAGCCGGAACCGTCGAAGTTCCCGGTCCGGTCAGACGCGCTGTCGATGCCGTCGTTGGTGAAGTGGGAGTCGATCGGAACAGGGATGGGCTGCAGGGCGTCCGCTGCGCTCGCGGTGGAGACCGAGGCAGTCAGGAGAGAGGCGAGCAGCGCGACGGTGAGTGCTGTCCTCATGAGACCTCCGATGTCTCGTTCAATCTGGGACAGCGCTCTCACGCGTGTCAACCATCTCGCGTTGACACTTGGCAGCTGGCGCACATAGCGTTCGCACTGATTGGCGAACTGAAAACCGGCCGCGATGCCACTGGCATCAGAACCCGAGTGGGAGAGACCTCGACAGGCACGAGTCGAGGCGCCGAAGGGGCAAGCTCCCGCACACTCTCAGGCAGCAAGACCACTCGGGGTAGGCAACTCTGCACGGCGGAGGGGGCTGTTACCTGACCGCGCCGTGAAGCCAGAGGAGTCGCCGTGGAGTTCCCCGAGAACCTGCTCTACACCGTCGAGCACGAGTGGGTCGACTGGACGCCGGGCACCCAGGATCCCCTGACCTGCGGAATCACCGAGTACGCAGCCGACGCCCTCGGTGACATCGTCTTCGTCCAGCTCCCCGAGGTCGGCGCCAAGGTCGTCTCGAACGCCGTCTGCGGCGAGCTCGAGTCCACCAAGTCGGTCAGCGACCTGTTCTCCCCGGTGACCGGCGAGGTGATCGAGGTCAACAGCGCGGTCGTCGACGACCCGGCGATCATCAACAACGACCCGTACGGCGGCGGCTGGCTGTTCAAGGTGCGCGTCGAGTCGGCGGAGAACCTGCTCACCGCGGCCAAGTACGCCGAGCTCACCAAAGACTGACTGACGAGGGACTGATCAGTGGCGATCAGCGTTTTCGACCTTTTCTCCGTCGGCATCGGACCGTCGAGCTCGCACACGGTCGGCCCGATGCGCGCGGCGGCGATGTTCGTCGAGAAGCTCGGTGCGCGAGTGTCCGAAGTGGACCGTGTGCACGTCGAGCTCTTCGGCTCGCTCGGCGCGACCGGGCACGGTCACGGCAGCCCCAAGGCCGTGTTCCTCGGCCTCGAAGGCAACCTCCCGGAAGAAGTCGACCCCACGGTCGCGGCCGTCCGCGTCGAGGAGATCGTCACCGGCGGGCGGCTCAAGCTCGGCGGCGCGCACGAGATCGGTTTCGTGCACGACCGCGACCTCGTCATGCACCGCCGCAAGTCGCTCCCGTTGCACCCCAACGGAATGAGCTTCGAGGCGTACAAGGGCCACGAGTCGGTCGAGCGCGCCGTCTACTACTCGATCGGCGGCGGCTTCGTCGTCGACGAGAACGCTTCGGGCACTGACCGGATCAAGCCGGACACCACCCCGTTGCCGCACCCGTTCCTGACCGGCGACCAGCTGCTCGCGCGGTGCCGCGAGACGGGTCTGTCGATCAGTGAGATCATGATGGCCAACGAGCTGTCGTGGCGGTCGGAAGACGAGGTGCGCCAAGGACTTCTGCACATCTGGCAGGTCATGCAGGAGTGCGTGGAACGCGGCTGCAACGAGCACGGAGTCCTGCCGGGCGGCCTGAAGGTCCGCCGTCGTGCCGCCGAGATGCGCAAGCGGCTGGAGAGCGAGCACTTCGTCACAGACCCGTTGCGCGTCATGGACTGGGTCACGCTCTTCGCGTTGGCGGTCAACGAGGAGAACGCGGCGGGCGGCCGTGTCGTCACCGCGCCGACCAACGGTGCGGCCGGCATCGTGCCCGCGGTGCTGCACTACTACACGAGGTTCGTACCGGGCGCTTCAGACGACGGTGTCGTCAGGTTCTTGCTGACGGCGGGCGCGATCGGCGTGCTGTTCAAGGAGAACGCCTCGATCTCCGGCGCGGAGGTCGGCTGCCAGGGTGAGGTCGGCTCGGCCTGCTCGATGGCCGCGGGAGGTCTCGCGGAGGTGCTCGGCGGCACCCCGGAACAGGTCGAGAACGCGGCCGAGATCGCCATGGAGCACAACCTGGGCCTGACGTGCGACCCGATCGGTGGGCTCGTGCAGATCCCGTGCATCGAACGCAACGCCGTCGCGTCGATCAAGGCGATCACGGCTGTGCGCATGGCGTTGCGCGGTGACGGCTCGCACTTCGTCTCGCTCGACAAGGTCATCAAGACCATGCGGGACACGGGCAAGGACATGTCGGTGAAGTACAAGGAAACCGCTCGCGGCGGCCTCGCCGTGAACGTGATCGAGTGCTGACTCAGCGGGCGTCGTACGCCTGCTGAGCTTCGAGCACCTCGGGCATCCTGGCCTCCAGGAGTTGGATCAGTGAGAGCAGCCGCTCGGCTGTCTCCCGCCCGAGAGGCGTGAGGCTGTAGTCGACGCGCGGTGGGTTCGTCTGCTGGGCTTCGCGGTGTACGAGCCCGTCGCGCTCCAGCGCGTGCAACGTCTGGGACAGCATCTTCTCGCTGACCCCGTCGACACGGCGGCGCAGCTCGTTGAACCGCAGCGGACCGTCCATGAGCGCGCCCATCGTCAGGCTGCCCCACCTGCCGGTGACGTGCTCCAGCGTGGGACGCGACGGGCACGCCTTCGCGAACACGTTGAACTCCATACCAGCATACTAACTGATAGTTAGTGGGTTGATGAGGGGAGCTTTCACAAACTGAAAGCTCCCCTCATCTCAAAACGGCCAGTCGGCGTTCCGGCCTGCCTCGAGCAGCGGGATGGTCTTGAAGGTCGCGTCCGTCAGACCACCGAACTCGTGCCGGTTGGCCTTGCCGGTCGCGAACGCGGCCATCTTGTACCCGCCCAGGTTGAAGCCGTAGATCGGCACGTGCCGCGGCACGGCGTCAGAGACTCCCTGCCCGTAGTGCCCGGACATCGTCTGCATGTCCGAGATGATGAACACGCGGTCATGCCCCCGGTAGGTGCGCTGCAGCGACCCGACGATGTCGGTGCCGTGCCCGACCTCGCCGATCCGCTTGAGGAACCGGTCGACCGTGCGGATCACCGACGCGCCCGGCTTGATGTCGTGCCGGAACGTGCCGTCCGCGAAGCCGACGACGTCGACCTGCTCGCCCTTCGCTCCCAGCGCGACGCCGAACACCGCCGCGGCCTTGGCCGGGGTGACCTTCGACTTCGCCGAGATCGCGCCGTGCGTCATCGACGCCGAGGTGTCGACGAGGATCAGCGACCGGCCCGGCAGTGCGGGCAGGTTGCTCAGCGACGCCTGCAGCGCCTGGTCCAGGGCGTGGCCCCAGCGCAGGCTCGGTGCCGCCTCGTACGCCGACAGGAACCGGAACGGGAACTGCCGCGAGCGAGCGACCTGGCCGGGGTCGGCCAGGCGTGCCGCGACAGCCGCCGCGACCTCGTCGGACATGCCTGCCTCGTCGAAGTTCCTGAGGTTCCTCAGCAGAGCCATGTAGCCCATCGACGGAGCGAGAGCCTCCCAGACCTCCTTCGCCATCGGACCCTGCAGCCATCCGGCCACCGACTCCCACGTCATCCCGGCACGCCGAAGCACGTCGGCGGAGTCGGGACGCTGGAACAGCGCGCGCCGCTGCTCGACCGGCCACGCCATGAGCTCACGGCGTGCTGCGGTCACCCGCAGCTCCCGCCGGAACCGCCACGTCGCTGTCCCGGCGCCGGTCCAGCACGTACTGGAAGAGCGAACCCTGCCAGTCGGCAGCAGGCGAGGGGTGCACGAGGTTCAGCACATCCGCCATCCGGAAGCCACGCGCGTCGCTGTCCCACTTGAGGACCGCGCGCTCGTCGTACAGCCGCTTCACGGCGTCGGCGATACCGCGCTTGATCGGCTTCGGCACGCGACGGCCGTTCGCGCCCGTCCAGTAGGCGAGGAGCTCACCCGGCTCGTCCGCGCGCTGCAGCACGGAGTCCACGACCGCCCGGTTGGTGACGCCCGCGTCGGACTCGGCCACGAGCCGCGCGAACACGAACTCGGCGGCGCCGACGAGCGACGCCGTGCGCATGTTCGCCTCGCCGCGCAGCCACTTCAGCAGCCGCGCGGTCCACTCGGGATCCGCGAGCGCGGCGTCGTGAACGAGCTGCGCGAAACGGTTGTCGCGCTGGCCACCGGCCTCGTAGAAGGTGCTCTCGCCGCCCATGTTCGACACGGCGAGCAGGAACAGCTCGGACTTCGTGTCGCGGGCATAGCCGTCGCCGCCCTCGTAGGTGCGGCCGGACGGTGCCGGTGCCGTGGCGACCGGGCTGGTGCCCGCCGGACGTGCGCGAAAGATGTTGAACTTCGCCATCGGCTCTTCCCCCTCCAAGCAAAAAGAAAGGGAGCCCACAAACTCCACACGTGTCCGAGATCAAGGTCGCGGAAGGTACATAGCTGCTCTGCCGTTTGAGCTACAGCCGGTTTCCCGTCTGGCGGGACTCGAACCCGCAACCCGCCCATTAACAGTGGAAGTAACCCTCTGCTTCGCACCGGACACGTGTGAAGTTGTGCGCTCCCGAGATCAATGACGCTCACGGTTGAGGTTTCATCTCGAATGAAGTAACCGTGGGCTTTCGCACCGGGTGCGATTTCTATGTAACCACGCCGCGCCAGCGATTTAATTCCGGCTGGTGTGGAGTTGTTGGACGCCCGAGATCAAGTCGCGGAAGGTGACGTGCTCACCGAGGTGAGCGAAGACCGGCCGAAGCCGGCTTCAGGGGTCGAACCTGAGATATCACCAGAAGTAACCCTCTGCTACGCACCGGGCGCACACTCATACAACCACGCTGCGCCAGCGATTTTCCTAGGGCGCCGCCTTCACGAGCCGCCGAAGCAGGTAGAACAGCCCGACCGTCAGCAGGAAACCGGCAGCGCTGATCATCACGATCTGCTCGACCGTCTCGGCCTGTGACCCCGCGAACACGTAGGCGGCACAAATGGGCACGGTGCCGATGAGGGTGAACAACATGAAAGTCCGGAACGACACCCTCGACACGCCGGCGGACACCGACACCGTCTCCGCCATCATCGGAATGCCGCGCGCCACCCCGAAGAACCAGGGTCCGAACTGGCGGCCCCACCTCCGCATTTCGGTTAGTTCATCAATGGTCACGACCTTGCGCACCAACCACGGACCCGCAAAGCGGCCGAGGGCGTACCCTGCGGCAGAGGAACCCAGGGATCCGACGACCGCGAGTGCCAGCCCGAGTGGCAGGCCGAGTGCCGTTCCCGCCAGCACGATGAGCGGAGTGGACGGCACGGGCAGCAGCACGTCCACGACGAGCAGGGCGAAGATCGCCACCGCCGCCCACACCGGGTCGATGCCGCGCACCCACGTGACCACTCCCTCGAAGTCGATGAGGTTGAGCGCCTCGAACACCAGCCAGCTCAGCAGCACGAACGCGAGCACGACGAACGGTATCCACTTCCACCGCACGCCCGTCTCATAACTCATCGGGTGATGGTCGCCCACCGCGATGCGCCGGACAATCCGCCAGTGGCGCAGGTTCCGCGAAGGAGACACACATGAGTGACGACCTCGTGCCGTTTCTCGGGCACTGGGTGCTCGATCCGGCGCGCTCCGCGTACACCGGCGGCACCCCTCCCCGAAGCGGTCACTACAACCTGCGTTTGAACGGAGAACGGCTGGTCGTGAGCATCGAAGGCGTGCTGGGATCCGGTGATCCCATCCGCACCGGGTACACATTGGACCTGTGGCAGGACACGCCGATGAGCGTCGGCAAGGTCGACCGCGTGCGCACGGTCGTGGAGCCGCGCCGGTTCTGCACGATCGCGTACGCGGGCTCGCAAGCGGTTGCGCGAGCGTGGCGGATCCTCGGCACCCTCAACGAGATGACGATCGTCCAATCCGCACCGGACCAGTTCGGCGTGTGGCGTGATGACGTTTCCGTGTACCGCAGGCAGTTCTAAGAACGCGGTCTGAACACCGCGACGACAACGCGCAAACCGAGCAGCACGCTGACGATCAGCAGGTTGTAGCCGAACACCTGGTACAGCCCGACGTCCGGCACCACCTGCGGCCCACCGGACGAACCGAGGAGCAGCACCGCCATCACGCCCGCGGTGGCGCCCAGCACCGTCAGCATCACCTGGTGCAGCAGGCCGGTGACGAACGAGCGGTCGCGTTCGTCGGCGAACAGCCGCATCGACATGCTCAGGCGTCCCTGCTCCATCGCCCCGGTGATCCGGTCGATCCGCCGCGGCAGCCGGCGCAGCATCGGCAGCACGGCCTGAAGTTCTTCGGCCATCGTGCGCCGCACCGACTCCGGTGTCAGCCGTTCGGAGATCTGCTCGTTCGCGAACGCCCGTGACTCCATCACGATGTTGAAGCCGGGCGAGAGCACGCCCAGCGTTCCTTCCAGCGTCGCCAACGCGCGGAACACCGCCGCGATCTCCGGCGGGATGCTCAGCCCGAACCGTGACACCAGCGCGAACAGGTCGCCGAACATCTCGACGTCCGGCCGCATGCCCGCGCCCAGGTGCCGTGCCATGAACTGGCCGAGCGCGCGCTCCAGCCGTTGCTCGTCGATGTCCTCGGGGCGTGAGGTCAGCTCCAGCAACGCGTCCGTCAGACCGGCGGGGTCGCTGCGGTCGATGGCCAGCAGCAACCGTTGCAACGCCGCCCGCAGCGCCGAGTCGATCCGCCCGACCGAGCCGAAGTCGAGCAGGCCGAGCCGTCCGTCGGACAGCAGCAACACGTTGCCGGGGTGCGGGTCCGCGTGGAAGACGCCGTCGAGCATCACCTGTCGCAGCACGAACCGCAGCAACGTCCGCGCGAGGCCCTCGTCCTCGGCGGTACCTCGCACCGGCACGCCGTCGAGCCGGTCCATGACGAGAACTCGAGAAGTCGACATGTGGACATGCGGCAGCCCGACCGACGTGTCCGAGACGGCCGCCACGGCCGCGATGTTGCGTGCCTCGACCCGGAAGTCCAGCTCCTCGCGCAACGCCGCCGCGAACCCGGCCGCCAGGTCCCGCACGCCCAGCGCGGAACCCCACCGCGTGCGCTGCAACGTCTCGGCCAGCCGCGACACGATGTCCAGGTCGCCCTCTGCCACCGCCCGCACGTCTGGCCGCTGCACCTTCACCACGACCTCGGCGCCGGACGCCAGCACCGCCCGGTGCACCTGCGCGATCGAGGCCGCCGCCAATGGCTGCGGATCAACCTCCTTGAACGCATCGAGCCCGACCTCGGCGTCGAGCACCGCGCGGACGTCCTCCCACTTCGCCGGGGGCACCTTGTCCTGCAGCAGGCTCAGCTCGTCGACGAAGTCGTCCGGCAGCAGGTCGGTGCGCGTCGACAGCACCTGGCCGAGCTTCACGAACGTCACGCCGGCGTCCTGCAACGCCAGCCGCAACGACCGCGCGAGGCCGCTGGACGTCCGCTCCCTGCCGCGCAGGTAGGGCCCCAGGCCGTGCCGGAACGCGATCGCGGTGATCCGCGAGTACCGCCGGGTGCGGGCGATCCGGCGCCGCAGCATGCCCCACCACTCGGTCGGCGGCGGGATCGAGCCGGTCGGCACGATGACCTCCGCGAACGCCAGCAGGCCGATCACCACGAGCAGTGACAGGCCCAGCTGGATCGTCGCCAGCGCGGACGTGGGCGTCGCGGTGGTCTCGCCGAAGACGCCCGACGCGATCGCCATCGCCAGCAGGCACGCGAACGCCGTTCGGACCAGGCCGATGCGCAGGCCCAGGATCCGCCGCGCCGCGAGCGACATCCCCATGACCAGCAGCAGGAAGGTGATCGGGAAGCCGATCCAGTAGACGAGGAAGTCCCCCATGATCGAAGCCTAATGACAGGTCTTGACTCTGACAGACCGGTCACGAAAGATCCGATGAATCGCCGCCCGCGTGGACCTGACCGCACATCGAAGTGAGGTGCCTGGCAGTGGTCGAAATCAACCGGCGCACGCTGATCGGAGGCGCGTTGGCCGGGGTAGCGGGCAGTGCGCTGCTCCCCGGCGTCGCGTCTGCGGGAGATGGCTTCAACTGGAAAGACTTCATCGGGTCATCGGATCTCATCTGGAAGAAGATGCCCGCCACCTGGTTCGAGGGCCCGTACCTCGGCAACGGTTACCTGGGATCCGGCATCTACGCCGAACCGAACGCCAACGCCATCAGATTCAACGTCCAGCACTCCCAGGTGCAGGACCACCGGCCGGAGTTCGGGGCGCTGTTCGGCCTCGCCCGGCTGCCCATCGGCTACTTCACGCTCGAACCCGTCGGCGCGATCACCGGCGTCGACCTGCGCATGGACCTGTGGAACGCCGAGCTGACCGGCACGATCACCACCGCTGCCGGAAGTTTGAGGCTTCGCGCGTTCATCCACACCAAGCGCGATCTCTACGCCATCGACATCCAGGCCAGCGAGGGCGAGCGCGCGTTCAAGTGGGTCTTCCACCCGCTCAAGGCCATCAGCCCGCGCACCGACCCGAAGTGGAACCGCCCGCCGCCCGCGGGCTTCACCGACAATCCGCCCGTGCAGCTGACCAGCGCCGATGACGTGCAGCTCGCCGTGCAGCCGTTGAACGCGGGCGGCGAGCACGTGACGGCGTGGCGCGAGGTCACCCGTGGCACCCGGCGCACGCTCTTCGCCAGCGTCGCGTGGTCGCATCCGACGAAGACCGCTGTGCGCAAGGCGATCAGCAACGTCCGGTGCGGGTCGATCGAGGGGCTCGCCGTCGACCACCGGCTGTGGTGGCACGACTTCTACCGCAAGAGCTTTCTGTCCATTCCGGACAAGCGGCTGCAGGCGTTCTACTGGATCCAGCTCTACAAGTTCGCCTCCGCGGCACGCAAGGAGGCTCCCGCGATCGCGACCTGCGGCCCGTGGCTCGAGAACACGCCGTGGCCGAACACGTGGTGGAACCTCAACGTGCAGCTGGAGTACTGGCTGATCCACGGCTCCAACCACGTCGACTTCGACGCCGTCACGTACTCCGTCGACAAGTACCGCGACGTGCTG
The DNA here is from genome assembly GCF_012184385.1 of Lentzea indica. Classification (GTDB taxonomy): domain Bacteria; phylum Actinomycetota; class Actinomycetes; order Mycobacteriales; family Pseudonocardiaceae; genus Lentzea; species Lentzea indica. The sequence goes on from NZ_VSRL01000178.1 coordinate 11,617, forward strand.
GTCGAGCAGGTCCCGGCCGAGTACCGGCACGACTCAGCCGGCATCCCGCGCACCACCGACACCGTGCTCAACAACGGCGCGGGCATCGGCAACTCCGGTTACGGCGTGGGCATTCCCGGCAAGGAGGTGCCGACGCCAGAGGTCGGCAACCTTACCTGGACGCTGCACAACGTCTGGCTCACCTACCGGCACACGATGGATGACCGTGTTCTGCGCAACGTGCTGTTCCCGTTGCTGCGCAGGGCCATCAACTACTACTTCCACTTCCTCGCCAAGGGCTCGGACGGCAAGTGGCACCTGCCGATCACGTTCTCGCCCGAGTACGGCGTCAACGCGCCGGACTGCAACTACGACCTGGCGCTGATCCGGTGGGGCTGCCAGACGTTGCTGGAGTCCGCGAAGTCGTTGCGCGTCAACGATCCGTTGATCCCGAAGTGGCAGGACACGCTCGCGAACCTCACGCCGTACCCGGTGGACGCCAACGGGTACATGATCGGCGCGGGTGTGCCGTTCGCGAAGTCGCACCGGCACTACTCGCACCTGCTGCAGATCTACCCGCTGTACGAGGTCACGTGGGAAGACGCTTCGAAGCGCCAGCTCATCGAGACGTCGCTGAACCACTGGATCAGCTTCGAGGGCGCGTTGCAGGGCTACACGTTCACGGGTGCGGCGTCGATCAGCGCGCAGATGTTGCGTGGTGACAAGGCGGACTTCTACCTCGGCGAGCTGATGCGCCGGTACATCAAGCCGAACACGATGTACCAGGAGTCCGGTCCTGTCATCGAAACGCCGTTGAGCGCGGTGCAGTCCATGTACGACATGCTCTGTCAGAGCTGGGGTGGCGTGATCCGCGTCTTTCCCGCGGTTCCAGCGACCTGGCCGGAGATCTCGTTGGACAACTTCCGCACGCAGGGCGCTTTCCTGCTCAGCGCTTCGCGGCAGAAGGGCGTCACGCGGTGGATCAAGCTGCGTAGCGGGGCCGGCGCGCCCTGCGTTGTGCGCACGGACATCAAGGACCCGGTCGTGCGTGACCGCTCGGGCCGGCCGAAGCGTTTTTCGGTGCTGCCCAACGGAGATCTGCGCATCGAGCTGCGGCGCGGTGAAGAAGCTGTCGTTCACCGCAGCGGTGACAAACCGGACCTGAACGTGGGCCCGGTGATCGGTGCCCCCACACCCTCTTGGGGACTCCCGGGGTGAGGGCGTTGCCGGTGCCCCGCCGCGACGGCGGTGCGGCGGGACACCGGCAACGCGGTCTAGAAGTCGAACACCTTGCCTGTGTGCACGCGCATCACGCACGGGTTGGAGTAGACCTGCTCGAAGGAGACGTTGTTGCCGCGCCACTTGCCCTTCAGTGTGGCCTTGGTCATGTTGAGCTCCATGGTGCACGCGACGTCGGCGGCGGGCTCGATCTTGGTGAAGTCACCGTCCACAGGGGTGAGTGCCGCACACGCCTCCTTGGCGTTCTTGTGCAGTCCACCGGCGGGCTCGCAGCGCAACTTCGTGGTGCTGGGCGTGCTGAGCGCGCCCATCTCCGATCGCACCGACAGCACCAGGCCGGTCGCGGGCGGAAGCGCCGCACTCACCGTCGTCGCGGGGACGAACGGCGTGACGAGCGCGAGGCAGGCAATCAGAAGTCGGGTCCTTGCCATGCCATCACTGTGGCGCCGCAAGGACCCGGATCTCCATCCAACTCAGCGGTAACACCAGATCGTGTAAACCGCCTCAAGTGCGTGCAACTAGACGCCAGCGAACCCCGTCCCGCTGAGCGCAGCCGCGACCTGCTTACCCACCGCTGCCATGCCGCTGGCATTCGGGTGAACCGGGAACGCCAGCCGGGTGGGGATGAGGCCCTCCACCCACTTGTCCCACGGTGCCGCGCACACGTCGCGGCCCAGGCTGATGTCGTACGGGTTCACGAACGCGGCACCGGCGGCCTGGGCCTGGGCGCCGAGCATTCCGTTGAGCAGCTTCTGCATGTTGTCGAGGTAGGGCACGTCGCCGCTCGCGATGGGCACGAGAGGCCAGCAACCCTGCGACGGCGGCAGGATTCGCAGGTAGCCGACGACCACGATCTTGGCCTTCGGTGAACGCTGCTTGATGCCCTTGAGCACCTCCGCGACCTTGGGACCGGTGGCGTTGATGCGCTGGGCCAGCTCGTCGCCGTAGAGCGCCTTGCAGGGCGCGCCGTGCGGGTCGACCAGACCGCGGCTCGAGCAGGTCGTGATGATCTCGCTGAACCCGATGTCGTTGCCTCCGATGGAGACGGTGACGAGGTCCGTGTCGGCTTTGAGGGCGGAAAGCTGCGGCACGGACTGACCGGGGATGCCGCTCTGAACGCCCGCCATGTCCTTGGTCTGGGCGCCACCGCAGGAGATGTCGGTGAAGTTCGCGATGCCCAGCTTCCTGGCGAGGACGGACGGGTAGTTCTGCGTCGATTTGAAGCAACTCAGCGGGTCGAGCCGCTGCAGCGGGATGAACGGTCCGGAGACGAACGAGTCCCCGAGTGAGACGTAGTTCCGATACTTCGGCGCGGCCGTGGCGGAGGGGACGAGAAAAGCCGCGATCAGGGCGGTGAGCAGGGAAACAACAGTCACTCGGCGCGTCATTGCTACCTCGTTACTGAAGAGTAGGAACGTAGGACGAAGGGTGACCGGACCATTGCGCACTGTCAATCCCTCGACCAGGCTGGAACGATGACGGGGGTACGCAAAGTAGCTGTGGCATCCGCGGTCGGTAACACGATCGAGCTGTACGACTTCCTGCTCTACGGCACGGCTTCGGCGCTCGTGTTCAACAAGATCTTCTTTCCGCAGTTCGACAGCCGCGTCGGCGTGCTGCTGGCGTTCGCCACGTTCGGCGCGGGTTTCGTGGCCCGCCCGCTCGGCGGCGCGGTGATCGGCCACCTCGGCGACCGGTTCGGGCGCCGCGCGATGCTCGTGATCACCCTGTCGGTGACGGGGCTCGCGACGGCGTTGATCGGCCTGCTGCCGTCGTACGCCTCGATCGGCATCGCGGCACCGGCACTGCTGGTGTTGCTGCGGATCGTGCAGGGCTTCTTCATGGGCGGCGAACAGGGCGGCGCGTCGCTGATGGCTGTGGAGCACGCGCCAGCGGGGCGCTGGGGTTGGTACGGCAGCTGGGTGTTCATCGGGTCGCCGATCGGCCTGGTGCTGGCGAACCTGGCCATGTACGTGTCGTCGCGGGTGTCCGGCCCCGACTTCCTGACGTGGGGCTGGCGGCTGCCGTTCCTGCTCTCGATCGTGCTGGTCGGCATCGGTCTCTACATCAGGCTGCGGGTGCCCGAGAGCCCGCGCTTCACCCACACCGAGAAGTCCCGGCTGCCGCTCGCCGAGGTGGTGCGCACGCGGTGGCGGGTGCTGCTGCTCGGCGCGGGGGTGAACCTCGGCTTCCAGATCTTCATCTTCGTGTTGTCGGTGTTCACCATCAACTACGGCCGCACGGCCCTGCAGATGTCCCCGGACGATCTCCTGGTCGCGCAAGTGGTGGGTGGGCTCGCGCAGGTGGTCTCCCTGCCCGTGTTCGCGTGGCTGTCGGACCGGATCGGGCGGCTGCCCGTGATGTTCGGCGGTGCGGTGTTCCAGGCGGCGTTCGCGTTTCCGATGTTCTGGTTGATGGACGCGCGGTGGTTCACCGTGGCGATGGTGCTCGGGTTCATCGGCTCAGGTGCGTTGTTCGGGCCGATGGCGGCCTACTTCGCCGAGCTGTTCCGGACGCGCGTGCGGTACAGCGGGGTGGCGGTGAGCTACCAGCTCGGCGCCGTGCTCGGGGGCGGCATGGCGCCGTTCGTCGCGACGTCGTTGCTGGGCTACGGAACCTGGGCCGTTGCGCTCTACCTGATCGCAGGCGCGGTGCTGTCTGGCGTGTGCCTGCTGGTGATCGGCTCAGCGCACGAGGCGGAGCCGGCGGGCGGCGAGTCCTATGCTCAGCCGCTGACCCCAGCCGAGGCGTAGCGCGTCGCTCTCGATGCCGTCGCCGAACGCGACGAGCCCGTCGGACTCGACGTCGATGTCGAGCGGCCCGCCGGTGATCTCGCCTTCGGTGTGCTCGATCCCGGTGCTCGGCGACGGCCACGCCTCCCTGACGAACCAGACGAGCCGTTTCTCCGTCGGTTCGGGGAGGGTGAGCCGGCTCTTCCTTTCGCGGTGGGCCGACGAGCACCAGCCCGTCGCGCCCGTGCCGCTGCCGACGAGGATTCCGGACGACGCCTGACGTTCCTGGTGGATCCGGTAGCGGCTGGTCTGGTGGCTCGGGTGACCGACGTAGATCTCGTTGAGCGCGCACAGGGTCTGGCCGTCGTCCGATCTCGCCTCGACCATCGTGCGGTCCTCGGTGTCTTTTACGTTGTGCAGCAGTTCTTTTGCGTCCTGAGGGTCGTGCTTCGCGAGCACGCCCCGCTCAGGGTTGATGCCGATCACCGGCTGGCCGTCGAGGTACTTGGCGACGTTGGCGACCAGCCCGTCCTGCCCGACGATGACAACTACGTCCTCGGGCGCGAACAGGAACCGCGACAGGTCTTCCCTCTCGACCACGCCACGGCGCCAGTCCAGCGGGATGGCGGCGCTGACGTCTCCCAACGCCTTGCGGGCCTGCTGGTCACGGTGCACCACCTCGTCCAGGGTTCTGTTGCGGGACTTCAGGAAGAACTCGACCTGGCCGCGGGTGCCGTGTCGTGCCAGCAACTCTGTCAGCTCGGTGCGCCTGTGCACCAGCACAATTCGCGGCGCGAGGCTCATCGCGCGAGCCGTTGCAGGATCGGCTGGATCAGGTCCGGCGTGAGCGTGATGCTCCCGATCTCCGGCAGGTTGCCAGCGAGTTCCTTGGCTGCCAAGGCGAGAAGCGTTTCCTGCGGGATCTCCTTGTAGGCGTCCAGTCTTGCCTTCTCGCCGGCGGCCTCGGCCTCGGCGAGCTTGCGGATGCCGTCGGCCTTGGCGTCGTCCGCGATCCGGCTGGTCCTGGCGTGGTCCTCCGCCTTCTTGAGCGCGTTCGCACCTCGTTGCACCACGAGGAGTTCTTCTCGTTTGGCGAGCTCGATCTGGTTCTGAAGCTCGTTCTCGCTGATCGCCCGCTCGCGCTCGACGGCCATCGCGCGGCGCTCGTAGGTGGCCTTGTCGGCTTCCTGCTGCACCTTCTCGCGGATGGTGGTCTGGAGCGCCTTCTCCATGTCGGCGTCCGGCCGGATCGCGACGACCCTCACGTCGATGATCTCCAGGCCGATGTGGTGGGCGGTCAGGTTCTCGGTGACGCTCTGCTTGACGCGTTCAACGCCGGTGCGGATGGCGGTTTCGAGGTCGAGGATGGCGAGGATCTTGAGGGCGTGCTGCTGCGTGCTCTCGGTCAGGGTGTTCGCGATCTGGCTCAGCGGGTCCTGGCGCCACGTTCCCGTGTCGGGGTCGATCGAGAAGTCGATCCTGCTCGTCGCCGTCTCCGGGTCGGTGCAGCGGTACGTGACGGTGAGCTGGACCGTGACGTCCTGGTAGTCCTGCGTGCGGGCGTGGAAGAGCATCGGGAGTTCGCGGTCGTCCACGGGAACCTCTGACAGCACGGCGGTTCTCGGGCGGAACCAGAAGCTCAAGCCCGTGCCTTCGTGGACGATCTTGCCCTTCTTGACGTGTCTGATGTGGACCGTCGGGGCTCCTCTGAGGTGGCGCAGTCCGGGGTAGGTGCTGATGTCTGCCATCGTCTCGTCTCCTTATCGTCAATCTGACGATAACCCTATACTCGGTGGTGTGTACTCGCCAAGTGATTTCCCTCCCTTCGCGGTCACGGTCGACCTCGTGGTGCTGACCGTCCGGTCGGACGCGCTCTGCGCGTTGCTGGTTCGGCGGGGAGAGGCGCCGTTTCTCGGACGGTGGGCGTTGCCCGGAGGGTTCGTCCGGGTCTCCGAGTCGGTGGATGCCGCGGCTGCTCGGGAGCTGGCCGAGGAGACCGGGGTTACCGGGCTGCACCTCGAGCAGTTGGCAACGTACGGGGAGCCGCGGCGTGACCCTCGGATGAGGGTTGTTTCGGTTGCCTACCTGGCGTTGGCGCCCGATTTGCCTGTGCCTGTGGCTGGGACGGATGCGGCCGCCGCCTCTTGGGTGCCCGTGTCCGAGGTTTCGTCGCTCGCCTTCGACCACTCGCGGATCTTGAGTGACGGGGTGGAGAGGGCTCGGGCCAAGCTCGAGTACACGCCGTTGGGGACTGCGTTCTGCTCTGCTGAGTTCACGGTGGCTGAGTTGCGGCGGGTTTACGAGATCGTGTGGGGGGTTTCGTTGGATCCGCGGAACTTTCATCGGAAAGTTACTGGGGTTGAGGGGTTGTTGGTGGCTACTGGGGAGACGACCGCTCGGGATGGGGGGCGGCCTGCCGCTCTGTTTCGGCGGGGGAGTGCGGCGGTGTTGTATCCGCCGTTGGTGCGTGCGTCGGGGGTGTAGGTCGGGTTTTTGGTTGGCGCTGGTTCCGTGGGTCGTCCCCCGGTTGCGTCGGCGGCTGCCGGTTTGTTGTCCGTTGGGTGGTCGGGTTGCGTTGTTGCCTGGCGGTTGGGGCGGTTTTCCTGGGGCTCCGCCCCAGGGTTCCGGCAAAGTCGTGTCCGCCGTTTGGACGTAGGACGGGCACGGCGTCCTAGTTGATCATGAGAGTGTCTAAGTCACATGGTCTTCTGGGAGTGCCGTGCCCGCCGTG
>NZ_VSRL01000179.1 GCF_012184385.1 Lentzea indica
GGGCGCGGCCGGTCCACCGGACGGCGACGTCGCGGCGGACGGGGCGGGCAGCGCCTCCCACAACGCGCCCACCACCTCGTCCTCCCCCGCGACCACGAGGAGCCTGGCCTCCTGGCGGTCGAGCATCTCCGCGCACGCCGCCGCGGCCGAACGCACGCCGTGCCGCCACTCCGGTGCCGGGTAGTTCAACGAGATCCGTTCGTCCCCCGCCGCCAGGTCGGCGGAGGAGTGTCCTGCGGTGACGGCGACCCGTGGCGGCCGATCCTGGAGCCAGGAGAGCACCGGCAGCACGTGGGCCGGCGAGCTGAACCAGGCCAGGTCCAGATGGCGCAGGCCGGGAGTGTGGAAGACGCGCGCCGGGAGCTCCTCGCCCGCGAACGCCACGAGCGTGTCCGCCGCCGGGTACAGGGAACGGGCCCGCTGCAGCACCTCGCCGATCGTGTCGACCAGTTCGGGGCCCGCGCCGTCACTGCGCAGCTGGTCGGCCAGACGCAGCCAGCGCGCCCGCCACACCCGCAGCGGACTCGATCCCAGGTAAACGGACGCGACGGGGCGAGCGGGGCGGACGACGTCGACCAGGTCGCGCAACGCGAGTCGGTGGCTCATGGGGCACAGGTTCTGTGGACGGGACCGCCCGCTGCTTCACCCGCCGCAGGTGAACCCCCTCCCGCACCGCACACCGCTACCGCCCTGCGCGGGGGAGGCCGCGCACGTGTCCGGGCGAGCAGCGTCGACGGCGGAGGTGACCGATCTTGAGCCGTCAACCCGACCGTTCCCGCTCCCGGCGCATCGTTCTGGTCGTGGCCGTGTTCCTCGCCGTCGTCGTCACCGGCAGCGGTGAGGACTGCGCACCGTCCAGCTCGACCGGAGCGCTCGCGGCGCTGTCGTTGCTACCGCGGCTGATGGGCGTGCTGGGCAGGGGCCTGTGGCTGATTTCCGCTCCTGGCAAGGCGAACGCGTCCGAATGCCCGTCCTCGCGGTGATGCGGTTCGATCACGCGATCTGCCCTCGAAACTCCATCGGGAGACAAAGCGCAATGTCCGACAGTTCGGAGTGTGAGCCTTCCAGCCCCGAGACCGGCCAGGCGAAACTGCGCGTGCCCACGGCGGCGACGCCGCTCGTACCGCGCCGCGAACTACTATCCACAGTGGACGATCACGTGTCGTCGGCTCCGGTCACGGTGGTCACCGGTCCGGCAGGCTGCGGCAAGACGACGCTGCTCGCCGAGTGGGCGCGGCACCGCGACGACCGGGTGGCGTGGCTGACGCTCGACGAGCACGACAACGAACCGGTGAGACTGCGGGCCGCCGTCCGCGACGCTCTTGCGCCGGCTGACGAGATCCCGTTGACAGAACCGGGTTTCTCCTCGGCGGTGATCGCCGCGTTCGACCAAGCGCCCACCTCGGTGTGCCTGGTGCTGGACAACGTGCACGAGATCCGCGACTCCGAGGCGCTCGCGAGCATCGACCTGCTCACCCGCCGACCACCCGATCGGCTACGGCTGGTGCTGCTGGGTCGTTTTCCGCCTCCTCTGCACCTCGGCCGCCTGCACCTGGAGGGACGGCTGCGCGAGGTGCTGCCGCGCGAGTTCTCGTTCAGCCGCACCGAAACCGAGGCGCTGCTCGCCGCGCACGGACTGCAGCTCTCCCCCGACGACGTCGATCTTCTCCTCAGCCGGACGGAGGGGTGGATCGGAGGGCTGCGCTTCGCGGTGATGCGCCTGGCCACGGCCTCGACCAGACCTGACGACCTGCTCATGTTCGCGGGCCTGGACCAGGTCGTGAGCCGCTACCTCGGCGAGGAGGTGCTCGCACGGCATCCCCAGCGGGTGCGGGACCTGCTCGTCGCGACCAGCGTGTGCGACACGGTGAGCGCGGAACTGGCCGGAGCGCTGACCCGTCATCCCAGCCCCGGCGTCGTGCTCGACGCGCTGGAGCGCACCAACTCGTTCGTCAGCAGGCTCGAAGCCGCACCCGAGTGGTATCGCTGCCATCCCGTGCTGCGAGCGCACCTTTCCGCCGAGCTGCGCCGATCCCGTCCCGCCGACGAGATGTCGCTGAACAAGACCGCGGCCCACTGGTACCACCACCACGACGAGCCGGCCGTGGCACTGCGGCACGCGTTGCGGGCAGGCGACGACCAGCTGACCGCCGAGATCGTCGAGCACTCGGTGCTGCCCGAGGTCCTGAGGGAGGGCAGCGGCCGGCTGCGGGCCGTGTTCGACGCGGTGCCCGGCCACGTCCTCGCCCGACCACAGGTCGGCGTCGTCGCCGCACTGGTGGCGATGGACGCGGGCGACGTCGCGGCGGCGGACAGGGTGCTCACCGGGCTCGGCGGGGAGCGCTCGCGTTGCGGCAGGACAGGGTCCGGGTGCTGCATGCGACGGCGTTGCTGCGCCGCGGCCGTTTCGACGCGCGGCAGGGTGAGGCGTTGCGGGTGATGGCACGCACGGCGGCGGGGCGTGGCGGCACCGACGCCGAGGTCGCCGCGTTGATCAACCGCGGCATCGCGGCGTTGCTGTCCGGCGATCACAAGGGCGCGGAGCACGACCTCGTGCGGGCGGCGACCATCGCGCGGCAGGAGCGGTTCGACCACGCGATGCTGGACTGCCACGTCCATCTGGCGGCACTGACCAGCGCCTCCGGCGACCTTCACACCGCGGCGAGGCAGGCGAGCGAGGCGCTCGAGTTTGCCGAGGAAAGGGGCTGGCAGTCGCACTTCGTCTGCGCGCTCGCCTACACGTTGGTCGGAGTGCAGGCGTACCTACGACTGGACGACGCGCGCGCCGTGGAGCTCGCGGGCCGCGCGGTGCACGCGTTGGGCGACCGCCCCGACCCGGCGACAGGGCTGGCCGTGTCCACTTTGGACGCGGCGGTGGCGTTCCCGACGGCCGGTGACCCGCGGGCGGTCGTAGGCCGCGTCCGCGCGCAGTGGCAGGACGTCGCCGCACGACAGGTGATACCGCCGGTCATCGCGCACATCGCCGCCGCCGTGCAACGGATCGCGTTGCGTTCCGGGGACGAGCAGTGGGCGTCCGCGATGCCCGACCAGGTCGAGGCGATGTTCGGCCCGTGCGGCGAGCAGGCCGTGTTGCGCGCGGTCGTGCACACCCACCACGCCCGCGTGTCACAGGCCCGCAAGATCATCGAACCGCTGTTGTCGGGCGAACTTCCCGCGCTCGCGGCCCCGACAGTCGTCGACGGCTGGCTGCTGGAGGCCGTGCTGGTCGAACGCTCCGGCGACCAGCGACGCGCGCACGAGGCTGTCACGCGGGCGCTGGCCGCCGCGGAACCTGCCTGCGTGCTACGCCCGTTCTTCAACGCCGGCAAGCCCGTGCGCGACCTGCTCGCCCGCGGCGCGGGCCGCTTCGGCAGGCTGGAGTCGTTCGCCACCACCACGATGACCGCGCTGCCCGCCGCGTCGACGGCGTCCACCGACGTGCTGACCAGCCGCGAACGTGACCTGCTGGTCGAACTGCCGTCCATGCGCACCACCGAGGAGATCGCCGACTCGCTGTTCGTGTCGGTCAACACGGTGAAGACACACCTGCGCGGCATCTACCGCAAGCTCGGCGTGAACCAGCGCCGCGACGCCGTGCTCGCAGCGCGGCGGCTGGGCCTGATCTGATTTCGGCCTGACTTGGCCTGATTTGCCTTGATTTGGCCCCTTGGGGCCCTGTGGCACGAGCGCCACACTTGATCCACGCGAGCCCCGCCGACACGATCGCCCGGCTCGTCTCACTCGCAATCGCGAGCTGATTTCCGCGCCAACGGCACCCCCGGCCGTGCGTTGCTTTGGGCTGCGCACGACCGGGTGAGGTGCCGCCACTCAGGGCTTCGCGACCTCGGAGGAGGCCAGCAGGAACGCCCCCACGCCGAAGTTCCCCGTGTCGTTGCGCCCCACCGGCTGGTGATCGGACGGCTGCCGACCTGTGCTGGGTCCGTGTGTGCGATGCCTGGGCCGACGAGTGGCAGGCCCGATGCCCCGAGCAGAAACGAACGCCGCCTCACCATCAGGTTCTCCAACCTGTGACGTGGGCGGCGTCATTCCCATTGGAGCGGAGACCTGCGCTGGGGCCAGGATTTCGCGAGATCCCGGCACCGGTGAGCCACCACACAGATCATCCGGAAACACAACGGATGTCCGCGCCGTTGTACAGATCGGTCGGTGCGGTCCGTGTCCCCCGGGCCTCACCTCATCGCCTTCGCGGAAGACCGTTCGGCTGGTACCGCGTTGTGCCCACCGCCGAGAGGCGACCGCCGCATCGACCTCCAAGCTCGCCCTCAGGCCGTCATTCTCCCCCGACGGGCGGTCTGAGGGCGTCCTCTCACCGGGCTCCCTTCGCCGGTGACCACACGACTCGCCCCCAGGCTGCCGTTCTCCCCCGGTCAGCGTGGGGGCTTCCCACACGATCAGCTCCGCCGCAATCCCCTTGCAAAAGCAGGATTCCCGCATCCCGCGGGTGAGGGACCACACAGATCACCTGGAAACACAACGGATTCCCGTGCCGTTGAACCAGACGGTCGGTGTGGAACGAGTCCCCGGGCTCCACCTCATCGCCTTCGCGGAAGACCGTTCGGCTGGTACCGCGTTGTGCCCACCGCCGAGAGGCGACCGCCACACCGACCACCACAAACCTCGCCCTCAAGCCGCCTTCCTCCCCCAGACGGCTCGAGGGGCGTTCCCACCAATGCTCGCCCCGAATTTCCTTGCAGAAGCAGGGTTTCCGGATCCCCACCGGTGAGCGACCACACGACTCGCCCTCAAGCCATCTTCCTCCCCCAGACGGCTTGAGGGCGTTCCCGCAAACGCAACGCTCAGGCGACCCCAGCAGCGATCAGCTTCGCCCAGATCTCGCCCTGGTCGACCACCTCGACGCCGAGCTTCTCGGCCTTCGTGAGCTTGCTCGCGCCGACGCCCTCGCCCGTGATCAGCATGTCCGTGGTCGCCGACACCGACGACGCGGCGGTGGCGCCGGCGCGTTCGCACATCTTCTGGAACGTTGGACGGGTGACCTTCTCGCCGGAGCGCGGGTCGCTGATCGAGCCCGTGATCACGATCGACTTGCCCTCCAGGGGCGCGCCGGCGACCACGACAGGGGGCAGGTCCTCCTCGCGGACGTCCAGTGAGACGCCGCGTTCGCGCAGGCGTTCTATCTCCGGGCGCAGGCGGGCCAGGTGGTGGTTCAGGGACTCGGCGACCTTCTGGCCGATGTCCTCGACGGCGACGAGTTTCTCCACGCCCGCGTCGGCCACCTCTTCCAGGCAGCCGAAGCCCGCGCGGCAGAGGCGGGCGGCGGTGCCTTCGGAGGCCATGGGGATGGCAAGGCCGATGAGGGCTCGGCGCAGGCCCACGGCTCGGCTGCGGTCGATCGACTCGATCATGCGGGTCGCGGAGACCTCGCCCACGCGGTCGAACTCCAGCAGGCGTTCCTTGGTGAGCGTGTAGAAGTCGGACGGGTTCACCAGGTCGCCGGTTTCTGCCAGGCGCTCGATCCAGACCTGGCCGATGGCGTCGATGTCGGCGGCCGCGCGGGAGGACCAGTGGATCAGGCGGCGCACGGTCTGGGCGGGGCAGGCGGAGTTCGTGCAGAACAGCTCGCGGCTGTTCCCCTGCTCGGTCAGCGGCTGCGCGCACGACGGGCACTCCGACGGCGGGATGATCTCGCGTTCGGCGCCCGTGCGCTTGGACTCGTCGAGGACGCCGGCGACGAACGGGATCACGTCGCCCGCGCGGCGGACCAGGACGGTGTCGCCGATCTTGATGCCGCGCGAGCGGATGACCTCCTGGTTGGCCAGGGTCGCGCGGGTGACGGTGGTGCCGCCGACGAAGACGGGCTCCAGCCACGCCACCGGGGCGATCTTGCCGGTCTTGCCGACGTCCCAGACGACGTCCATCAGGACTGTCGTCTTCTCCTCGGCGGCGAACTTGTAGGCGATGGCGCCGCGCGGGGAGCTGGAGCGGGTGCCCGCTGCGGCGAACGCGTCGCGGTTGGCCAGGCGCAGCACGGCGCCGTCGAGGTCGTAGTCGAGGTCGTTGCGTGCCTTCTCGATCGCGCCGATGAGCTCCTGCGCTTCGGCCGCGGTCGTGCAGTGCCGCATCTCGGCGACGCTGAAGCCGAGCTTGCGCAGGCCCGCGTCCAGGTCGGCGTCGGCGCTCTCGGGTTCGGTCGTCAGGTCAAACGCGAAGAACTGCATGCGCCGGCCCTCGACCGCCTTGGGGTCCTTGGCGCGCAACGTGCCCGCGGCGGCGTTGCGGGGGTTGATCAGCGGCTTGTCCGGGTTCTTCCTGTTGTACGCGTCGAACGTCGAGCGCAGCATCACGCACTCGCCGCGCACCTCGACCCTGCCCGGCGCCTCGACCTTGTCCGGTACGCCGTCGCACAACGCGCGCGTCAGGAACGTGACGTCGTCACCCGTCGTGCCGTCGCCACGCGTCACCGCGCGCGCCAGCCGGCCGTTCTCGTAGACCAACGCCAGGGACAGACCGTCGAGCTTCGGCATGACGACGACCGGCTGGCCGGGGAACCGGGAGAAGAACGCCTCGACCTGCTCGGGCTTGTTCGCCTTCTCCAGCGACAGCATCGGCCGTGAGTGCCGCACCGGCGCGTGCAGCACCGTCGGCGCACCCACGTGGTCCAGAGGGTTGTCCTCCGGCGCCAGCTCCGGGTGCTTCGCGACCAACGCACGGAACTCGTCCTCGATCGCGTCGTACTCGGCGTCGGCCACCAGCGGCTCGCCCTGGTAGTACGCGTCGCGCAGCTCCACGATCCGCGCGGCGAGCTCCTTGATCCGGTCCCCAGCACTCATGGACCAGGACGTTACCGGGCAGCACCGACAATTTCGTGCAGTCGCGATCGAGCGCTGCTCAAGCCGCGTTGACCGCAGGTCCGTCGCGCAGCACGCCGCGCACGTGGTCCACCGAGAGCGACGCCGGGTCGAACGCTGTGAGGCACCACGTCGCCCCGGCCTGGGCGAACGGCGTGACGTCCGCACCGGGCTCGACCTCGGCGACGTAGTCGAACGGCCCGCCATCCGGCCGCAGGGCCTCGACCTGGGCCACGGCGCCGGCGAACTCGTCGGCGGACGCGATGTTGACGGGGAAGAAGCCGTTCAGGCGGGCGGCGCGGCGCATCGGCTTCTGGTTGCCGGGGAAGCCGGCCGCCCACACCGGGATGCCGGGCCGCTGCACCGGCCGCGGCAGGAACGTCACGCCGTCCACGGTGTAGTGCTCGCCACGGTGGTGCGCGGCCTCCCCCGACCACGCCGCGCGCAGGATCTCCAGCGACTCGTCGAGCATCCGCCCGCGGACGCGGTCGTCGCACTCCTCGCCGGTGCGGGAGAACTCGCCGGCGAACCGGTCACTGCCCAGGCCCACGCCGAGCACGAGCCGTCCGTTGCCGAGCAGGTCCAGCGTCGCGGTCTCGCGGGCGAGCTTCACCGGCCGGCGCCGGGCGATGGCCGAGACCATCGGGCCGAACCGGATCCGTTCGGTGGCGGTGGCGACGGCGGCCAGCGTGATCCACGGGTCGGCCACGTGGGTCACCGGCTCGCGCCAGCGGACGTGGTCCCAGACGAAGAGCCCTGACCAGCCCGCTTCCTCCGCTTCTGCGGCGAGACGGGCGACGAGCAGCGGGTCGGCGAGACAGTCGAACAGCGGGAGCCAGAGAGCACATCGTGGGTTCATGAGAGCAACGCTAGGAACAAACAGACATTCACAAAAGCGATGGATTCTGGTCGATTCAACAAGCTGAGCTTATAGTCATGCCCGTGTTGGACCTGCGCCACCTGGCCACGCTGGACGCCGTGGCCGTCGAGGGAACGTTCGGCCGCGCCGCCGACCGGCTCGGCTACACGCAGTCTGCCGTGAGCCAGCAGATCGGCGCGCTGGAGAAGTCCGTGGGCGGCGTCGTGTTCGACCGGCCGGGCGGCCCGCGGCCGGTCCGGCTGACGCCACTCGGCGAGGTGGTGCTCGCACACGGACGTGAGGTGCTCGCCCGCGCCGCGGCCACAGAGGACGCCGTGGAACGGTTCAAGGCGGGCGAAGGGCGCGTCGACATCGGCACGTTCCAGAGCATCACCAACGTCGTCCTGCCGACCGTGGTGCGCCGGTTGCTGGACGAGTTCCCCGCCGCGGACATCCGGTTGTTCGAGGAGGAGACCGACCGGCCCAGCACCGACGGGCTCGACCTGCTGTTCTTCGACGGGCCGCTGACCGGCGAGGTCGAGCAGGTCAAGATCCTGGACGACCCGTACGTGGTGGTCGCCAGGCGTGGCCGGTTCGCCGACGGGCCGGTTCCGCTGACCGCGTTGCACGAGGCCGCGATGGTGGCACCGCCGCCGATCTGCGACCAGGTCCGCGTGGAACGGGTGTACGCAGAGGCCGGTGTCGCGCCGCTGATCGTGTTCCGGACGGCCGACAACCGCGGCGTGATCTCGATGGTGCGCGCCGGAATGGGCCTCGCGGTGATGCCGATGCTGACGCTCGACGTTCCGCCTGACGACGACGTGCTGTGCACGCACGAACTCGCGCCCGCGCTGACCCCGCGCGAGATCTACCTGGCCTGGCAGGCGAACCGGACGCTGTCGCCGCTGGCCACCCGTGCCATCGAGCTGGCCCTTCACACCGTCCGGCAGCTTTAGTCGCGCGGCCCTCGCAGCGTCAGAACCACCCGCAGGACGTGCTCGACAGCGGCAGGGAACACCGCTCCTCGCAGCTCATCGCGGTGCACGAGGGTGAGCCCTGCGAACTCGAGCATGCGGTCCGGCCCCACCCGGCGGACCACGAGCGCGGCGACCTCCTCCATGTCGAGGCCGGGATTGTCCAGGCGGGTCAGCGCGAACTCGACGATCAGCTCCTCGTCGGTCACCGGCCACCTCCTCCCAGGCGATTCGTCGAACTCTCCCACCGATACAGATCGAAAACATGCGCTGGACCGATGATCGGCGCCAGCCGCACGCTGTTCGTCATGAAGTTCTTGCGGCCAGAAGCCCGCGACTGGAGATGCCGGCCCGCACCCACCGGTGCACGGGACTTCCACGCGCGACTGCCCGGCTACGCGCCCACTCCGCTGATCGAGCTCCCGGCTCTCGCCACGGAGCTCGGAGCCGGCCGATTGTTCGTCAAGGACGAATCTTCCCGGCTCGGCCTACCCGCTTTCAAGGCTCTCGGCGCTTCCTGGGCCGTCCACCGCGTCCTGAAAGGCCGAACGGACCAGGTCACGCTCACCACCGCGACCGACGGCAACCACGGTCGCGCGGTGGCCCGCATGGCACGCCTGCACGGCCAACGGGCCCACGTCTTCGTGCCGCACACCGTGCACCCACAGGCGATCGAAGCCATCAGGAGCGAACAGGCCGAGGTCACCGTCGTGGAGGGCTCGTACGACGACGCGGTCGCCATGGCAGCCAAAGCCGACGGGATTCTCGTCCAGGACATGGGACTGCCCGGCTACGAGGAGATCCCCGCCTGGATCGTCGAGGGCTACGCCACGCTCTGCCACGAGATCGACGAGCAGCTCCCGGAACAACCGGACCTGGTCGTCATCCCCGTCGGCGTCGGCTCGTTCGCCCAGGCCGTGATCACCCACCACCGCGGCCGCGAGTCCAGGACCAGGCTCCTAGCCGTCGAGCCCGGCAAAGCCGCGTGCGTCCTCAAAAGCCTCAAAGCCGGCGCGCTCACGACGATCCCGACGAGCGACACGATCATGGCCGGGCTCAACTGCGGCACCCCGTCGACCACCGCGTGGCCGTTTCTGCACAACGGCTTGGACGCCGCCGTGGCCATCTCCGACGCCGAATGCGCCAAGGCGATCCAGGACCTCACCGCACAAGGAGTCCACTCAGGACCGTGTGGCGCCGCACCGCTTGCCGGGCTCCGCGCCATCCGCGGCGAGCTCGGGCCGCTCGGCACCGTCGTGCTCATCAGCACCGAAGGACAGGCCGCCAACCCGTGGGGAGACACCAGTGAATCCGCGTGACCTGCTGGCGGAACTGATCGCCATCGACTCGGTCAACCCGGACCTCGTCCCCGGCGGCAACGGCGAACGAGCCGTCGCCGACTTCTGCGCCGAATGGTTCGAGGCGAACAACTTCGAGGTCCACCGCCTGGAGCAACGAGCGGGCAGGCCCTCGCTCGTCGCGATCAGGAAAGGCACTGGCGGCGGCAGGTCGTTGATGCTCAACGGCCACATCGACACCGTCGGCACCGCGGGCTACGACGGCGACCCGCTCAAGCCGGAGATCAAGGACGGCAGGATGTTCGGCCGCGGCACGTTCGACATGAAAGGCGGCGTCGCGGCGATGATGGTCGCCGCCGCCAAAGCCACCGAACGCCCCCTGCGCGGCGATGTGATCGTCGCGTGCGTCGCGGACGAGGAACACGGCAGCTTCGGCACGGCGGAGGTGCTCACCGCCTTCACCGCAGACGCCGCCATCGTCACCGAACCGAGCCACCTCGAGGTCACCTTGGCGCACAAGGGTTTCGTGTGGTTCGACGTCGAGATCGAAGGCAGGGCGGCACACGGTTCACGGCCGGAGCTGGGTGTGGACGCGATCGTCAAGGCCGGCCACTTCCTCGTCGCCCTCGACCGACTCGGCCAGGACCTCGCCGACGGCCCGCAACACCACCTTCTCGGCACAGGAACCGTCCACGCCTCGCTGATCAACGGCGGCGAGGAGGCGTCCACCTACCCGTCGAGCTGCAAGATCACCCTCGAACGCCGCACGGTCCCCGGCGAGCCCCCGCAGCACGTCGAGGACGAGCTCACCACGATCCTCGACCACCTCACCGGCACCGTCCCCGGCTTCAGCGCCAAGCTCACCCGCGGCCTCGCCAGGGACCCGTTCGAGGCCGACCCGCAGGCAGCCATCGTCCGCGCCCTCATCGCCAACCTCGGCGAGCCACCCGTCATCCGGGCCGAACCGTTCTGGACCGACTGCGCCCTGCTGGACCGGGCAGGCATCCCCTGCGTGCTCTTCGGCGTCGACGGCGCGGGCGCCCACGCGGCCACCGAGTACGTCGACCTCGCCTCGCTCGACCGGCTCACCGAGGTTCTGACCGGCACGATCACCGACTTCTGCGGCTGACGTCACACGCGTCCGAGGTTACTGGCGATCTTGATGTTCCTCGAACAAATCCCGAACCACTCCCGGTTGCGGGTCCGGCAACGTACCGCCCCGAACGGTTCTCTGAGAGGGGTAGAAGCGTGAAGTTGAGCCAGGTGGTCTTCGGTGTGACGACCGCGGCTGTGCTGCTGTTAGCAAGCGTCCCGGCAACGGCCGCCGCGCCGGGACGTCTCTCGGTGTCCGGTGCGGACGTGGTCGATCCGTCCGGCCGCCCGATCGTGCTGCGGGGCTACAACTGGGGCCAGTGGCGAACGGTCCAGCCGCAGGACCCCGGCGACAACGTGGCGGCGGGCGCCAACTCGGTGCGGATCCCGTTGCGCTGGTGGGGCGAGTGGAAGGACGGCGTGGACAGCCGCGACCCCGACCCGCACAACCCCAGCCACATCAACGCCGAGCACCTGAAGCTGCTCGACCAGACCATCGAACGGGCGAGCGCCGCGCGCCTGTGGATCACGCTCTTCGTCGACTCGGACCACGGGCAGGGTGCGGGCGGCCGTCCCGACAACTTCTGGACCAACCCCGTGATGAAGCAGCAGTTCAAGGAGGTCTGGCAGTTCCTCGTGCGGCGCTACAAGACCGCGCCGTACATGGGCGCCTTCGAGATCCTGCCGGAGCCCCAGCCGATCGGCGAGGACGACACCGGGGTGAAGGAGTTCTACGACGAGATGATCGGCGTGATCCGCGGCATCGACCGCAGGACACCGATCGTCGTGGGCCCCAACGACAACTACAGCTGCAGCCACCTCGAGGGCGCCTACACGACGGCCGACCCGAAGGTCATCTACACCTGCAACTACTTCATCTTCGACAGGCCGCTGAACCGGATCGGGCTCATCACCGGCTTCCGCACCAAGCACACCGCGCCGGTGTGGATCAACCAGGTCGGCATCGAGAGCTGCGACGACGACGCGAAGAAGAAGGCCCGCGAAGTGCTGGACGCCTTCAAGGACAACGGGATCGGCTGGGCGTGGTGGACCTACCGCATCAGCGGCACCAACCCGTGCACGCACGGCATTTACTACGCCGACCCCGATGCCCCTGACGGCTGGCAGGTCAAGAAGGGCTGGCTGGAGCTGGTGAACGGCTACCTCGCCGCATGACAGGTTCCTCCAGGTAACGCCAGCTGAGTGCCGCCGCCACGACCGTGAGCACCGCCGCGATCGGTCCGGCGGCGGCGCCCAGTTCCGGCCGCAGCCACAGCGTCAGCGGGTAGTTCCACAGGTAGGCGCCGTAGGAGAGGATTCCCAGCGCCATCAGCGGGCGGATCGGCGTGGCCACCTGTTCCCACTTCGACCAGGCCAGCAGCAACACCGCCGTGCAGCCCGCGATCGCGGGACCCGCGACCAGGTAGGTCAGCACGTGGCCCCGCAGTGGCACCACCGACAGGACCGCCAGACCGGCGAGCGCGATCGGCACGGTCCAGCGCGGCGTGCTGATCAGCTTGAGCCTGGTCGCCGCGCCGATGATGAAGCACACGAACCACGACGTCGGCAGCGCGTAGGCGTTGTCCGCGTTGGGCCACAGCCAGACGAGCGTCGCCGTGCACGCCGCGAGGGCTCCCAGCGCCGTGACGACCAGGACCGCGCCAGTCCGGTTGCGCACCCAGGCGAACGCGAGCAGAGCCGGCCACAGCAGGTAGAACTGCTCCTCGGTGGCGAGCGTCCAGCCGTGGAACGCCGCCGGGCTCACCCCGCCGATCGGCAGGTTGCCGGTGAACGTCAGCAGCACCGCCGCCGTCCGGACCAGCTTGTCCCGTTCTCCCAACGGATCGAACACGAGCGTCACGACGACGAAGACCAGCGTCAGCGCGATCAACGCCGGCAGCAGCCTGCGCGCCCGGCGCAGGTAGAACCGCTTGAAGTCGACGCGCCCCTTGTTCTCCAGCTCCCTGGCGAGCACGCCGGTGATCAGGTAGCCGCTCAACGTGAAGAACACGACCACGCCGACCACACCAGCACCGGGGAACACCTCAGGGAACGCGTGCCGCAGCATCACCAGAAGAATGGCGATGCCGCGCAACACGTCCAGCCCGGCGATGCGCTTCACCGCATCGCTCCCCTGATGAGCTTGTCCAGCAGGTCCGGATAGGACAGTCCGGCGGCCGCGAACATCTTGGGCACCTGCGACTCCGCCGTCATGCCCGGCATGGTGTTGACCTCGTTGAGCACCAGTCCGTCGTCGGTGAGGAAGAAGTCGACCCTGGCGAGCCCCCGACAGCCGAGCGCCTCGTAGACCTTCAGCGCGGCGTCTTCGAGCGCCTTGAGCTCCGTGTCGGCCAGCGGGGCCGGGATCACGAACTTGGCGCTGCCGTCGTACTTCACCGTCGTGTCGAAGAGGCCGGTAACTTGGATTTCCAGCGGCGGCCCTGTCCTGCGCCCCTCGTCCGGGTCGTCGAGCACGGCGATGTCGATCTCCCTGCCCTTGAGGACCTCCTCGACCAGCACGCGGTCGTCCAGCTCCAGCGCCTGACGCACGGCGGGCTCGAGATCCCCCTCGTGTTCGACGAGCCGCACCCCGAAACTCGAACCCGCCGCCACCGGCTTCACCACGACAGGGCCGGTGAAGTCCACAGTGGACGCGTTGGTGACCAGCCTGGCCTTCGCCGTCCGCACCCCCACGGCCTCGGCGACGAGCTTCGTGGCCCACTTGTCCATCGCGAGCGCGCCGGCTCGCAGTGGTGAGCCTACGTACGGCACCCCGGCCAGTTCGCACAACCCGGCCAGCGTGCCGTCCTCGCCGAGCGGCCCGTGGACCAGCGGCAGCACCACGTCGCAGGTGGCGAGTACGTCGATGGCGGCGGCCAGGCTGCCCGACGTCATCGTGCCGAGCACCTGCCCGTCCTGCCCGTACCAACGACCGTCACGGCCGATCGTGAGCGCCACGGCCTCGTACCCGGCAGGGTCGAGCGCCGCCCGCACCGACGCCGCCGACGCGACGGACACGTCGTGCTCGCAGTTCTGTCCGCCGCCGGTGACGGCGACCCTGATTCCCCTCAATACCGCACTCCGGACTCAAGATTGATTTTGGTCAACACTGAAGCTATAGAGACCATCACCGAACATGCCTCCGCACCCGCGCCCCGATTCCGGTCACGATCTCGTGCGGGATCGTCCCCGCCCATCGAGCCCACTCCTCCACCGTCGGCTCACCGTCGTCCCCCGGCCCGAACACCACTGCCTCGTCTCCCGGCACCACGACGTCATCCCCGACGTCCACCACGACCTGGTCCATCGAGATCACCCCGGCGACCGCGCCGGCAACCCGCCAGCCACACCTCCGCCACCCCTGAGGCCGCCCGCGGCAGCCCGTCCGCATAGCCCACCGGCAGCAACGCCAACGTGGTCGCACGGTCCGTGACGTGCGCATGTCCGTATCCGACCCCGGTACCGGCAGCCACCCGCCGCACCTGGACCACCGGCGCCGTGAACCGCAACGCGGACCGCAGCCGGGTGGTCCCTGACGGATCGATCCCGACCAGCCCGGCCCCGATCCTGATCACGTCGAGGTGAGTGCCCGGATCGGTCAGAGCGGCGCTCGTGGCCGCCAGATGCCGCACGGACGGCCGCAACCCCGCCTGACGAGCCATCTCGACCCCGCGCAGCAACGCCCGTTTTCCGGCTTCATTCGCTCCGGCCGTGTCGGCGCAAGGCAAGTGTCCCATCACTCCGACGACCGAGATCTTTCCGGCCAGTTCCGCCCGGCGAGCCGCGGACATCAGCGCCAGCCACGCGTCGGGCGCGGCACCGTCACGCGCCATTCCCGTGTCCAACTGCAGATGCACGCGAACCGGTCCGGCCTGCTCGATCACCGCGAGGTGGTGCAGACTCGGCACGCTCAGGTCGATCCCGTACCGCACCGCCGTCCTGACGTCCACGTCGACCGGGTTGAGCCAGCTGAGCACCGGAACGTCCACACCGGACTCCCGCACCCCCACCGCCTCCGCCAGCGACGTGACGCCGACCCAGGTGGCACCCGCGGCCACCGCGGTACGGGCGACATCGCCCAGCCCGTGCCCGAACCCGTCGGCCTTCACCACCGCCATGACGGAGCCCCGGGCAAGCGAGACGAACCGTCTCGTGTTGGCAGCCACCGCGGCGAGGTCGACCGAGAGCGAAGGCGCCGCCGACACCTGGCGGATGCTCGTCACGAGCGCGCCCACGCAGGCACCTCCACTGGTCCGTAGACGGCGTTGTCCGCACCGCTCAGCAGCGCCCAGTAACGGTCGCCGTAGGACCAGTGCCACCACTCGGTCGGGTAGTTGATCAACCCCGCGCCGCTCAGCGCGTCGGCGAGCACCGTCCGGTTGTGCCGGGCCTCCGCGTCCACCGGCGCGTCGAAGAAGCACGCGCCGTCGCTCTCCTCGGGAGTGGCGTCGACCGCCGTGCCCATCCACAGCTCGGCACCCGACGTGGTGACGAGCGTGAGGTCGACGGCCGCGCCCGCGACGTGCGGGGCGACGGCGAGTGGCGCCACGAAGCGGCTGGACAGACGGGCCAGCTCGACCGCGTCGGCCGTCGGGTGGAGCTCGCGCAGCTCGGCGGTGTACCGCTCGATGATCGCGCTCTGGTCGGCGATGCTGCGGTGCCCCTCGATCACCCGCAGGTCCACACCGGACGGAAGCACCGCGCGTGCCACGTCGAGGCGCCGCGCGAGGCCTTCCCTCACCAGCACACCCGGCGCGAAATCCAGTGGTACCAACGGATCACCGTTGTCGAGCACGCGAACGGCGCGCACGACCGGATCAGCTAGCAGGATGGTCATGCCGCCAAACCAGGAACGCGCGGCCACGCCGGACTCCTCCTCAAGGTCAACCCCGGCAGCCGAACGGCCGGTTCGGCGGCGTGAACATCGGCCATTAGGACGAGGTCTTGAGAGTTCTTCTACCAGGGACTCCACGCCCGTCTTCGCGCGATCCGTGTGTCTTCTCGCAGATCAGATCCATTCACGCGGACTCGTCAGCCCGATTGTCGCCTGCCGCGTCCGAGCAGGCCAGCGACAGGCGCGTGCCCTGACGCCGTCAGGCGGTGATGTGCCGTATGACCGCGGCAAGGGCCAGCTCGCGTGGTTGAACGGTATCCACTGAGAGCGCCTCCCCGTGCCAGGAGGGAAAGCTTGCTAGTCGCTGCTGCACGTTGGACCAGTCGCCAGCGTCGTGCCAGCCGGGGATTCCGCGGCTGCGGCCTTCGAGCCTGTCACGGTGGACTTCCGGGTCGGAGCACTGACACACGACCACACGGAACTCCGCACCGGCCCGGCGGGCCAGGCTACGCCAGCGATCCCTGGTCGCCACCCGTTCGGTGGGATGATCGAGGATGACGGACTGTCCGGCGAGGAGTTGCCGCAGAGCGAGCGTGGTCAGTACCTCTTCGGCGATCGCCAGTGGAGCCTCGAAATAGCGACCACCGAACGGAGTCAGCGCGCCGAGCAGCCAGTCGGTGGCGAAGACCGGGATCCCCAGCTCGGCGCCCGCTGCGTCGGCCAGGGTGCTCTTCCCGCTGCCGGGCAACCCGGAGAACACGACCAGCCGAGCGTTCGTGGCGACGGAAGGCAGGTCGTAGTCGGTGAAATCGGCCGGCAACCTCGGTGTCAGATCGGTCGGCACCAGTCCGGCAACCCACGTGGTGGCGACTCGATGCGGCCGTGCGGTCTCGACGACGCAGGAAACGACATCAACGGTGCCGTCGTGGCGGAGGATCCGCGCCTGCGCGGTGGTCTCGCTGACGTCGAGACGACCACGACGACCGGCGCGTAGTTGGCAGCTCGACCGCGGGTGACCTCGACGTACCTCTCGGGCGTGACGACGGCGGTGAACGCAGCCGCGAGCACGTCGGACGCGTCAGCTCCCCAGCCGGGTTTCCCATCCAGGCCGTCAAGAATCCATTCCAGCCGCGCTAGGGCAGGACTGGCCGCGAAACGGTGCACTGTTCCCCCGGGCAAGGTGGTTGAGGCGAGCCGATCAAGCCTAGCGAGCCTGCCCGGAGACAGACCGGACGTTCGCCCACGACTGAAAGAGACTGCCCTGAGCAGGCCGCGCTGGGAGAAGTCAGACCGCCACGCCGTCAGTGACAGTTGAGCGCGTTGAGTAAGGAGCGGTGCGCCGCATGTCCGCGCGTTGCCCGCCACACGGCGCTCACCGATGATGCGGCTACGTTCACTCGGCCGTTCGAACTGACCAGGGTTGACGAACGTCATTGGGATCCCCGCGACCCGATTGTCGCCTACCAGGCGGCATGCGGCACCTGATCTCGGTGAGATCAGCTCATTGAGAAAAGTCGCACATGAAATCCCGTGAGACACACGAGGAACCCGCAGGTCAGCCAAGATCGACATGTCACACGAGCTGAGACCCCACGCCGGTGTGCGGACATACCTCGATGGGCTCATCCCACAGGCCGCGTGATCACTCCACGACAGCCGCACCCAACTCGTAGTTCCCACATTCCGCCGTGATCTCGGCCGTCGCCTGCGCCGCGGTGAAGAAGTCCTCGGCCAGCGGCGAGGTGCGTGATGCCGCCACCGCGAGGCACACCTGGTCGGGCGCAAGTTCCGGGATGGGTACGTAGCTGATGTCCGGACGCGAGTAGAACACGGTCGCCGAACGCCCCACGAACGAGATGCCCCGGCCGGCCGCGACGTGCTCGAGCGTCTCCTCCACCCCGCGCACCCGGAGCCCGGAGTCGGGGTGCGGGCGCCTGGTGGGCTGCGTGCTCGGGTCGGCATGCCAGACCAGCGGCTCACCGGCCAGGTCAGCCTCGGTGACCTCCTCCTTGCCTGCCAACCGGTGACCGGCGGGCAGCACCACCATGAGCGGCTCGGTGTACAGCGGAGTCACGCGCAGGCCGGTCTCGTCGATCGGCAGCCGCACATAGCCGACGTCGACGCGGCCGTCGAGCAGCATCGCGGCCTGGTCGTCCCATTCCATCCGCTGCACGTCCACGACCACGTCCGGATGCTGGGCCTCGAACACCCGCGTCGCCGGGATGACCGGGATGCCGGCCCGGAAGCCGACCACCAGCCGCCGGCTGCCGCGGGCGGCCACGGACACCCGGCGGCGGACCGCGTGCGCGGAGGCG